>JAFQBD010000004.1 GCA_017416795.1 Bacillota bacterium | reverse complement strand
GGCATTCTTCTCATCATCAGTTGCAGGTAACGGAACAGTTATATACGGATCATATCTTGGCAAAGGCGAAAACATCGTCAAGTCAGCAAGAAACATCGCTATCTTTGATACTATCGCATCCATGCTGGCGGCACTGGTTATCGTTCCGGCTATGGCTGTAGGCGGAGCGGCTCTCGATTCAGGTGGTCCGGGACTCATGTTCATCTACCTTGTAAACGTATTCAACGGAATGCCGGGCGGAACTATTGTAGGTATCATCTTCTACGTATGCGTTCTGCTGGCAGGCATCACATCACTGATCAATCTGTACGAAGTTCCTGTAGCGGCAGTTCAGGAAAAGCTGGGATTCAAGAGAGTTCCTGCAGTGCTGACTATAGCAGTTATCGGCTGCGTAGTAGCTCTGATAATCCAGGCTATCGTATCAGGCTGGATGGACGCTGTATCTATCTACGTTTGTCCTCTCGGTGCTATGCTGGCAGGTATCATGTTCTTCTACGTGCTTGGTAAGGACAAGGCGGAAGCAGAAGTCAACTTGGGAGCGGATAAGCCTATCGGCGGCTGGTTCATGGCTCTCGGTAAATACGTATACGTTCCTCTGGCTCTGATTGCACTGATTGCAGGCGCTATCCTGGGAGGAATCGGCTGATATGCTGAAACCACTGTACTGAAACATGCAAAGGTTTATAATTATTTTCTTGAATGTTGGCGATTTATGAAGAATGATTTATTTTGCCAACAAAACTATAAAAATAAGCTGAAATCAGGCTTGAATTGCTTGATCTCAGCTTTCTTTTTTTGAAATGTTGGCGAATTTTGGCGCTTTGAAATAAAATGCCAACAAATATAACGATTTTGTTGGCAGAATTAAGATGTTTTGCTTAAATAGCCAACATTGACTGTTTTTTATGATCGATTATTGGCGTTATAAGGGTAATTTATGGGCAAATGTTGGCGAATTTTGCGGATGGCGTGATTTTGCCAACATTTTATCTTGCCGAATACCAGCGCTTCTTAGTAAACCAGTAGCATATCGGCACCAGCCACATGTAAAAGGCGAAGAGCACGGCTTTCGGGCCTACGTCGAAGAAGCCGAGGGGTACGCTGCAGCCTATGCTCCAAGGGATCATGCAGGCGATGAGGATAACTGAGTTTTCCATGTCGATGGCAAGTTCTTCTTTTATGTGGTAATCGTTTTCTTCTGAGTCGTTGTCCGTTTTAGCGCCGTCAAGATACGGCTTTTTCAGAAGGTCATTGCACATCAGCGTAGCGATGGTCTGGTTGCAGAAACATGCTGCCGAGCCGATGCTGATGAGGATCATGATTGTGAATCTGCCGAATTTCGTACATGCGGCTGTCAGCTTTTCCTGAAGTTTATCCAGCATGCCTGTACCTGTGAATATACCGGAATAGCAGCAGGATATCAGAAGTATAACGACGATCTCCAGCATGGATACAAGTCCGCCTCCGTTGAGAAGAGTACCCAGTCCGTCGCCTGTCGCTTCATATCCGAATATACACGCTTTGATAACTTCGAGAAGCGGGATCTCCTGGATGAGCCAAGCCACAAGAACTGCAGATGCGATGCTTAGCCCCATCGAAACCAAAACGCTGACCTTTATGAGCGGAAGGGCCAGCATCAGGATCGCCGGAACAAAAGCCCACAGTGAAAGGTTAAATTCAGTTTCAAAAGCCTTGATAAGCTCCGGATCTACGTGAGAGATCGGATTCATTACAGATACAACGACATATATTGCTGATGCAAGGATCAATGGTAGGACAGCCGTTTTCATCATAGCTTTCACATTGGTAAATATGTCTGTCTTCGTAACTGCGGCAACAAGATTCGCGCTGGATGAAACAGGGGAACATCTGTCGCCGAAATAGATGCCGCTCATGATGGTGCCTGCAGCCAGTACAGGATCTACTCCTCCGCTTCTTGCCAGGGTCATGAATATGACGCCTACTGTTCCCGCTACTCCGAACGAAGTTCCCAGTGCATAGCTGAGGAGACACGAGAGCAGGAATGCGATGATGAGAAACAGCGACGGTGTGATGACCTTCATGCCGTAGTATACGAAGATCGTTACTGTTCCCGAGATTCTCCAAGATGCTGTCAGAAATCCTATAGTAAGCATCACATAGATAACTATCATAGAGTCTCGATTGCCGTCTATGCCCATCTTGCAGAGTTCTTTTATCGAGCTGCCTGATCTATAACCGACCGCTGCGAAAACGATCAGTCCCACAAGCAGAGCGAAGATCAGAGAATATCCGAATATAAGTGCGCCTATGACAGACGCCATGAAAATAATAAATGCTATAAAAAGTGCCATGATGAGTCCTACTTGCTAAAACGAGTGAATACTTGATGGATTATGCGAAGAGCTGCCCATGAAGTTATGTCATTGACATCGTTTGGCGGAGACACTTCGACGATATCCATTGCCTTGACAGGAAGTTCATCTAAGATCATCTTAGTCAGATCGATGAACTGCCTTGAACTGATACCGCCTGAAACAGGAGTGCCTGTTCCCGGAGCGTATGCGGGGTCCAGAACGTCGATGTCCAGAGTAAGGTAGAGGGCATCGTAATCTGCGAATGTTTCACGGATCCTATCAAATGTTGCAGGCACGCCTATTCTATCCAACTCCCTCGGTCCGATGTTCTGTATTCCCGGATTTTCCTCGAGCACATCCAGCTCCTGAAGCTCTGCAACTCTTACGCCTACGAAGAAAAGGTCTTCTCCGCTTATAACGTCATCCAGCGCTCTCGCTTCAGTGCATGCGTGGGACCAAGGGTGGCAGTCATATTCTCTGCAAAGGTCATAATGTGCATCGAAGTGGATGATGCCTATCTTCTTGCCTTCATTATTCTTGGCGAAAGCCTTATGGAGAGGGATGGTCACGGAATGATCTCCTCCCAGGAAGAGGCAGAAAGGTGCACTTTGCATAAGATGCAGGGCGTTTTCCTCTACATCCGCAAAGTATTTCTCCCAGTTGAGCTCCGGCAGGATGTCTCCGAAATCGTAAAGCACGCCGTCTCTGATAGGTATGAAGTCTTCCGCAACGTCGGAAAGTTCAGCTGAAAGCTCTCTCAACTTTTCCGGCGCAGATGCAGCTCCCTTTTTGAAGCTGACAGCGTTGTCAAATGGTATGCCCATGATTGCCACCTTGGCATCTTCTAATTTATCAGCTGACCAGCGCAGCCATGTATCTTCTAAAAGTCTTGAATTGTCTAACATGATAATACCTCCATATGGACATTATACATCATTTGGCAGGAGAAATAGAAAGAGAATAGCATTAGAAAAAAGTTTTTATTTTTTCAGAAAAAACAATTGACACAATTATACTATCATGGTATAGTTTGGTTAGTTAAAGCTAACCAAATAGAATTAAAAAAGCTTTAAGATAATCATTAAACGAATTTTACTCAATTTAACGACACAAAAAACAAAAATCACTTCCTTATAACAAGACCTTGAAAATGGTGTTCAAGGTCTTGTTTTATATTATTTATTTACACAGCCCTTCAAGGAACATCGGCATTATGGTCTGGGCGTGCTGGCAAAGGGAGTAGTTGCCGCTGGAGATGCACCAGTCGTACATGAGGCCGCGTTCGAACATGGCATAGGCTCTGGTTATATCGTTGATAGACAATTCGTCCTTGAAAAGCCCTTGTCTGTGGCCTTCTGTAGTTATCTGACGCAGCAATTTGTAATAAGTTCTGTTGGTGTTGAGCAGATGTCTTTCGCCGCTGGTAGTCAGCTGAGTCGCGAAGAGTCTGCCAAGAAGTTCTACCGAAACTGTATTCTCGATCATAAGGAACAGCTCCTGGTTGATGTGCTTCAACTTGTCTATAGGGCTGAGATCAGGATCCATGGTCTGGGAAAGCTCCTCGTATTTGTCATCAAAGAGGACTGACAATGATGAGAGAAGAGCGTCCTTGCCTTCAAAATAGTGGTAGAATGAGCCTCTTGATGTGCCCGATTCTTCTACGATCTCTTCTACAGTCGTTTCGTCATACCCTTGTTCATAAAACAGTTTCCAAGCAGCGGAAACGATCTTTCCTTTAGTATTTCTGGAGTTCTTCTTCATGATTTTGCCTCTTTCTCAAAGTTTTATCTTCTGAAATTGTAGATTTCGAAGAAAAAAATTTGAAAATTTGTTTTTGGTATTTATTTATATATTAAATTCATTCTATATTTTAAACCTTGAAATTTCAAGCATTATATTTATTATATCAAAAAAATGTACAGTTAAATATTTGAACTTGATTCTGTGTTTCGTTCTAGTTAAATATGTGCTATCCTATGGAAGTTGTTGGAGAACAACCGAACTTATAAATCACTAAAAGGAGAAACAGAACAATGAATGGTGAAATTTTAGCTTTTGTCTTATACTTCATAATACTGGTAAGTATGGGCGTATACTTCTTTATAAGAGGAAGAAAGAACGACTCACAGGCCAACTACTTCCTGGGCGGAAGAACTATGGGACCTTGGGTAACTGCTATGTCAGCTCAGGCTTCCGACATGTCGGCTTGGCTGCTGATGGGACTTCCGGGAAGCATCCTGGCATTTGGTTTCGGTCAGATGTGGATCGGTATCGGTCTGGCTCTCGGTACAGCTGCCAACTGGATCTTCGTTGCGAAGAGACTTAGACAGTTCTCACATGCAGCGGGCGATGCTATCACAGTTCCTCAGTATCTTGGAAACAGATTCCTGACTCAGAGCAATACGCTTCAGGTTATCAGTGCTATCATCTTCTTCGTATGCTTCACAGTTTATGTAGCATCAGCTTACGTGGCAGGAGCATCCGTATTCACAACAATATTCCCTGCACTTGATACTCAGACAGCAATGATCGTGTTCGCTCTGGCAATGCTGATCATCACATTCTTCGGAGGATTCAAGGCAGTATGCTGGACAGACTTCTTCCAGGGACTGCTGATGTTCTTCGCTCTGCTGGCTGTTCCTATCATCATCGTGCTGACTCAGGAATTGGATACAGGAGCACTGGCTGCAGTATATTCATATCAGGATGCTGTAAGCGGTGAAATGGTAGAATGTTCATTTGGTACAGGAATATTCGATGCATCATGGAAAGAAATCATTTCAGGTCTTGCTTGGGGTCTCGGATACTTCGGTATGCCTCATATCCTGGTAAGATTCATGTCCATCGAAAAACCTTCAATGGTCAAGAAGAGTGCTACAGTAGCTATCATCTGGGTAGTCGTTACTCTGGGATGTGCATGCCTCATCGCTTACTTCGGAAGAATGATGATCGCAGAAGAACTGCTGACTGTCGGTGCTCAGAAGATGGTATTCATCGAACTGGCAAGAAAACTATTCCCTGCATTCCTGGCAGGTATACTCATGGCAGCTATCATGGCAGCATCAATGTCAACTGCTGACTCACAGCTGCTGGTAGCATCAAGCTCATTCACATCAGATATCTATAAGCCTGTTATCAAGAAGAACGCTTCAGAAAAGGAAGTTCTCTGGGTAGGAAGACTTGTCGTACTGGCTGTAGCTGTTATCGCATTCTTCATCGCATCAAGCAAGGGTGAAGGTGCTCAGGCTATCATGAATATGGTAGAAAATGCATGGGCCGGCTTCGGTTCAGCGTTCGGACCTGTAATCTTGTTATCATTGTTCTGGAGAAGATTTACATACAAAGGCGCCATCGCAGGCGTAGTTGGCGGATTCCTGGTAGACATCCTGTGGCTGTCATTCCTGTCAGCTTCAACAGGCATCTACGAACTGTTCCCTGGATTTATCGCAGGTGCTGTTTGCGCGATCGTCGTTACTCTGATCGACAAGGCTCCATCAAAGGAAGTAACAGATCTGTTCGACAGAGCGCTGGAAGATGAAGAATAAGAAATATGAGTAAAAATAAAAGGACGAACCAATCGGTGATTGGCTCGTCCTTTTTATTTCCACCAGTAATGCTTCAGTGATTCCGGCATCATCTGATACAGAGCATCTGCAGCATCCATAGGATTTATGGAATAGCTTTGGGATACGATCTTCTTATATACAGCACAGATACCGTTGCAGAATACATCTACCTGGAGTTCTTCTACAGGTGTGAAACCTTTTCCGTCTCTGTTAGACTGTGTTATCGCAAGAGCTGTTTTATATGAGTATTCATATATGAAATTACTGAATGAATTGAAGCCTGTTGAGTTGAGAGCATTCTTGAATACGCTGAGATGTTCCTGCCCGTATTTGAACAAGTGATAGCAAAGATCACGGTAACTTCTGCTTCGCTCCGGAGCTACGTAGTAATCCAGCAGGTTCTTATATGTTGCGTTCATAACATCATATTTGTCTTTGAAATAGCGATAGAAAGTCGAACGGCTAACTGTCGCTTTTTTCATTATCATATCTACAGAGATCTTATTGAAGTCATGCTCCTTGATAAGAACCAGGAACGCGTTGACGATGGCATTATGTGTTCTGCTTATCATGTGTTTAGGCCTCCTGTTGCCGGCGCGATACAATATAGTATAAATATATCATAATGAAACAAAAATGGGAAAGTGTTTCATGACGGTTTTTTAAGCAAATGATAAAATTTTTTCGTACATATAGTACATATAGGAGAGGTAGATATGCATGAACTTGGAGTCCTTCGCCACATCGTTATGACGGTGGCGAAATCAGCGAAAGAGAATAATATCGGCGAGATAAAACATATCACACTGGAAGTGGGCGATGAATCAAGTTATGTGCCTCACTATCTGGAAAAACTTTTTCCGGTAGCATTGAGATTCCATCCGGAATTGGGGTCGCCGGAACTTAAGTTGATCCACACAAAAGGAAGGAAACTGCAGATAAAAGAATTCGGGTATTAAGATGAACACAGAAAACAGCAGACCAAAAACGAATATCGATGAAAAAGGCAATGTACTATTCTTAGACGAAGAACGCCTTGAAAGAAAGAATGTGGGCTTTCCGCCATTTAAGAACCATAGTAATGGGCTAGGCATATATAACTTTATCAAGACGCATTTGCTGGCGATGAATGATAAAAGATGGCCGATGGCACTGAAGCTTTACCATTTTTTCATCAAGTTTTCCGTGTGGATGAAAAAGGGCGGAATGAAGGCGTATCTTTATAAGAAGATGATAATGCTGCATCCCGATAAGGAAACCCATACGAGCACTATCATCATGCCTCTTGATGTAGACGTTACAGACAAAGGTGAGAAGGTGGTTCTGCCGATAGATCTGATCAAGGAGTCGTTGAAACACATGAAATATATCAGCGGCATGAAAACATGTCTTTGCCGCGAGGCCAACGATTGTGAGGATTATCCTGTAGATGTTGCATGTATATTTATGGGCGAGCCTGCCAAAACCGTAGTTGAAAACGGCCTGGCAGTCCCACTGACATATGAAGAGGCTTGTGCCCGCGTGGATCTGGCTGCAAAGCACGGTCTCGTCGGTCAGGCTGTATGGATCGAAGTAGAGCAGATGCTTTGGGGAGCAAGAAACGATGAAATGGACAAGTTCCTCGAGATATGTTTCTGCTGTCCATGCTGCTGCATCGCGATGCGCCTCGCTCGCAACGCTACCTCAAAAGAAAGACATCGCTTCCAGCCTGCAGGCTGGACGGCAGTCCCTGACCGCACGAAGTGCGTGGGCTGTGGGCTTTGTACAGAAGGCGAACATGGATGTCCTGTCGAAGCTATTACTATCGGTGAGGATGGTAAGGTGGTCATTGATCAGGAAACATGCGTTGGATGCGGTATTTGTAAGACCAGATGTCCTGCGGATGTTATAAAGATCAAGCAGACTATGCCGATGCGCGGGGATATCAGAGAGTATTTCAAGGAAAGCTATAATCTGGAGCTGGATCTGTAAAGTGCAGGCTTTCGGGAAGTGTTGAGATGGAAGAAATAAAAATCATAGAATTAAAGCAAAGTGTATTTGAAGATAATGATAAGGACGCGGAGCGCTTGAGGGCAGGGCTCAAAGATGCAGGCGTATTTCTTATGAATTTGATGTCATCTCCGGGTTCGGGAAAGACGACGCTGCTACTTTCGCTGGCTGAAAAACTGGCAGGAAGACTGGACTGGGCAGTGATGGAGGCGGATATCGATTCTGATGTCGATGCGGCCAGAATGATTGATGCGGGAGTCCGTTCCGTGCAGCTGCACACAGGAGGCATGTGCCATCTTGATGCGGATATGACAAGGCAGGGTCTGGCGGAGCTGGGTCTTATACAAGGTGAGGCAGATAGGCCTGTGGCAGGTTGTGAGAAACTTGATCTGGTAGTCCTTGAGAATGTGGGGAATCTGGTATGTCCTGCTGAATTCGACACCGGGGCATGTCTTGATGTCACCATATTGTCGGTGCCTGAAGGTGACGATAAACCATTAAAATATCCCCTCATGTATGAAAAATGTGATATACTGATAGTCAGCAAGATAGATGTGCTTCCGTATTTTGATTTCGATACTGAGAAAGTCGTGGCTAATGCACTAATGAGAAATCCCAAGATCGATGTCATATTCGTGTCTGCCAAGACAGGTGAAGGCATGGATGAGCTGGCGGTTAAAATCGAAAAGCGCGTACGGGAGTGGCAGGAATAGAATTAGCAGAGTAGGTATTTAAGACAATGGAAATCATAGTAGTAATTCTCGCATATCTTTTCGGAGGGATCGTTGACGCTGTGTGCGGAGGCGGAGGACTGATAATATTGCCGGCGTTTTTCGCTATAGGAGTGCCGCCGCATGTTGCAGTAGGAACTAATCAGACGGCTGTACTGCCTGGCATAGTAACATCGGTAGCGAAATTCCATAAAAGCGGCAAAATAGATGTCAAGAACGCCATATATGCAGCTCCTTTCGGGCTTATCGGCGGATTCGTAGGGGCTAAACTGAACTTGATGGTATCTGAATCATATCTGCAGATCCTCTTGATGGTATTGATACCGATCTTGGCGCTCGTTACGCTCTTCAAGCCTAACGTGGGAAATGAAGACAGATCGGGAGAAAACAGCAGGCGTAAGATGATAATCTTATCGGCTGTAATAGGATTCGTGGTAGGTACATACCATGCGTTTTACGGACCTGCCAGCGGCACTTTTTATATGCTGGCATTCGCGATGCTGCTGGGATACGATCTGGTTACTGCTAACGGTAATACAAGATTCGTCACACTGTTCGTAAGCGCAGTTTCAAGTATCACTTATGCGTTGTCAGGCAGCGTCAACTGGCTGTATGTTCTGGCTGCAGTTCCGGCATATGCCATCGGCAACTACATTGGGGCATCGTTGGCTATTTCCAAAGGCGCCAAGTTCGTACGCCCGATGTATTATGTGATTTTGACGATACTGTTTATTAAGTTGGTTAAAGATTTTTTCTTTTAAATGAATAGAGAAAATGAAACGGACAGGGTTCCTGTCCGTTTGTTTTTTTGTGTAATCGTGACCGCAAATATTCTTTGCCCGGGATAAATGATAAAAGCAAATGTATTTTGATAGACAGTAGGTTACAATGGACATAAACTGACCACGAAATTTTTATTGGAGGCACGAGACATGGAACTTGGTAAATCTATTATCGAAATCAGAAAAAAGAACGATATGACTCAGGAAGAAATGGCAGAGAGATATCATGTGACGCGTCAAACGATTTCTAACTGGGAAAACGGGAAGAGCTACCCTGATCTTGAGACGCTTGTGAATATAAGTGAGGATTTTCATGTTTCATTGGATGTGCTGCTGAAAGGAGACAGAAAGATGGTCAGCAAGATAACAAGAGAACAGAAACATGGGAAAAGGATCAAGTGGAAGATCGTAATGGGAGTGCTTGCGGGAATAGTGCTCGTTATGGCGAGTCTATACTTGCTAAATAATAAGACGACCTCGTTGAGCCCCGGAGAATATGAGATCAAAGTCAACAAAGTGATGCTGGAAAATGTGAGTATTGATGAGGAAAACAGAGTGGCGGTATATAAGGATACGGATGATGAAAAGTATATGTTTGAAGGCGATGAATATAACTTGCCGATGAAGACCGGATGCATATATGAAATCGTCGTTACTTCGGATAAAGGTATGGATGGGTTCTATCTCGATAGCCTGGATGAAGATTCACTGTGTATAGATGTATGGCAGTCAGGTGTTGGATTTCCGGGTAGGGAAAGGCTCAAACAACATACCGGCTCATGGATGGAAGATTTTGATGCTGTCTATGACTGGAATGCTTATAATGATGGTGAAAAAGAAAAAGCGTGCGTATATAAAAACTCGGATAGGTGATACTATCCGAGTTTGTTGTGCAGTAGTTAGTATTTATAATTCTCCGTCACCGCCGCAGCTCCTGCAGTTACCGCTGCCACTGCAACTGTAGCAATTCCTGTCTTCTTCGTCTGATGCTGAACTGTGGAGCAGACCATCGCCGCCGCAGGTTCCGCAGTCACCGTCACCATCGCAGACACCGCATATCGGTTTGGCGTCATAGAGATCATCGTTATTATTATCCCAGAAATCATCGTCGCTGTCACTATCGTCATCCCAACTGCTGTCAGAGTCGAAGCTACTGCCGGTATCATCGGAAGTATAGCTTGATGTTGCCTGTGCTTCCTGGCTGGCAGGCTCGGTGCCGTATATATTGTTGATGTCATAGACATCGTTTTCGACCAGTTCGAAATTATCGAGATCGTGAAGGGTGATCCAAACAGCGTAATTGTCTCTGCCATTCGTGTTCTTGTAATAATTGATCTCTATCTGAGCGAAGTAGGCATCCTTGACTTCTTCAGTTCCGTTATACTTGAAGTTCCATAAGTAATCGCCGCTGGAATAAAGATCCTCATCAAATGATACGAATTGATACTTTCCTGAGTATTTGAGCAGATTCACATAAGCCGCCGCATATGTCCACACTTCATCGTTTGATCTTAATATAACTTGCTTGACATCATCATGTTCGTTTACTTCATCGATCAATCCGGTTTCTGCAAAGAAATATTCCGGATCAGGGATATCAGCGATAGCTTTCTTACCGCATCCGCATAGTGAAACGGATGCAAGTATCATCACGGTGACCGCAGCAATAATCATAATCGCTCTTTTGTTGTTTTTCATTATTCTTCTCCTATCTGTTTCGGTCGCATTGTAATATGGAGTGTTTCGAATAATTATACCATAGAATGTCGTTGATAGTAACAACAGAGCTGTTTTGTCGGGCGGTTACTAAAATTTAGCCGGAACCTTTGCGCACCTTCAAGCGCTTGCAAAACGCACACCTTCAGGGGTTTGTGCATATTTTGCTTCGCAAAATATGCCGTCCTGCGCTCGCCTCGGGCGTGCTCGGACACAAACGGTCCGCCGGACCGTTTGGCCCTTTCTGGTTCGAACCCCTAAAGCTTACACAAAAAATAAAAACGGATAGGCTAACCTATCCGTTTTTATTTGGTACACCTTCAGGGGTTCGAACCCTGGACACCCTGATTAAGAGTCAGGTGCTCTGCCAGCTGAGCTAAAGGTGCATATTCAATTAGTTCGTTTCGAACAAATAGAAGTTTAACATTTTGAGGACGGGTTGTCAACAAGAAAATTTATTATTTTGCAGGAAATTTCTTCCGGCTTTAAAACCGCATATTTCCTCTCATACAAATCACGTGCGAGCGCAAAATAAAATCGAGGAGGGATGAAAAGATGAAAAGCAACAATAAGCAGAGCAACAAGGCTCAGAAGCAGATGAACAACAGTTCAAATAGCTACTCAAACAGCTATTCAAACAACAAGTCAAACAGCAACAACTCAAGTTACTCAAATCGTTACAGCAACGAGAAGAATGAGTGCAACGAAAGAAACGAAAAGAACGAAAGAAGCCAGTCAAATCAGTCAAACAAGAGATAGCCGACCATAAAAGTGAAGCTTTCATGAAGATTTGAAGCAAACTAGGCAGAGTATGATCCGAAATAGCGGAGAATATTCTGTCTTTTTTGCATATACGTTTGAAATCACTACATAAATATAGTATAATATTACAGATTATAAGCTAGCATAACTATGCGATAAAACAGTTGAATATAAGCTTGAGTTTAGGAGAATTTTAACATGACAACTATCATAACAGTGATAGCCATAGTTGCTTTGGTATTCTTCGTAGCGATAAGCGTTGCCGTATTCATGATATGGAAGCATGAAACGCAGATGCGAACCGACAGCCTGAGAGGGATAGAGGCAAGCCTTAATGAAGCTATAGATGAGTTTTCGCAAAGGCGCACGTATCCTATGCGCAGCTTTGATGAGATGCATGAGGAACATTTCGACAGGCGAAACGGTAAGCGAAGCTTCTTTAAGAAGAAAGGCCTGCGCCAAGCCGAGCCGGAAGATGACGTTTATTACGGACAAGAGGATTGGGCTGATCGTGAGCCGGGAATAGACGTGACGGTATTCAGACCTTCTGAGATCTCACAGACGCGAAGCGAGGCTAAAAAGGCAGCACCTATCAAACAAGAAGATCCGAAGGAACCAAAAGAACAAAAAGAGCCGGAAACGGCAGCAGAGGAACCGCAGGCAGAGCCGCAAATACTCCGGGAAGATCCGGAGCAGGCATCCGGCGCGGCTGCTGAAGAAAACGAGAATACGGATAACAGCTCTAACAAAGTAGACTTGAGCTTTATCGATATAGATGATCTGTTCGATCTTGACGAAATATTGTTCGAAGGCACCGAACACGACAGAGAGGCAGATTACAACACCGGAAGAAGCGGGAAAAAATACACGGCGGAAGAATTGGAAACGCTGATAAAAGAATAGTAACATCAGAAGGAGGAACTTATGTATTGTAGAAATTGTGGAAGGGAGATTGCAGACGGATCCAGGTTTTGCAGCTATTGCGGCAATGCAGTAGAAGCAGCGGTCGAGCCTGAGATCAAAGTTAGCGAAGTACATACGCAGCAGGAACCCGAACAGAACGTACAGGAAACAGTGGTAAGGAAGCCTTTATTTGAAGAATTCCAGTGGAACGTATCCGAATATCCTGACAGAAATGCAGTAGAAAAGACAGAGGACATCGATTTCAACTGGAATGCAGATCCAGCGTCCATATCCGATACGCCTAAAAAAGCACCGGTAGTTCAAGTAATAACAGGTGAAGATCTCGAGAAGGAAGTTTTCAGCGCACCTGCTCCTGAAAAAGACCCTATGGAAATGAGCGCAGCAGAGAGAATAGACAAGTTCTATACTTTCAGCAGCAAGAATGAAGAATTCCAGAAGCTGATCAACAGTGAATACCAGCGCGTTAAGTCAGGAAATGCCATAGAACATGAAATGTCACAGGCGGACAAGCTGGCTGCAGAAAAATTTGAAATGAGACCGGAATACTCTTCCCTCGATTCGATGGAAGCATTTCTGGAAAAGGAAGGCATCGTGAAACCGTACCAGCCTAAGGCATTCGAATCCGATGTACTTCAGAGAATAGAAGCACAGGAAGCAGAAAAAGAAGCCCAGAGACTTGAAGAAGAAGCCAGACTGGCAGCTATCGAAGAAGCCCGCCTGGCGGCAGAGGCAGAAAAGAAGGCTGAAGAAGAAGCGAAGAGAAAGGCTGCTGAAGAAGCACAGCGTCTTGAAGAAATCGCCAGACGTAAGGCTGAAGAAGAAGCAAGAGCCGCAGAAGAAGCAAGAATAAAGGCGGCAGAAGAAGCTCGTCAGAGAGCAGAAGAAGAGGCTAGACTAAAGGCTGAGGAAGAAGCTCGTCAGAGAGCGGAAGCTGAAGCAAGAGTAAGAGCTGCAGAAGAAGCGAGACTTAAGGCTGAAGCAGATCTTAAGGCAGCTCAGGAAGCTGCAAAGATCAGAGCACAGCAGGAAGCACGTCTTGCAGCTGAAGCAGAAGCTCAGTTCAAGGCTGAACAGGAAAGAAAGAGACTGGAAGCTGAAGAAGCACAGAGACAGCTGGAAGAAAAGAGACGCATCCTTGCAGAGGAAGCTGATCAGGCTGTTGCTGCAGAAGAAGCAAGAAAAGTTCTCGAACATACAGCAAGACTTCGTCAGCAGGAAGAAGCTAAGATCAGAGCTGCAGTGGCAGATCTGAGAAGCGGTAACTTCTCCGACTCAGTAGTTCCTAAAGGAAATAAAGAAATCGAAGAAGCACATCAGGCAACAAGAAACCAGATCAACGAGATGGCTAAGGCCAGAGATGCTTTCTTCGCAGACATGGATTTTGCGGAAGAAAAGGACAATCCTGTAACAGGAAGATCCACAATGCTGTCTTCCGACGATATAACTAAGACAAGAGTAATAAGAAAGTCAGACATCGTAGCAGGTCTCGAAGAAGCGACAAGAGTAGCATCAGTAAAACCTGCACCTGCACCTGCAGATGACGATGATTTCTTCAACAGCCTCGATGCAGTTCTGCCTACAGAACCTGAAGCAGAACCGCAGGATATAGACTTCAAGGAACCTGTTGATGATCTGGAAGATCTTTTGAGCCAGTTCGAAACAGTCGTTGCTGAAGAACCGATCGAAGAGCTGCCGGCAGAACCTGAAATCGCACCTTTAGATGAACTCGCTTTCGTAGAACAGGAAGAAAAGCCAGGTCTTGATGATACAGTATTGATGCCGCAGAGCGAAAGCTTTGAAACTCTTCCTTCAAACGATTTCGATAATTACGGAAATGATGTGGTTGAAAAGGAATCTGTCGCATCAAGAGCAGATGACTTCTACGGCGACGGTTTCTACGGAGATGAAGAAGAACTTTCCAAGAAGGAAAGAAAGCAGAGAGAAAAAGAACAGAAGCGTCTCGAGAAAGAAAAGGCTAAGGAAGCAAAGGCCGCAGCTAAGAAGTCAAAGAACGATTTCGTAGAAGATTACGATGAAGACGAAGAAGAAGGCGGAAAAGGCAGGATAGTTCTCAAGATCATCCTCGCACTCCTCATAATCATCCTCGTTATAGAAGTTGCGGGAATGGGAATCAGATTCCTGGCACCTCAGAGCAAGGCCGCTGAGTTCATCGATACTCAGCTCAATAAGGTGATCCAGCTTATCACAGGCGATGAAGATACAGAGTACAGCGTTATCGCAGCACAGGTGAGAACTGAGCCTATGGAAGATAAAACAGACCTTATAAATGCTCAGATAGGACAGAATAAAAACGGGAATATAGAAAGTGTAGTATACAGCCCGGAGCTTGTGTATGATCAGGAAACCGATGGCGAAATATCGGACCTGGTCCTATCAACGCCTATGACCGTTGTTGAGTGGGGCAGAGCTGAAGACAACTCTCCTGTTTACTTTGACGAGCAGGTCGTAGGCAACATAATCGCCTTTGAATCAAATAAGGTTGAATTGATGAACAACGGCGATGAAACTGTACTGGGAATGATCGATCCTGAAATGAGTCTTTACAAAGATATGAAGAAACTCAAGGGCAAGAAGATGTCCAGCACTTTCAAGAAGCTTGAAATAGGAGAGATCAGACAGGCAGGAAGTAATTATTACGTATGGGTTAGGGAGACAGTAGGAGATACTGTGACTGAGAAAGTATATTCCATGTATCCTGAAAAGCAATTTGTCATGAAAATGGCGGCATGTTACATAATTTAAAAGGAGGACAATTTTGGAAAAAGAGAAAAAGAAGAGAAAACTAGGGCTTAAGGGAGGAATAATAGTTCTACTGCTGATCGTACTCTTATTCGTGATGCTGATCGGCTTTATAACTGATTTCCTTTGGTTCAAAGAACTTGATTACGTATCAGTATTCTTCACTAAACTGTTCACTCAGTTGAAGATAGGTATACCGGTATTCGTGATCGTTACATTCCTGGCGTATGTATATCTGAAGTTCCTCAAGAGAGGATATTTCAAGAAGGTCACTTCCAATGAAGAGACTAACCACGGCAGACTGAACCTTATATCATGGGGACTGGCAGCTGTATACGGTGCAGTGGCTACTTACTTCGCAGTTACTAAATTGTGGTTCCAGTTCCTGCAGTTCGCTAACAGCAGCAAGTTCGATATTGCAGATCCATTATTCGATAACGACATTTCGTTCTATGTATTCAAGCTGGGATTCATCGAGTCAGCCAATGAGCTGCTCATATTCCTGCTGATAGCTTTCGCGGCGCTCACACTGATCTATTATTCAGTGCTGCTGGCTATGAGAACTCCGCAGATCTTTGAACAGGCTGCTCCGGAAGAACCTGAAGAAGAGCCTGATGAAGACAGATATGACGGCAGCGGATTTGGACAGGGCGGATTCAGCCAGGGATTTGGCAATGTCAATGACATGTTCGGTAAATTCGCGGACCAGTTCAATAAAAAAGGTGCTTTCAACAAGAAGCCAAAGGCAAAGAAACAGTTTGACGATGATAACTTCAAGATGCTGATCTCAATCGCAGAAAAGCAGCTGATCGTCGTTGGCGTACTGTTCTTTATCATGATAGGCGTATACTTCTTCCTGAAGCAGTATTCACTGCTGTTCGGAAGCACAGGCGCAGTTTACGGTGCAGGCTTTACAGATGTGAATATCACATTGTGGATATACAGAGCTGTTATGGTGCTGGCAGTTGTTGCAGCTGTAGGCTTTGCTGTCGGCATAAACAAGAGAAAGCTCAAGCCTGCGATCATAACTCCTATCATCATGGTAGTAGTGTTCTTGGGAGGAACAGGTGCAGCTATACTGGCACAGAACCTGATCGTAACTCCGGACGAAATCAACAAGGAAAGCAAGTATCTCGAAAGAAATATTGAGTATACTCAGTATGCTTATGACCTTGGAGATGTTGATATGAAGAGCTTCGCGGCTACAGAAGATCTGACAAGTGAAGATATCGCAAATAACGACGAAACTATCTCCAACATCAGAATCAATGACTATGCTCCTACGAAGACTTTCTATAACCAGACAGAAAGTATCAGACAGTACTATTCATTCAATGATGTAGATGTTGACAGATATAATATCAACGGAGAATATACTCAGACATACCTTTCAGCGAGAGAAATCGACGAAGAACGTATCAGTGATACATGGCTGAACAAGCACCTGAAGTATACTCACGGTTATGGCGTTACTCTTTCAAGAGTAGACAAGATCACAGCAAGCGGTCAGCCTGACGTGCTTATCGGAGGCATCCCTCCTCAGTCAGATGTAGAAGAGATCAAAATCACTCAGCCTGAAGTTTACTTCGGAGAGCTGACAAATAACTATATCCTGGTAAATACTTCAGAAGAAGAATTCGACTACCCTGACGGTAACAGCAATAAATATGCTAAGTACAAGGGAGATGCCGGAATCAAGCTGGGACTTGTTAACAGATTCATGTTCGCTGTAAGAGAACAGAGTCTTAAGATGCTGGTATCAGGTAACATCAACAGCGACTCTAAGATCGTTATCAACAGAAATATCGAGCACAGAGTTAAACAGATCATGCCATATCTGGAATATGACAGCGATCCTTATATGATCACAGAAAACGGCAAGCTGTACTGGATCATCGATGCATACACTTATACATCAATGTATCCATATTCAGAACCATATTCTATTGATTACACAACAAACTATATCAGAAACTCAGTTAAGGTAGTTATCGATGCCTATAACGGAACAACTGATTACTATATCGTAGATGAAGAAGACCCTATCGCACAGACATTCAAGAAGATCTATCCTGACCTGTTCAAGGATCTCAAGGATATGCCTGAAGAAATAAAGGCTCATATCAGATATCCTAATATGCTCCTGAACATCCAGGCACAGGTATATCAGAGATATCACATGAATGATGTGAAGGTATTCTATCAGAACGAAGACTTATGGGAAATTTCAGATGAGATCTATGGTATGAAGGAACAGAAGATGACTCCTAATTACTACATCATGAAACTTCCTGGCGAAAAGAGCGCTGAATTTGTTAATACTATACCGTTCACTCCTAAGGATAAGAAGAACTTGATGGGTCTGCTTGTCGCACGAAGTGACGGAGAAAATTACGGTAAGCTGGTGCTCTATCAAATGCCGAAGAGTAAGACTGTATACGGTCCTATGCAGGTAGAAGCACAGATCGACCAGAACACTGAGATTTCCAAGGAATTCTCACTGTGGAACTCATCAGGATCAACATACAGCAGAGGTAATCTGTTCATCGTACCGATCGAAGATTCACTGCTTTACATCGAACCTGTATATCTGGAAGCAACTAACTCCAGTATCCCTGAAGTAAAGAGAGTAATCGTAGTTTACGGTGACAGGATCGCATACGAAGAAACACTTGCTGACGCGCTCAACTCCATGTTCGGAGAAGGAAGTGCTGAGGAAAGTGCGGGAAGCGGCGACAGCTCATCATCAGGCGGAGATAAGGATCTCAGTCAGAGTGAAATCGTTGCAAAGGCGCAGGAAGCTTTCGATAAGGCACAGGATGCACAGCAGAGCGGTAACTGGGCTAAGTATGGCCAGTACCTCAATGAACTCGAAAAGTATCTGAACATGCTTTAATAATGTAAACATTCAGGACATTCCCGGAACGATTTGTCAGACGGGAATGTTCTGACTTATTTTCAACACTCTCATGTGAACGGCTGAATCTTAAGGAGATAATCATGTTATCATACGACTTAAACAAAATGCTCTATACATTGCCGGCAGACAAACATTCACCGGAGGACATAAGAAAGGCTCTCGAAGAACATCCGGAAGTTAAATTCGTGTCCCTGGTGGGGATCGATGTAGGCGGGCATGATACTGATGAAAAGATACCTGTGGAAGAGTTTCTGAAAGACATAGAGACGTTCCTGGCGACAGGTGTACAGACTGACGGATCAAGTGTAGTGCTTCCGAAGATCGCGAAGCTGAACAATGCCAAGGTAGATATAATACCGGATACTACAGTGAACTGGTTCGTTGACCATAACTTCAACTACCCTGATCCATACACAGGACTGCCTGTAGGTACTCTCAGAATACCGTCTTCACTTGTCCATAACGACTCGGAACGAGTTGGTTCGAGAGTTATCTTAAGAGATGCTGTTTACAATTTCAAAGAAGATCTTATGCAGCTGCTTGAAGAGAATCCTTATGTATTTGACTATATCGATATCGATAGCGTGGATGATATCGAAGAACTGGTCATCACGGCTGCAACAGAACTTGAATTTTGGGTAAAAACACCGGATGATGATGCCGACAGAGAACAGCTGTCCACTGCACAGATGCTGAAAGAGCAGTATTGGAAGAGGACTACAGGACCTGTAAGAACAGCTCTGG
Organism: Bacillota bacterium; assembly: GCA_017416795.1. GTDB lineage: Bacteria > Bacillota > Clostridia > Peptostreptococcales > Anaerovoracaceae > Lentihominibacter. The sequence continues at coordinate 47,974 of JAFQBD010000004.1, read as the reverse complement.
AAGAAGTTATGCTGGTCCTTCAGAAATACGGCTTCGAAATGGAAATGGCTCACAAAGAAGTCGGAGGGGTCAAAGCCAGACTGGGCAATTCCGGTAATTATGACCATGTAATGGAACAGCTTGAAATCGACTGGAAATACTCTTCAGCAGTTCAGGCTGCCGATAATGAAAATCAGATAAAATATGTAGTAAGAGATATATTCAGAACTTACGGATTGGAAGTAACCTTCCTTGCTAAGCCGATAGAAGGCGTAGCCGGTAACGGAGAGCATACCCACATGGGCGTTGCAGCTAAACTGAAGGATGGCAGAAGAGTGAACCTTTTCGCACCGTCAGATGCAGAAAATCAGTTCATGAGCCCTATCGGTTTCGGAGCTCTCATGGGACTTCTCAAAAACTATGATGTGATAAATCCGTTCGTAAGCTCCACAAACGACTCACTGAACAGACTGAAACCGGGCTATGAAGCTCCTGTCTGTACGGTAACTTCTCTCGGACATAATGCTAAGCTGCCTTCAAGAAACAGAACAGTTCTTGTGGGCCTTGTAAGAGAAATAGGCAACCCTGCAGCTACAAGATTCGAGCTCAGATCGCCTAATCCTAAGAGTAATACATACCTTGTCATCGCAGCATCATATATGGCGATGCTGGACGGTATCAAGGAAGCGCTGGAACATCAGAAAACTCCTGAAGAGCTTGAAAAATCGATCTCTAAGGGATATGGTGAAGAAGACTTCTACCTCGACAAAGACAGGATGTACAGAAGTGAGAAAGACGTATTTGACGAGTATACTCAGGAAGAAAGAGACAAGTTCTTCGGTAAGGCGCCAAGTACAGTTTGGGAAAACATACAGGCTTTTGACAAGTATCCTGAAAAGCTTGATATATTCAAGAGAGACGATGTAATGACAGAGATGGCTCTTGAATCATATAAGGTGGCTATTCTCGACCAGTGGGCGACAGAACTCCACAACAGGATAATTCCTGATACTATGGATCTCATCAGAGCGTGCAGCAAGGCACATGATGATCTTGACTGTGTGGATTTCGACAGGAACAATTGGGAAAAGATACAGAGATTGAGAAATCATCTGGGAAGAGATACTCTCGATGATTACTGCCTGCTGACTCAAGTAAAGATGGCTCTCGATGAAGGCGATTATGATAAGGCATCAGAACTTCAGATAGAGATGCAGGAAAAAGTCCAGCAGCTTACAGAATTGTACATAATATATAAGAAGAACTTATTTTAAATAGGCGGAGGAGAGTATAAGCAAATGTTAGATATCAAGAGAATAAGAGAAGATTTTGACGGAGTCAAAGCAGCAGTAGAAAGAAGATGCAAGGGCGATTTCGGTATCGACAATGTGTTGGAATATGATAAACAGAGAAGAGCACTGCTGGCAGAAGTTGAACAGATGAAAAACCAGCAGAGTGTCAAGTCGAAGGAAATCCCTAAGATGAAGAAGGCAGGAGAAGACACTACTGAACTCATGGCAGAAATGAAGAAGCTGTCAGAAGAAATCAAGGTTCTTGATGCTAAAGTAAGTGAAGTGGAAGCTAACCTGCAGGATGCACTTCTGAATGTTCCTAATACACCGAACCCTACAGTTCAGATCGGTGAAGATGACAGCGATAACGTAGAGCTGAGAAAATGGGGTGAGCCTAGAGAATTCGACTTTGAACATAAGGCACACTGGGATGTGGGCACAGACCTGGATATCCTGGACTTCGAAAGAGCAGCTAAGATCTCAGGTGCAAGATTCACAGTATATAAGGGTCTGGGCGCAAGACTGGAAAGAGCAGTTATTAACTTCATGCTCAACCTTCACACAGAAGAGCATGGATTTACAGAGATTCTGCCGCCATTCATGGTAAACAGAGATGCTATGACAGGAACAGGACAGCTTCCTAAGTTCGAAGAAGACATGTTCTATATCCCACAGAAGGACTTCTTCCTGGTTCCTACAGCAGAAGTTCCTGTTACTAACCTGAGAGCACAGGAAATCATCCCTGAAGCAGAACTCCCTATCTACTACACTGCGTATACTCCTTGCTTCAGAGCAGAAGCAGGATCTGCAGGTAGAGATACAAGAGGTCTTATCAGACAGCACCAGTTCAATAAGGTGGAACTGGTAAAGTTCGTTAAGCCTGAAACATCATATGATGAGCTGGAATCATTGACTGCAGCGGCAGAAAAAGTACTGCAGAAGCTGGAGATCCCTTACAGAGTAGTTAAGCTGTCAACAGGCGATCTGGGATTCTCATCAGCTATGACATACGATATCGAAGTATGGATGCCAAGCTACGGCAGATATGTTGAAATATCTTCATGCAGTAACTTCGAAAGCTATCAGGCAAGAAGAGCAGGAATCAGATTCAGACCTGAAGAAAAAGGCAAACCTGAATTTGTTCATACTCTCAACGGATCAGGTCTGGCAGTAGGAAGAACAGTAGCAGCTATTTTAGAAAATTACCAGCAGGCTGACGGATCAGTAGTGATCCCTGAAGCACTGAGACCATATATGGGAATCGACAAGATCGAAATGAAATAGTAAAATCGGGGCCCATGGCCCCGATCTTTTTTAGAAAGGCGATGATGACATGATAGCAGAAAGAATGAAACCGCTTATGGCAAACAATTCAGCAGTTCGCCAAATGTTTGAAGAAGGCAATAACCTTCGTGCCAAGTATGGTAAAGAAAATGTATTCGACTTCAGTCTGGGAAATCCGGATGCACCTGTACCTGATGAGATAAATCAGGCGATAAAGGACATCGTAGACGAAACTCCTGTAATGGAGCTTCACGGATACATGTCAAATGCAGGCTATGAAGATGTTCGTGAAACTATAGCTTGCCACTTGAATAAGCTGCATGGCACGGAATTTACAAAAGGAAATATCCTCATGACAGTAGGGGCAGCCAGCGCTCTTAATGTGGCGCTCAAGACTATACTGAACCCGGGAGAAGAAGTAGTGGTGTTCGCTCCGTATTTCCTCGAGTATAACTGGTACATCAAGAACTATGACGGAGTGGTAGTACCATGTCAGACTGACGAAAACTTCATGCCGGATATGGGTAGACTTGAAGCATGCATAACGGAAAAAACAAGGGCAGTGCTGATCAATTCACCGCATAACCCGACTGGAGTAGTGTATTCCGAAGAAATTATCAAGGGCATTGCAGAAGTGCTTGATAGGAAGCAGAAAGAGCTTGGAAGGACATTATTCCTCATCGCAGATGAGCCGTACAGAGAACTGGCATATGATGGAGTGGAAGTTCCGTATGTCACTAAGTATTACGATAATACATTTGTCGTTTATTCATACAGTAAATCCCTGTCACTGCCGGGCGAACGTATAGGATATCTGGTAGTTCCTCCTGCAATGGAAGACAGTGAATTCGTCTTCGAGACAGTAACTGCGGTAAACAGGATCTCAGGTGCAGTAAACGCTCCTGCTATCCAGCAGAAGCTTATCGGCAGATGCGTTGATTCCAAGGTGAATCTTGAGTATTACGACAGAAACAGAAAAGCTCTGTACGAAGGTCTTACAGGATGCGGATTTGAATGCGTGATGCCGCAGGGAGCATTTTATCTCTTCGTGAAATCTCCTGTGGAAGATGCGGCTGAGTTTTGTCAGGCAGCTAAAAAGTACAATATCCTCATGGTTAACGGAGCTTCGTTCATGGCACCGGGCTATGTGAGATTAGCATACTGCGTATCGTATGAAACCATAAACAATTCAATGGCAGGATTCAAGAAGCTGGCCGAAGAATACGGACTTTAGAAGCGTTGCGACTAGCAAAAAATTTGTAGATTATGTGAAAACCGTCTTTTTTGTGTTCAAAACAGACGGTTTTTTTAGTATAATTCTCATATGATAAAAAAACTAAGCGGTAAAGCAAAAAAACTCATGTTGGCAGGCGGTCTCATAGCCGCAGCGGCCATCATGGTCATATGGACGGTCACTGCACCGTGTGCAGTTTATGCAGACGGCACTAAAGTATATGATCCTTATGTAGTCAAGGCCGCCGATGAGGAACTTTTCCTTGTGGGCGATTCGGAAACAGCAGCTAATGTTATAGAAACTGTCATGGACGAATATACGCCGGAAGGTGCACAGATCAACTCTATTACTGTAGATAAGAAACTTACTGCAGAAAGCAAGAAACTCAAGAGGGGCGAAGTGGCTTCAGTAGTTCTTACTGAGGAAGAAGCAGTAGACTATGTTCTCGCAGCAAACAGCTCGGAAAATCCGCTTTTCTCAGTTACTATCAATGCACAGATAGGTGAGCTGGATGATGTGGCAGCAGGCAAAACATACAAAGAAAATAAGGATATGTATGAAGGAGAGACAGAGGTCAAGAGCAAGGGTAAGTCCGGTAACCAGATAGTTACTAATCAGGTCACAAGCGTCAACGGCAAAGTCCTCACTTCAGAAGTCATAGATACTGCAGTTGTCAAGGATCCGGTCAACACAGTAGTTTATAAGGGCACTAAAGAAAGGCCTAAGGACACTCTGTGGGCCGATTACGGCGGTAAGATCATGGGTAACGGAGATGGTTCTGCCATCGCAAGATATGCTTGCCAGTTCATAGGAAACCCATATAAATACGGCGGCACAAGTCCTGAGAAGGGCGCTGACTGTTCAGGTTTCGTCATGGCAATATACGGAAGACATGGCATATCGCTCCCTAGAACAGTAGGTCCTCAGTCACACTGTGGTAAGGGCGTTTCTCTGGCAGAAGCCAAAGCAGGAGATCTGATATGTTACAGTGGCCATATCGGCATATACATCGGCGGAGGAAAGATAGTACACGCATCTACTCCTAGAGGGGGTATCAAAATTGGCGGAGTACATAGCTGTGGTAAGATCACTACAGTAAGAAGGATAGTAGACTGATATCGCAATATAAGAATCGAAGACAAACTAAAGGAGCTCAATTTGAGCTCCTTTTTAAATCTGAGGCGGTGGGTCGATCCTGATATTTTCTATCAGTGTTCTGAAATCATTCTCTGCCCAGACTACAGGGACAGGATAGAGAGGATTAGCTTCTTTCTTAGCCCATGCTATGATCTGAGGGATATCTTTGTCCTGTATAACATCCAGTTTTTCAGGGATATCCATCTTAGCTTTCAGATCTTCTATCCAGTCTATGAATTTATGTGCTTTCTGGGCATCATTCTTACCTTCTATGCCGCATATGTCGGCAAGTCTTGCCAGTCTTTCATGGGCAGCATCGCCGAACTGTCTCATGACATGCGGCAGGATAACGGACATTGCAAGGCCGTGAGGAGTTCCATAAAGACCACCCAGAGTATGACCTATAGCATGTACATAACCTACGCATCCGCGCGTAAAGGCTCTTCCTGCGTAGAATGCTGCCTTTTGCATATTGGCACGAGCTTCCAGGTTAGAACCGTCGCAGTATGCAGTATAGAGATTGTCATAGATCAGCTTGACTGCCTTTTCGCACAGCTCTTTTTCCAGCTTGCTGTTATATGTATTGTTGGTGTATGCCTCGACTGCGTGACAGAGTGCATCCATTCCTGTAGTAGATGTTACTTTAGGAGGAAGTCCCGCAGTCAGCTCAGGGTCGAGAACGGCGAACTTCGGCATCAGTGAAGTGTCGTTCATAGATGCTTTGTGGTGAGTTCTCGCATTAGTTATAACTGCAGCAACAGTAGTTTCGGAACCTGTTCCGGCAGTAGTAGGAACTGCGAATATGGTAGGGATCCTATGGAGGACCTTGAAGAGTCCCTGCAGCTGTTCTACAGTCTTGCCTTTCTTAACTGCAGTGGCACCGATACCTTTAGCGCAGTCCATAGGGGATCCGCCACCGAATGCTACGATAGCCTGACAATTGTTTTCGCGGAAGAGCTGCAGTCCGTCGCGTACATTTATATCTGTAGGATTTGGCTGGACACCGTCGTATACGGTATATTTGACACCGGCCTTATCCATTTCTTCAAACATGCTGTCAAGCATGCCCAGTCCCAGAAGACCTTTATCTGTAACTACCAGAACATTGTCGAAGCCTTTTTCGCGTATCCATGCAGGAAGCTTCCTGATGGATCCCGGACCTTCCAGAGTTTCAGGCATTCCCCATGGGATAGCATACATGCCAACCTTGAACACGCCTTGATATACTCGGCAGAAGGTTCTGAAATGGGAGAAGCTCTTAGTGTGATGACGCGGGTATTCGAATGTATCGAAGCTGATGGCATCTATAGGACAGGCCTTCGCGCAAAGCCTGCAGTCGATGCATTCATCAGGTTTTGTCAGTATAGCAGCTGTATGTATATCCCCGTGGAATTTAGGCCCTTCGATCTCGAGACAGCTCATAGGACATGTCTCTACGCAGATGCCGCAGCCTGTACAGATGCTTCTGTCAACATATGGTTCGTCCCAGTCAAACTGAGGTCTCTTATGGAGCTGGTTGCCTTTCTCATCAAGTACAGCGTCCTGCGGGCAGACTTTGCCGCAAAGACCGCAGTCTATACATTCTGCAGGATCTATGGTGTGGAGAGACTTCAGTTCTCCTGGGATAGCACCTACAGGGCATTTTTTGGCGCATACAGTGCAGCCTATACATTTATCAGTGATTTGATGTGTCATGGATTCTTACCTCCTGTTGTCGTGATCGTTATTTGACGATCTGTATCAGCCGCCGCCCGACGGTGAGAAAAGTGCCAGCTCATCGCCATCCTGAAGAGGTGCGGAGAGCTTCGCCTGGACGCCGTTTATACAAGTGATGCACTGTTTCAATTCTTTGTATGAAAGACCGGTAGCTTCTGCTAGAGCTTCTAAGCCTTCCCTTACAGTTGAGACCTCGGCCTCGATGGCTTTGCAGCCCGTCTTAAGCCTGAGCGTCCCGAATAATTTTATAGTTACCATTGTCCGCCTCACTTTCTAAGCTTTATCCTTCAGCTTTATGTTCAGCCTGTGCAATGTCTTCTTAGTAGGGATACCGTTCTTATCCCAGCCGCGAGCTTTGTAGTAAACATTTTTCATCTTTTCCAAAGGGACACGTGTCGAATCGTCTCCCGGGATCTGCGGCACGTCTGTAAGTCTTTTCGGCAGAGTGTCCGCATTGCGGTCTACGCCGAAGTGAGTATTGATATGTCTTTCGAGAGTGTATCCGCGCTTTCCTGCCTTGAAGAAAGAGCCGAATGTCACAGGCATTCCTGTTATGAGATGCAGAGCCTTTGACTGATTGAAGATGACAGGCAGATGGAAGCATGCCACTTCAGGGAATTTGTTGAGAAGTCTCAGCACAGGACCTGTATAAGGGACTGCTTTGCAGAAAGCCTTGGTGTACCAGCTGTTAGGATTGCTGATTATTGGAGGCGGGAAGAATGCATATGTGGTGAACAAGCATTGTCCGCAGGAAGATACTGCTTCCATCAGATCCTGGAACACTACGGTGAAATCAGGCTTCCCGTGAGGATTCTGCTGATCCACATTGAGGCTGAGACCTTCTACCAGCACCATGTAGCCGCCGTTGAGGTGGCAGCCGCCGCGGTTTGAAACAGCGTATCCCAGGCCGAGACCAACTGTCCTTCTAGGCTCGTAAGCGGCCAGTTCAAGCCCTTTTGAGTGGATGGCGAATTCTTTGCCACCGTATTTTTCCGAAAGCCATTTTGAGCCGTTGGCCAGCTCATCGCCTATGCCTCGTCTGTGAGCTACATCATCCCAAATTTGAGATATATTATCTGTTTTGCCGAACTCGAGGCCGTTATCCCATAAACCCTGCTCGTTAGCTTCCATGGCGTATGCCAATGTGCTTGCAGCAGATATGGTGTCCATGCCCAGTTCGTCCAGTTCGTAATTCCATTTATTTATCAGGCCGAGGTCGCTGTTCAATATGCCTCCGCCGAGAAGACCGAGAGTTTCAAGCTCAGGACCTTTGACAGCCTTGCCGTTTACTTCAACTGTTCGTGCGCACTTGATAGGACATGAGAGGCAGCCATTGTTCACGATGTTGAATTCTTCAGCCAGTGTTTCGCCGTTTACCTTCTCATAATCTTCGTACTGACCGTAATTGTAGTTCTTAGTACTCAGCTGTCCCCTCATCTGCATAGTAGATACAAGCCCTGCAGTTCCCAGCCTAGGCAGCTGGTCGCCTGTGAGAGGATGATTTCTCAGATATCTGATCCAGTTGTAGTTGAGGTCCTCAAACTTGTTCTTTTTGTATATAGGGATCTCTTTGTTTCCCGAAACGGTTACAGCCTTCAGGTTTTTGAAGCCCATGACAGAGCCTACACCTCCGCGTCCTGCAAGTCTTTCGTTGCTGACAACAGATGCGAAACGGACAAGGTTTTCTCCTGCAGGACCGATGACGATCTTACCGTTTTTAGGTACTTTCCCGTTTTTCTTGGTGAGCTTTTCGTCGAGCATTTCCTGAGCTTGACCTGTGAGCGTTCCCCACAGATCGGAAGCGTCGTGGAATTCAATTTTCTCATTATGAATCTCGATCCAGACAGGCTTCTCACTCTTGCCATGGATGATGAGAGCGTCGTAGCCGGCCTTTTTCAAATAATATCCGAAGTTGCCACCGCAGTTTGAAGAGGTTAGGATACCGGTCTGCGGTGATAAAGTGGATATGTTGAATCTGCTTGAGCTTGGTGCACCTGTGCCTGTGAAAGGACCCGTGGTGATGACAAGCATATTTTCTTCAGAAAGGGGTTTCGTGTTTTTACACAGATTATCGCCAATTATCTTGGCTGCCATGGTCTTGCCGCCGTAATAAAGTCTGCGATCTTCATCAGTCCATGGATATTCTCTTATTCGGCCGTTGGAAAGATTGATAAGCATGACCTTTCCCATGTAGCCGCCGTATTTAGTAGCCATAATAAAAACCTCCTTACAGCACTATGATAGCACTTTAAGGAGGTAAATAAAAGTATTGTCTGAAAATTGTCAAGGAATAAAAGAATAAAAAGGCTAAAAGCAATATAGCGATGAGACCTTTAGAAGAATTCCTTCAAAGTTTCCTTTAATTCAAGCCTGTTGGCAGTCTTTTCTTCTTGAGAAATATCATAGTCTTCCGAGATGTGTTTAGCAAGCCCTCCTATCACAGGATCGTTAAGGAAGTCTGCCGCGGAAGTTACAGTGATCTCAGGCAGGTATTCGATGAACATTCTCTTGCATGTGTCGCAGGCAGTGATGATCTGAGGCTTGCCTAAAGATTCCCATTCGCTCTTTATCGTATCAAGGACCTCATCGCGAAGAGCCGGTTCATCTGCCAGATCTGCGCCGAATCCGCAGCAGCGCAATATGACAGCCGTGTCCGGATTCTTTGCAAGAAGCTTGTCATATACTCTGAGAACGAACTCCGGCTCGAGAGCTCCCAGGCGACAGCCGGGAAAGAATGCAAAGGCGCACTTTGCATATTCTTCCCAGGTTTCTTCGTTATATGGTTTCAGCACAAGGGAGGCTTCGGTATTGGCGATCTCCATGTCTCGTATGAGCTGATCCTTGTCTATGTTTATTTTCATTATGCATATACTCCTTATAAAACGCTGAATGTTTGATGTTTCCACAATTAAGTATAACATAATGCTCAAATAAATGCTCAAACATATGTTGAAAAAAAGAAATCTTCAATGTATAATTTACATATCAGCAAAGTGGTATATCAGAATGAATTTTAATATTACTCCGATTTTCACATGACACACGATGCCGGTGAAAACGTTAGGGCTGCAGAAGCGATTTTGCTGCCTGCCATTGTGCAAAGGAGAAGAATGCCATCGACAGGAAACAGTTGGATGGCTGTTTCTGCTTTGCTATTTTTTAGTGAGAAAACAAAAGAAAGGAAAATGCCAAAATGAAAAGACTTAAATTCAACAAAGCAAGCTGCATAGGCTGCCAGCTCTGTTCACAGGTATGTTCCGCATATAAGGAAGGCGAATATATTCCTTCCAAGGCGAGAATTGCCATCGAAACATACTATGACAAAGGAACCCTCATGTATGCAGACCATTACTGCATCCTTTGCGGACTCTGTGCTAAGGCGTGTCCTTGTGATGCTATCACTATCGGAGAATACATACAGGTAGATATGGACCTTTGTGCAGGCTGCGGACTCTGTGCAGAAAAGTGTCCTAAGAAGGTAGTTAAGATCAGAGATGACAAAGCATATATCTGCGACACATGTCAGGGAGACCCTAAGTGCGTTAAGACATGTCCTCAGAATGCTTTGACATTTGAATAAAAAGGAGGCGAATAAAATGACAATGTTAGGATATCAGAACAAAGTTTTAAGAATAAACCTTACTGAGAAGAAAGCCTCCACAGAACCGCTGAGAATGGACTTTGCAGAAAAGTACGTAGGTTCTAAGGGTCTTGTTATCAGATATATGTATGAAGAACTGCAGCCGGGAATCGATGCCCTCGGTCCTGACAACAAGCTGTTCCTGACTACAGGACCTTTCACAGGAACTCCTGTACCATGTTCAGGTAAGCTGTCAGTAGCTGCTAAGTCACCTGCAACAGGAACTATGAATGACTGCTCCATCGGCGGACATGCAGGTATCAGAATCAAGTTTGCGGGATACGATATGATCATATTCGAAGGTCAGCTGGCTGAACCGGGATATGTTGTTATCGAAGACGACGAAATCAAGTTCGTAGATGCAGGCGATCTGTGGGGCAAGGGCTCACACGAAGCTGAATCCATCCTGTCAGAAAAGTACGGAAGAGAATTCAGCATCCTGTCTATCGGACCTGCAGGCGAAAACCTGAGCAACATGGCATGTATCAACTCTGACTACTACAGACAGGCAGGAAGAGGCGGTATCGGTGCTGTAATGGGCTCCAAGAAGATGAAGGCTATCCTGGTTAAGGGTACAGGCGGAGTCAAGGTTCCTGATATCGTTAAGACTACAGACAGAATCCTTGAGATCCTCCACGAAGACGTTCTCCAGGAAGATAATACATTCGTTTATGACACAGGTACAACTGCATTCCTGGAAGCTTGTAATGACGGCGGAATCCTGCCTTGGAAGAACTTCTCAGACACAACTGACGAACAGTGGACTGAATACAACGGCGACGTTCTGATGGAAAGCAGAGAAGGTAAGAGAGGCTGCGGATCATGCGGTCTGGGATGCGGTAACTTCCTGAAGATCGGTGATGCTGTATGTGAAGGACCTGAATACGAAACTATTTCAGTAGCAGGACCAAACGCAGGCATCAGAGATCCATATGCTATCGTTAAGTTCAATCAGGTTGCTGACGATATGGGTCTTGATACTATCTCAGCAGGAGATACTATCATTTGGGCTATGGAAATGACAGAAAAGGGTCTCCATGACTTTGGCATCAAGTTTGGTGACGGCGAAGGAATGGTTCGCCTGCTGAAGGAAATGGCTACAAGAACAGGCGTAGGTGCTGAACTGGCTGACGGTGTTAAGATCGCTTCAGAAAAGTACGGCGGAACAGATTTCGCTATGCAGGTTAAGGGACTTGAATATCCTCAGTACGAACCACGTGGTTCATGGGGAATGTCACTGGCATACGCTGTATCCGACAGAGGCGCTTGCCACATGAGAGCATATGCTCCTAACGAAGAAGTTTTCGCAGCATCAATTCCTCCATACACACCTGAAGGCAAAGGCCAGATGGTATACAACCTGGGTGAATTCAATGCTATCAAGTTCTCACTGTGCATCTGCGACTTCTGGGGAACTATCAGCTACGACATCATGGCAGAACTTCTGACTCTCGTAACAGGACGAGAATGGACTGCTGAAGAAATGGGTGAAGTAGGAAGAAGAGTTCTCAACATCGGTAGAGCATTCAACCAGAGAGAAGGATTCAACAGAGCTCACGACACAGTACCTAAGAGAGTTATCAAGGACGCTCTCAAGAGTGGCCCTGCTGCAGGTCAGGTTATCCCTCCTGAAGCATTCGAAGACATGCTCGACCAGTACTATGAAGTAATGGGTTGGAACAAGGACGGCACAATGCCTGAAGAACTGATCCAGAGCATCCTGTAATAAAGGATAATGGACAAATCAGAATAAACTGATGTATAATTGGGACAGATAATAATATCTGTCCCTTTTTTATTGGAGGAATAATATGAAAGTAACTATAGTAATGAGAGGAACACTCAGAAAAGCATTTGGTGCGGAAGAAAAAGTGGTAGAAGTACCGGATGGCTGCACAGTGGATGAGGCTCTTCAGACAATAGGAATAAATTACAGAGAAGTGAAGAATTTTGGCTTCGTGTCTGTCAATAATATGCGTGTCATGATAAGTGATCCTGTCAATGAAGGCGACTACATCAAGGCGTTTTCCAAGGTTTCCGGAGGCTGATGGGATGAATGAAAGATACCTAAGGAATATAGGGGTCATAGCAGAGGATGAACAAGAACTGCTTTCGCAAAAATCAGTTTGCGTGATAGGCTGCGGTGGTCTTGGCGGAGGCGTGATCGAGGCTCTGGTGCGTATCGGTGTGGGAAAACTCACTGTGGTGGACAGCGATGTGTTCGATTTGACAAATCTCAACAGACAGGTGTTGTCAAATGAAGGCAACATAGGCAAGGCTAAGGCAGCAGAAGCTGCGTCGCAGATGAAACTTATAAACTCAAATGTTGAGGTGACATCGAGGGGAGCAGAAATAACAGAGGATAACTGCTGCAGCATAATAAAAGGTCATGATCTTGTTATTGATGCTGTAGATAATGTAAAAACAAGATTCATCCTTGAAGAGGCGTGTGAGAAGGAGAATATAACGCTTATTCATGGTGCCATAGGAGGTTGGTCGGGACAGGTAGGTGTGAGCAGACCGGGGGATAAGCTGATTCGAAAAATTTATCCCGCAGATGAAGAGTCTTCTTCAGTAGACACTTCTGCAGGAAACCCACCATTTACTGCAGCTGTTGTTTCCGCTATCCAGGTGGCAGAAGCCATTAAAGTCATTCTCGGCAAAGAAGATGTTCTGTACAATAAGCTGCTGATGATCGACTTGTCAGAACACAGTTATGAAACTATAGAGTTTTGACCATGTGGCAGGCAGATAAATAGATTATAGAGGAAGAGAATATGGTGATAATCAAGGTCAAAGGGTTTTCAAAAACCGGTAAGACCACAACGGTGACATCGCTGATAAGCGAACTCAAAAAAAGAGGATATACTGTAGGTTCTGTCAAAGACATACATTTCGAAGGGTACGAACAGGATACTCCGGGAACAGATACGTATAAACATGCACAGGCTGGTGCGCGTCGAGTAACAGCAATAGGACCGAACAGTACGGCTATAATGAGCAACAAGAAAATGGATATCGATACGATCCTTAAGTATTATAAGGAAGACTTCGTTATAATAGAAGGGGACTGCGGTATAGAATGCCCTACGATAATTACAGGGAAAACTGCAGAAGATATAGATAAAAGGATGTGTCCCGAAGCATTCGCAATATCGGGCACCATCTCAAATGATATAAAAGAATATAAAGGATTGCCGGTCATAAACGGCATTACGGAGGTGGAAAAAATGGCAGACATGGTTGAAAAGAAAAAGAAGATGGACGATGAAGGGCTGGATGTGGAATTGACTATCGACGGAGAAGATATCTACATGGTTCCTTTTGTGAAGGCTACTGTGAAAAACGTAGTAGTCGGCGTAGTAAAGGCTCTGAACGGCTACGAAGAAGGAAAAGAAATCGTTATAAAAGTGAAATAGAACAATAAAATTAACGATGACGACGAAAAACTCAAAAACTTTTTTTGAGTTTTTTTATTTGTTTTTACATATATATAAGTGTTATATTATTGCGGTTCGTCGGTCCAATTATTCAGTTAATTTGATAGCAATTCAAGTCGAACTATGTTATAATCGGTAATGTATAGGGTTAATACAGTATACAAATGATTTAGAGACATTTAAGGAAGGAAGGTTTTTGAAATGGGACAGCAAGGTAAGCACCTGAATAGCATTCATGTCAGCCACGAGAAGCATACTGCTACTTGTGCGACTGAGATCATGGCTATCCCTGAAACTGTTTGTATTTCCATGTCACAGCACATAGGAGCGCCATGTAAGCCACTGGTGGCAAAAGGCGATGCAGTAAAAGTTGGACAGGTGATCGGAGATACAGATGCGTTTGTAAGTGCTCCTATTCATTCCAGCGTATCAGGAACGGTAAAGGATATCATCACCATGAGAAATGTCATGGGTGGTAAAGACCAGATGGTAGTTATCGAAGCTGATGGCAAGCAGGAAGTCTGGGAGGAAATCAAGCCGCCTGTTATAAACGACATGAAAGACTTTATAGCGGCGATGAGAGCAAGCGGTTTGGTAGGTCTGGGAGGAGCGTCATTCCCAACACATATCAAGCTTAATCCTAAGAACCTGGATGAAGTTGAGACTCTCATAGTAAATGCGGCAGAATGTGAACCGTTCATCACATCTGACCACAGATTGATGCTTGAAAACACTCAGTACATCATCGATGGTGTTCTGGCTGTAATGAAGTATCTGGATATCAAGATGGCATACATCGGCGTTGAAGAAAATAAACCTGATGCTATCGAAAAGCTCAATGCAGTTATTAAAGAAAACGGTCATGAAAATGACATCAAGGTTCATGTGCTGAGAGCAAGATACCCACAGGGTGCAGAAAGAGTTATGATCTATGAGATCACAGGCAAGACCATGAATGCAGGAGAACTGCCTGCGCAGTATGGTATCGTGCTGAGTAACGTAACTACTTTCGCATTTATTGGTCAGTACCTGAAGACAGGAAGACCTCTGACTACTAAGAGAATAACTGTAGATGGCAATGCTATCGCAGAACCTAAGAATATCATCGTTCCTATCGGAACAAGACTCGCTGACGTTGCAGCGGCATGCGGCGGATATAAGGCTGAACCAAAGAAGATAATCATGGGTGGCCCTATGATGGGACGTGCGGTTTATTCAGACGAATTCCCGCTTGTTAAAAACAACAATGCTATCTTGTTCTTCGACGGACCACAGGCGCTGATCCCTGAAGAAACAGGCTGCATCAAGTGCGGTATGTGCACGAGAGCATGTCCGTTCAACCTGCTTCCTGTATCAATGGTGGAAGCATACGAAAACAAAGATGCGGATAAGCTGAACAAACTCAAGGTTATGCAGTGTATGGAATGCGGAAGCTGTTCATACGTATGCCCTGCTAAGAGACCTCTCAGCTTTACTCATAAGATGGCGAAAGCTTTTGTAAAGGAGGCGGCGAGTAAATAATGGATAACAAGTATCATGACAAGTTGATCGTGTCATCGGCGCCTCATGCAGTGGGGCCGATCAGCACTCAGAAGATCATGGGTCTAGTGCTGGTGGCACTGATACCTGCTTTTATTTCAGGTATCTATCAGTTCGGATACAGAGCAGCTGTGCTGACTATCGTATGCGTTATCGCTTGCGTAGTATTCGAATACCTTATGAACGTGATTCTCAAGAAAAAGCAGACTGTAGGAGACTTGAGTGCTGTGCTCACAGGCGTGCTGCTGGCATTCAATCTGCCATCAGGACTTCCTTACTGGATCGCTATCGTTGGATGCTTCGCTGCTATCGTAGTAGTTAAGCAGCTCTTCGGCGGTATCGGACAGAACCTGGTAAATCCTGCAGTAACAGCGAGAATCTTCCTGTTCATCGCATTTGCTACAGAAATGACTACATGGCCTACAGCAAGAGGTGCAGGTGTCGATGCAGTGACATCAGCGACTCCTCTCGGCGAACTGGGAATGGGTGGTCCTGAAGCAGTAACAGCTTCTAACATGGATCTGTTCCTCGGTAATGTTGGCGGATGTATAGGTGAAGTAAGTGCGCTGGCACTGCTGATCGGAGGAATCTTCCTTATCTGCAGCAGAGTCATCACATGGCACATCCCTGTATCATTCCTGGCTACAGTAGCTGTTCTCGGTCTGATCTGGGGCGGTCTTGACGGAGCTATCTTCCACCTGTGTGCAGGCGGCGTTATGCTGGGTGCATTCTTCTGCGCTACAGACTATGTAACATCACCTACACTTCCTATGGGTAAGATCATATTCGGTATCGGATGCGGATTGTTCACAATGCTGATCAGAATATTCGCTTCATATCCGGAAGGTGTTTCATTCGCTATACTGCTGATGAACATCCTGACACCTTACATAGACAGGATCTGTGAAAACAGAATGTATCCTGCACCTAAGAAGGCGAAAGGAGGAGATGAATAATGAAAAACAGTAATTTCAAAGAAAACATCTTCCCTAGTATCGTTCTCATCTGCATCTGCTTCGTGGTAACACTGGCACTGGCAGGAACATACAGCATAGCCAATCCTAAGATCATCGAAAACCAGATGAAGGCAGCGGACGAAGCCAGAATGCTGGTTCTCCCTGACGGAGACGCATTCACTGAATACAACGGTGAACTGGCTGACGGCGTTATTGACTGCTACATGGCAAACAATGGCGCAGGTATGGCGGTTACAGCTAACTACAAAGGATTTGGCGGCGCAGTAAAAGTTATGGTAGGTATCGATGCTAACGGCAATATCACAGGAGCTACCGTAACAGAGCATGCTGAAACTCCGGGACTTGGAACCAAGGCCATGACACCTGAGTACCTTGCTCAGTATCAGGGCGTGGGAGAAGTTGTAGGAGGACATATCAACAGTGACGGCAATATAGATGCCATCACAGGTGCGACTATAACATCAAACGCAGTATACTGCTCTATCGAGGCAGCACTGAACCAGTTTGAGAAATGCGGAGGTGTTAAGTAATGAATAAACTTGGTATAGTAACAAAAGGCATTATCAAGGAAAACCCCGTATTAGTACTCCTGCTGGGACTGTGTCCTACACTGGCGACTACTACAAGTGCCATCAACGGACTTGGTATGGGTGTTTCCACAATGGCAGTTCTTATCTGCTCAAATATCGTAATATCATTATTGAAGAATATAATCCCTGCTAAGGTAAGAATACCTTGCTACATCGTAGTTATCGCGGGATTCGTAACAGTGGTACAGCTGATGCTGAAGGCTTACCTGCCTGCACTGGATGCAGCTCTCGGTCTGTTCATACCACTGATCGTAGTAAACTGTATCATCCTGGGAAGAGCCGAAATGTTCGCTTCTAAGAACAGTGTTATCGACTCAGCTCTCGATGGACTTGGAATGGGTATCGGTTTCACACTGGCTCTGGGCATCATGGGACTCATCAGAGAATTCTTCGGTGCAGGAACAGCGTTCGATATTCCTATCTATGTTGATACAGCTATCACTCCTGCCGGAATCTTCATGCTGGCTCCCGGTGGCTTCTTCGTATTCGCATGCCTCATCGCTGCAGTAAACTACTTCAGCAAGGGCAAGGCTATCAAGAAGAAGGAAATCGGATGTGAAGGCTGCATGATGGCTGAAATGTGCGGCGGGTCATGCGACAGAAAGGAGGCTGATGCATAATGACAGAAATTTTGATCATCATGATGTCAGTCATCCTGACAAACAACTTCGTATTATCACAGTTCCTTGGTATCTGTCCGTTCCTGGGCGTATCCAAGAAGCTTGACTCAGCGGTAGGTATGGGTGCAGCCGTAACATTCGTAATGGTATTGGCAACAGCAGCTACATGGCCTATCCAGAAACTAATACTGGATCCGCTCAATATCGGATACCTTCAGACGGTAGTATTCATTCTGGTAATCGCATCACTGGTACAGCTGGTTGAAATGACTCTGAAGAAGTATATGCCTCCTCTGTACAAGTCACTGGGCGTGTTCCTTCCACTGATCACTACTAACTGCGCAGTACTGGGCGTAACTCTGATGAACATCAATGATGGATACAATTATATCGAATCCCTCTTCTGTGCAATCGGTGCCGGTATCGGCTTCCTGCTGGCAATGGTACTGTTCGCAGGACTCAGAGAAAAGCTGGAAAACTGCAAGGGCATCCCTCAGTGCTGGCAGGGTATCCCTATCACTCTCGTTACTGCAGCTATCCTGTCAATGGCATTCATGGCATTCTCAGGTGTGGTTGACGGTATATTCGGTTAAGAAGGGAGGATACATATGGGAACAATAGTAATACCTGCTTTAATAGTAGCAGTAGTAGGATTGATCTTCGGTATCATCCTGACAATAGCATCAAAACTGATGTATGTACCTGTAGATGAAAAGATCGCAGCTATCAGAGATGTGCTTCCGGGTGCAAACTGCGGCGGATGCGGATTCGCAGGCTGTGATGATTATGCCAACGCCTTTGGCGAAGACCCTAACCTGAGCCCTACATTATGTCCTGTAGGCGGTGCGGAACTGGCAACTCAGATCGCGGAGATCCTGGGGGTAGAAGCCGGCGAAGTTGAAGAAAAAGTTGCTATGGTAAAATGTCAGGGTAACTATGGCGTTACTAAGCAGATCATGGAAGCCGACAGGATCTATACTTGTAAAACAGCTAAGATGTTCTATGGCGGCAACTGGGCTTGCCCTCATGGATGTCTGGGAATGGGTGACTGTCAGAGAGCATGTAACTACGATGCCATCAGGATCGTTAACGGTGTAGCTGTTGTCGATAGAGAAAAGTGCATCGGCTGCGGAGCATGTTCTAAGGTTTGTCCTAACAGCCTCGTTGAAATGGTTCCTAAGAAGATGCTGGTGCATGTTGCATGTAAATCAGTTGATAAGGGCGCTGTAACAAGAAGAGTCTGCAAGAACGGCTGTATCGGATGCTTGAAGTGTCAGAGATCATGTAAGTTTGACGCTATCGTGTTTGAAGATAACTTGGCAAGAGTGGATTATTCCAAGTGCAAGAACTGCGGTATCTGTGCTAAGGAATGTCCTACAGGCGCTATCATAAATTACAGAAAAAAGAAGGCTGCGCCTGCAGCTAAGGCTGAATAGTCTATAAACGTCTCAAAATCATACAAAATACGAAATCCCGACTCATAAGTGAGTCGGGATTTTTAGCTGGAAAAATAGCAAAAAATACGATATAAAAGCAAATAAGTACACATAAAAGGGCATAACAGATATAGAATTATGTGGTATAATATTTGATGTAAAAATAGAAATATCAGATCTTCGATCTTTGTTGCCTAAAGAGCTTATCCATGGCAGCTTAGACGGGGTGTTCCTAGAAATGGGGGCGCCTTCCATGTTTGAAAAGGAGATTGCAATAATTATGTGATACAGATGGCTGCATTATTGGTCGTTTGTTATGCGCATGTATTAACGGACTCCTTTTTAAGGGGTCTTTTTTAATCGGTAAAAGCAATTTCATGTAAAGCTTGGGAGGAATGTGCATGAAACAGAGAGCTAACAGAGCAATAGTGTTTTTGACGACGTTTGTAATGGTCGTGACATGTTTCTGTAGTTTCGGTGCAGAAGGCGTGTTTGCTGCAGAAGAAGGATCGCCGGCAGCATTATCGGTATATGATGGTGATACTCTTGTGAAAGAGTATACTCTGGACGATCTTAAGGCGATTGCAGCCAAAGAAGGTGACAAGCATTATAAGTATTCAGGATATAACAGGAATCCGTCTTTTTATACATTTGGTGATCCTGACAACAAAGTGACACCTTCATATGAGGATGTGAAAGAATGTATAGGGCCGACAGTCAAGGGGATCCTTGCAGATGCAGGGGTATCATATACATCGAATACTTCGATCTCGTTTGATGGCAGCGGATACGGTGTGAGCTTTATTGCAAGCGATCTTTTCGAGGGCAGATATTACTATCCGAATGCACACAATATCGAGGGCGGAGATCCTGCACCGGAAAGCGCTTATGCGGGGGCTCAGCTGACAGAACCTATAATCGACATCTACGATGAGAATCCTGACAATGCGTACGTAGAGACAGTCCTGCGCTTTGGACAGAAGGTTCCTAACGAAAGAAATAATACATTCTTCGTAAAGTACGTTGCCAATGGCGGCAAGATCATAGTAGGCGATGAGGTCACAGAAAAATGGGAGCCTGTAACTGCTCCGGTATACAGAAGCGGTACAGTTCTTCCTGAGACGGCTATAGAATTCGACACTAAGTACATGAATAATAAATATGCAGCTGGAACTGTATACTACACAGTTGAATACAGCAAAGGTGATACGGCACCTGAAGGAATAGAACCTAAGGCAGGCGGTACGATCTATAATTATGATAAATATGGGCACTCAAACCCTCCTGTTTTAGAAAAAGAAGGGACGTACACCGTCAAGGTCAAAGTCACAGGCTACGGGCTGCGCGACAGTGAAACGACTACTTTCACATATAGAGTCAAAGACATTGATTCACCTGAAAAGATTGAGAAACTTACGGCTGCAAGAAATACATATAACAGCATCAAGCTTAGCTGGAGTAAGTCTGATGAAGCTGATGGATATGAGATCCGCAGAAAAGATGCCAATAACAGCGAACAGATAGTTGTGGCTTCAACTGAAGAAACATCGTATATCGATAAGGAACTGATCACAGGTCTAGAATATGAGTATACGGTAATGCCATACAAACAGCTTGACAGCGGGCAGAAAGTATATACTTCCGGGATATCAGCCAAAGCAACGCCATACCTGACTAAGCCGACGCTCAGCAGTGTGTCAAGAAAGAGCTACAGCAGCATTCAGGTGAAGTGGAACAAGATAGCCGGTGCTGACGGATATGAACTTAGCAGATATGATGCGGTGACTAAAAAGTATTCGTTAGTAAAAGATATTAAAGATGGAAGCATTATATCATTAACAAACACAAGTCTCAAAACAGGCAGGAAATACACCTATAAAGTGAGGGCTTACAGACTGCTTGAAGATGGTACAAAAGTTTACAGTAGCTATTCATCAACAAAGGCAGCGACACCTTACTTAACTAAACCTACTGTTAAACTTACTGCGGGAAAGAAAGCGGTCACTGTTAAGTGGAACAAGATAGCCGGCGCAAGTGGATATAAGATTTATAGGTCCACAAAGAAAAGCAGCGGGTATAAGCTTGTTAAAACTATAAAGAAGGGTTCGACAGTCTCTTGGAAGAACACTAAGCTCAAGAAGAGCAAAAGGTATTACTATAAAGTAAAAGCTTACAGAGTCGTTAATAAGAAGAATGTTTACAGCAGTACATCTTCATATAAATATACAAGAACAAAATAAGACAAGGAGAGAATCATTATGGGCAAAAAGATGCACATGCGAAAGCACGGTTTCTTTAGAGTCTTGGCTATGGTACTGGCAGTAACACTGGTGGTAACTATGTGCCCATTCCCTAAAGGAATCAATGCTTATGCAGAAACAAACAGCCTGGTGACTGAGCAGCCTGAAATAGTAGTAACAGGCAGCGACGTCATAGGTTCAAGTGCGTATTCAGCTGATAATGTAGGGCTTGAAAAGGCATACACAAGAGCTGAGTTAAAGGCACTGAACGGCGGAGAGAACGTTGTTTACTCTGCCTTGAACTCTTATGGAACAAAAAAGGTTTATAAAGCAACAGGAGTTTACATAGAATCCCTGCTTGCAGGTACAGCCTTTGATGCTTCAAAAGACGTTTTGAAACTGATCGATAACAGCAAGAAGTACACTGCGATCTTTGATCCGGCAGGGGAACCGACTGTTGAAGCCAAGACTTCAGGATTTGGCGAAACAAGATATAATTTCCCTGGTCTTGCCAGTGACAGCGAAGAAGGAAAGAAAGAAGTCAAGACTATGCTGGCATGGGCAACTGCCGACGGTTCATCAGAACCTTCAACAGCAGGATCTGAAAAGAGCTACTGTACAGTAGTGACAGGGCAGCTTTCTGTTGCTGACGTCAACAATCCTATGTACAACAAGTACATGCAGACAGTTCAGGCAGGAGATGCACTGTCAGAAAAAGTCCTGACAGTAGGAACTTCTTCATATACAAGAGCAGACGTTCTTTTGATGGCAAGAGCTGAAAGAACATATAGCTACTCAAGCAGTTCCGGCGACAGAACAGATACAGTTGTAGGTGTTCCTATGTCAGTACTGCTTAAGGGCTATGGCGATAATGATATAGTTACTTTTGGTGCTGCTGATGAATATCCTGTAAAGGCTACTGGTAAGACTGTTAAAGAACTGATAGATAGCAACTACATGCTGGCTTATGAAAAGGGCGGCAAGGGCATCTATGAAACAGCAAAAGACGATTCAAGTATCTATGGCTTCCTGACTCTGTACGGAGATGGAGATAAGCCTGCAAAGCTTGTAAACAGCATCAGCGTAACAGCATCATCAGGAATCGACTTCTCAAAGAGCCCGTTCAAACATATCACTAACGGCGGACTGGAAGGAGATTCACCATATAACATCGATGCTATCACAGGTGCGACTCTGACTGTAGAAGGCCCGGGAGTTGAAGAAAGTATCCCTCTTCCTGTAAGAGATCTGGAAAACAGAAATGCAGGAGCATTCAGAGGCGACTATACTGATACTAGAAACGGCGTTGAAACAGAACGTACATATGAAGGTATCGACCTGTATTATGTGCTGAACAACATGTCCGAAGGTTCTAACGGAATCAGACTGACAGACACTGCTGAAATCGTTGAATTGAAGAACAGAAACCGTGATACTGTAGCTGTATTCACGATGGGACAAGTAATAGCTGCTCACGATGCAGGAAAACCTATACTTATAGCTTATGGTACAGGATATACAGATGGTTCAAAAATAACTCCATTCGTATTTGACGGTGGAACAGGTGCGGACAAACAACTTGGCAATGAAGACGGATGTCTGAAATTGGTATACGACAAGTCCGTGATTTCCGGAGATCTTAACGGAGATTACAAAACATTCGCCAGCATGGCATACATCTATGTTGCAGAAGAGTCTACACCTGGATTCAAGCATACTGCAGAGCCATATAACACAGCCGAAAACACTCAGTATGTACTGACTATTACAGGTAAAGAAATCGGCAGAGAAGTAAACTATAAAGTTGAAGATCTGGAAGCAATGGTCGAATACGATGAAAGCGGCGTTCCTGTTGCTGACGGATTCGGCTATAGAGACGAATACAAGCTGGCTAATAATACATACTGGTATGTAAATGAGTATGAAGGTATCAAGCTTTGGGATCTGCTGCAGACTGCAGGACTCAGTGCTGCTAAGGCTAATGATGACAAAACACAGGTAACTTTCACAGCAAGAGATGGTTATACAGGTTTTGATACATTCACTTTAAAACAGATCGCTGATCCTGACTGCTTCGGATATTATGAAAAGAATCCGGCAGATAATAATGATGGTAAATATACAGGAGTCCCTGATGACCTGTTAGACACAGGATACCCTGTACTGGTTGCATACGGAGTCAACAAATACCCATATGTAATCGAAAAGGACACTCCTGGATTCCTCAGCGGATTGTCTAATGACGGCGGTCCATTAAGAGTAATATCCGGAAAGCTGAATTATGCTCATGCTAACGGATCATCACAGGCTCAGAAGCTGGACAAAGTAATCGTAGGTGAAGACACTTATCATTACAGCACACATAAATATCACGAAAAGAACGTTTATAAGAAACTGGCTGATGAAAAACTGACTATTAACGTTGTGAACGGAACAAAAACTATCAAGTCAGCCGAATATTCAGTTGGTGATATCGAAGACATCCTTTATGGTGAAGATGCAACAACAGCTTCCATAAAAGATGCTAAGATCAAGGGTTACTATGAAGCTGAAAAGAAAGGCGATCTGGTTACTGACTTATATGAAGGAGTCAACCTGAGCTACTTCCTTAAGAACATCGTAGAAATCCCTGGTGAAAAAGGTACCATCACATTCAATATGGGTGCTGAAGACGAATATTCTATGGATCTGGAAAGCTTATTGAAGCTGACAGACGGATATAACACAAACACTAAGCTGAGCGGACTGGAACCTGTTCTGGCATTTGCCAAGAACGGAGCTCCTATGGTCAACTCTAAGGAAGAAGCTGACGGATACGAAAGTGACTTTACAGTTGGAGAAGGCAAATATGCATCCACATATGATGTAAAGAATAACGGCGGCCCGCTGAGCGTAATGATCCCTAATACATCTAAGGATGTTAAGGATGCGAAAGCTGTTACAAATGTAAGCAGCATTACTATACATCTTTCTGCAGATAAGTATGCGCATATCGAAGCTCCATATGATACATATGCATCAGAAACACTGACGATTTCCGGTGAAGGTACAAGACTGACTGAACCTAAGATCGTTACAGTAGGAGAGCTGGAAGCGAAGCAGACAATCGCAGAAACAGGAGTATATAGCGTTCTGAAGAACGGTGCAAGCGAAGCAACTCAGACTAGATTCAGAGGTCTTAATGTATATAAGCTGCTCCAGCAGTATGGACTTAAGAGTAATGCTGACAAAGTCATATTCACTGACTCAGAAGGCAATACTTATGAATTCACACTGAGTGAAGTAAGTAAGAAATATAAGAATACAGTAAGCGGTGCTGACAACCTGTCCATGATCCTGGCATATGGATCTGCTCCTGCGGATAATACAGATGCAGAAGAAGGTCTGCCGCTGGTTGCTGATAAAAACAGCGAAGGCTATGATTCGGCATATGGCAACAATGGCGGTCCACTGAAACTGGTTGTAGGTCAGGTAGATGCGGCTGATGCTAACAGCGGCAAAAATATCAAAGATGTTGTAGCTATCGAAGTTACAGCTTCTGAACAGGTTAGCTGGGACCATAATTCAGCAGAAGTATATAAGCAGTATCTAGATTATGCGATCGATTTCGTTGTATACAATGAAACAGATACAGTTAATCCGATCTACACAAAGAAAATCACAGTAGCTGAAATAGAAGCAATGACTTCTCTGGTAGAAAGAGAAGAAATCTACACTTCCGCTTGGGAAGAATGGGAAGGCGTTCATCTGTGGAACATGATACAGGAACAGATGAAAGATGTTCCCGGCCAGTTCAAGGTAGTGGGAATCAGCCCTAAGCAGGGTTCTTATGGTCCTGAATTGATCGGAAAATTCGGTGAGGCTGCACTGAAAGATGGTATAGAAGGCAAGCCTATTATCGTTGCATATGCGGTAAACGGTAAGCCGCTGGTACCTGGAAGTACTAAGACAGGAACTCAGAACGGTGAAGGTTTTGACACTAACGCTCAGAACAACGGCGGTCCGCTGCGTACTATCACCCAGAACTCTACAGGAACTTGTATACAGGAACTTGAAAGAATCGAAGTAGTAGTGCGTCCGGAAGGTGCAGTTGGTCAGACAGATAAGTTTGATACATCAGTAGCAGGTAAAGACCTGCCATTTGCAGGCGTTCGTTCAGTATCTTTTGATGCTGAAGGCGGCATGTGGGTAGGAACATATGGCGGCGGTGCTGCATACAAGGCAGCCGGTGCTGACAGCTATGCAGTTATCAGTGCAAACAGCACACCTGCACTTGCGACAAGCTTCGTTTCAGCAGTAGCAGCAGATGCTGAAGGCGGAGTTTGGCTGTCACAGAATGCAAGCTATACAAATCCTACTGAAAATAAGGGCGTTGTCTACATGGATAAGGATGGCAAGCTCACTTCCTATACAGTAGAAGAAAACCCTGGAACAATTCCTGACAACTATGTTCAGGACATCAAGATAGACGCAAAGGGCAATGTATGGTTCGCATCATTTGGCGGACTTACTAAGTATGATCCTGCTTCAGGCGAATGGAAGACTTGGACAAAGGCTGACAGCGGATTCCCTGCAGAAGCAGTTACTAAGATCGAATTTGACGGTAACGGCGGTGTATGGCTGGGATTCTATCCGGAAGGAACAACTGACGGTAACGGCGGCATTCCATTCACAGGCGGATTCGCACATATGACTGCGGACGGTAAGGTAACATCATACCCTCTGACAGCAACATCGACAGCAGAAGGAACTTCCAAGCTTGCAGAAGTTTGGATCAGAGATCTGGCAGTTGCTAAGGATGGCAGTGTATGGGTAGTAGCATCCGGCGCTTATGCTAATATCGAAAACGTAGGCGGAAGCGTATGGCATGTAGCATCACCTGGCGCAGAAGCGAAGACTTACACAGGAGATTCACTCTTTGGTAAGGCTCTTGATGGTGCTGAAAACGCAGAGCTGCGTATGGTAGCTGCGGATAACAATGGTGGTCTGTGGTTCGGTACATCTGCAGATGGCGTATTCTATATTTCAGATCCGACAGTTGCAGAAGATGGCACAATGACCATCACAACAATGTATAACACTGAAACAGGTTCATGGACAGAAACAGGCATGGATAATGTTTACAGTCTGGATTTCTATAACGGAACTGTTTACGCAGGTTCTGCAGCAGGTCTTGCATGGCTTAAGGCTGAAGCACTCAAGGAAAATATCGGAGATGCAGATGCTGATAAGGCTGAATTAAAGATCACAGGTACAGGCGTAGAAAACAATGCTTACTTCTCAATGAAGGGCCTGAAGAACGCAGAAGGTGTTGTTAAGGTAAAGGGCGTTGCTTACGATCATAAGAACAGCAGCGGAACTCTCGGAAGAACAACATTTGATGGTCTTACAATGAAGAGTCTGTTCGATCTGGTAGGTCTTAAGGAAGGCGCAAACAAGGTAACTATTGTTGCGGATAACGGCGGCTACAAGAAGGAATTCACAGTAGAGCAGCTCACTAAGACAGATAAGGACGGAAATGTTCCTATTCTGGCACTGACTGAATATAAGGATGATGGAACAGAAGAAAAGTGCACTAAGCTGGTTATCGGACAGGATGATCCTGAGCACATCAATAAGAGCAGCTGGGTAAGCAACATTTGTGAAATCATAATAGACGCAGGCGGTTCATCAACACCTGATACTCCTGTAACACCAAATCCACCGGCAGATGGAGATACAGTAGGTGATGCAACAGCAGAAACAGCAGAAATCTCCTTCGTAGGAAACGGATTCGTGAAGGAAGGCTACTTCTCCATCAAGGGTCTTAAGAATGCAGAAGGCCTTGAAAAGGGCGAATTCAAGTTTAGCTGGATGAACAAGGCTGGAACAACAGGAACCTCAACTGTAGAAGGTGCCGAAATGAGAAAGATCCTTAAGGATCTCCACGGCATCACAGATGATGCTAACACTATCGTACTGACATCATCTGATGGCTTCCAGAAAGTACTGCCTCTCGACGATATGTTCACAAAGGACAAGGATGACAACAGACCGGTACTGGCGTGGAAGGTAGATGGAAGCAAAGAAGATACACCAATGCTGATAATCGGACAGGCAGATGCTAACGATGTCAACAAGAGCAAATGGATCAAGAGCATCGTTAAAGTGCAGGTTCTTGAAACTGAAGTTGCAGGCGAACTTGAGCCTATTATCCATCAGGATAAACTGGGACCGGACTATCTCGACAACAAGGAAGAATTGAAGGCGGCAGGCTTCGATACGATTGAAAAAATCGAAAAGACACTGCATGAAAAAATGGAAACGTTGGTAGATTATGTAGTGTCAGAAGACAATACAACTATCCTTGAAATCGAACTCGTATATGAAGGAACCGGCGAGCCGGTAGCCAAGGAAGACTTCCCTGAAGAAGGCCTGGATATCTATATCGATTATGCGAAGATCTTCGGCGATAAGAATGTAGATTATAATAAGTATAGCTACAAGGTTGTTCACATGTTCAGTATGGACATGAACGGTCATAAGGCAGGAGAACTTGAAGAACTGGATGCTAAGGTCACAGATAAGGGTCTTAAGGTTCATGTTGAGGGTCTGTCACCATTTGCTATCAGTTATGAATCAATAGAGGGAGGCTCTACACCGGGAACTCCGGATGATCCGAATAAACCGGAAACTCCTGATAAGCCAACAGATAAGTCAGATGCGGCTAAGACCGGCGATGACACGAACATGTTCGCATACGGTGCTGCTATGATCCTGGCACTGGCGGGAGCAGCTGTAGTATTAGGCAGAAGAAGAGAAAATTAAGACATTTATAGAAACGACATAACGAAGAATAATCAAACTTGAATGGACTGCCTCCGGATAACGGAGGCGGTCCTTTTGAACTCTCGAATATAGATCGTCGAGAGCTGAAAAGGACCTATCATATGATTGAAAAGAAGCATTAAAAAATGTATAATAAAGTGTTAGAGTATAAATATGGGAGATTTATATGAGAAGCATGACAGCAGCGAAAAAGAGACCAAAAGCATGTACGATCAACATCGTACTTTTTGTCATGCTCATAATACTTATCCTTGTGTGTATGTGTGTTGGCAAGTACTCGCTTACCCCGGCAGAGTGTATCAATATAATTTTTGGCAAGATAGCAGGAGTAGAAGGCTCGTGGGATGCTATGGATGCGAAACTCCTCATGGGTGTAAGACTTCCGAGAGTTATGGCAACAGTTATCGTAGGTGCGGCATTGGCATTATCGGGAGCTGTGTATCAGGGCATATTTAAGAATCCTTTAGTTTCTCCCGATTTTCTCGGAGTTTCTTCCGGAGCATGTATAGGTGCAGCGGTTGCAATATTGCTTTCACTTTCATCTGCGCTTATTCAAGTATGCGCTTTCATCGGAGGTATAGCAGCGGTAACACTTACTGTGATGATCCCAAAGGCAATGAAGAGCAATTCCAATATAATGCTGGTTCTGGCAGGTATAATAGTCAGCGGAGCCATGTCATCGATACTGGGATTCATAAAATATATCGCTGATCCTGAAACACAATTGGCAGCAATAACATATTGGCAGCTGGGAAGTTTCGCATATGTCGATACACCGGCGCTGCTAAGCATATTACCGCTCAGCATTATTGCAGCAGTGGTGCTGATAGCCATGGCATGGTGGATAAATATCTTGTCAATGGGTGAGCAGGAAGCTCAGAGCTTGGGCGCCAATGTAGGTGTATTAAGAGGTATCTGCATAATATGTGCGACGATCCTTACTGCAGGGGCAGTATGTATTTCCGGGACTATCGGATGGGTAGGCCTTGTCATCCCTCATTTCGGCAGGATGCTTGTAGGCTCAGATAACAGAAGTCTTCTTCCTGCAGCATGTCTTATAGGAGGCATATTCCTTCTTCTTGTTGATACGGTAACAAGAATAATAGGACCTGCGGAGATGCCGATAAGTATACTTACAGGAATAATCGGTGCACCATTCTATGCATGGCTGCTTTACAGACAGAGGATGAACATACGATGATATATGAAGTAAAAAACCTGACATTTTCATATGGAAACGAAGAGAAAAAAGTTCTTGATGATGCATCCCTCGAACTGCAAGAAGGTGAAGTGCTTTGCATATTGGGACCAAACGGAGCAGGGAAAACTACACTTCTCAATTGCATGGCAGGATTGCTGAAACCCCAAGCCGGCAGTATCAAATTGTGCGGCAATGATCTTGAGAAAATGAATCCCAAGGAAATCGCAAGGATCGCAGGATATGTTCCGCAGCTGCATACGCCATCTTTTGACTACAGAGTCATAGATTTTGTTCTCATGGGGGCAGCACCTCATACAGGTGTATTTTCGCGGCCTTCGCAAAAGGATGAGGAATTGTGTGTGGAAGTGCTCAAGAGTATGAAGTTGGAGCATCTTGCCGAACGGTCATACATGGAGATAAGCGGCGGTGAAAGGCAGCAGCTGTTGATAGCTCGCTCGATAGTGCAAAGGCCTAAGGTGATACTGTTTGATGAGCCAACAGCCCACCTTGATTACGGCAATCAGCATAGAGTCCTCAAACGTGTGAGAAAGATGGCGGATGAGGGTTTTTCGATAATAATAACTACACACAATCCGGATCATGCATTGCTTTTAGGTGATAAAGCGGCGATCGTGGATAGGAATGGCAAGATCACGCAAGGGCTTAGCAGTGAGATATTGACCGAAGAAAAACTATGTGACGTATATGAAACAGATATTAAACTGATGTGGATAGAGGAGCTGGGCAGAACAGCATGTTTAGTGCCCGGAATATAAACGATGTTAAAGAAACTGATAAGTATATTTATGATAATATGTCTGCTGGCTGTAAGTATATGTGGATGCGGAAGTCGGCAAGAAAGACCGGAAAGCAGCGAACCGGCAGGCACGGTCATTGAGGAAACTGATGAAACAATTACCGTAGTCGACCAGGCCGGAAGAGTAGTAACTGTTCCTAAGGAGTACGACAGTATTGCACTTTGTTACAGGGTAGTGATCAGATTCCTCTTGAGTCTTGATCAAGGTGACAAGATAACAGGAATAGGTAAATCCGAAGATTTCCTGGAAGTGTTGGAACCCGGACTTAAAGACTGTGTGGATGTAGGAAAAGGCGTGGCTGATATAGAAACTTTAGCTCAGCTGAAACCTGACCTTTTCTTTCATAAGTCTCATGATACGGAGACTCTTGAGGCGGTAGAAGCGTTGGGAATTCCTTCAGTAGGGATAGATGTGGAGACACCGGAGGCCATGATCGTTGCACTCGACCTTCTTGGCAAAGTATGCGGTCAAGAGGAAAAGGCACAGCAGCTTATAGATTATTATGATGAAAAGCTGGCTGCTTCCGAAAAGAAAACATCATCTATAGATAAAAAGAAAACGGCAGTCATCATGGGATCATCTCTCGGAAAAGTCGCTGATTCTTCTATGCTTCAGGGTGAAATGATAGAAAGAGCAGGCGGCATAAATGCAGCAGCTGAGATCGATGCTTCGGAGCTTTGGCCTACTGCAGGAACCGAGCAGATATTCGCTTGGGATCCTGAATATATTTTTATCACAGGAAGCGAAAGTGCCGCTTATACTGCTGAAGATATATTGGATGACCCTGCATGGAGCGAATTGACGGCAGTCAAGAACAAGCATGTCTATGTGATGCCTGCTGCTGTAGATTCCTGGGAGTTTCCGGGAGTAGTCAGCACATTAGGCATAGACTATATGATGCATATAATGTATCCGGAATTGATGCCGGATAAAGAGTTGGAAGAAAGTGTAGATGCATTTTATCAGCTTTCTTATGGAAGAACATTTGATAGAAGTTATTTAGGATATTAAGTTTATGCGGCAGCAGCCATTTGCCGCAATAGTGAGGAACGGGTAATGAAGAAGCGTATAGCAGCAGTAATATGTACCGCAGCCATGGTGTTTAGCCAGGCAGTTTTTGTGGTGCCTGCAGTTGCATACGCAGAAGAAGGCTCGGGCGTAGCAGGAGAAGTGCTTTCGGTACGTGTGCAGTATGCAGCTGAGCGAGACGATAAGATCAGAGAAAAAGCGAGCTTTACATCTTCAGAATTGGCCGGCATGGGATCATCAGTATATAGATTCACCAATGTTACGGATGTAGGGACAGTACTTCAGATAGTGGCCAAGGGTCCTAGGTTGATAGATGTTATAAATGCGGCCGGGATAGACCTGGGATCTATAGAAATGATCACATTTAGGACTAAAGACGGAAGCGGTGCTCACTCTCATTACAGCAGAAACTTCTATGTAGGGACTCATTTGACGGCGACCAGATATTATTATCCAAACCTGGTAAAAAATCATGAAAGAAATGAAGACGGCACAGCATTGACGCCTCTTGAAGGCGCACTTGCCGGGGCGACACCGGTACCATCTATACTTGCACTGATGAGCGAGAGCACTAAGGATCCTAACCGCGTTTTGGATGATTCTGATATGACGAAAATAGAAGCGTTTAGATTCTGTCTTGGTCAGACACCTCTAAAAGAAGGCGTCATGACAGCGCCGGGATATGGTGGGGGCGATGTCAATGCCATGGATTCTGCACAGTACATTTATGGGGTGGACATAACTTTATATGGCTCACCTGTGGATGGTATCAAGCTGGATCTCAGCGACCCTGATCTTAAGGTCGGCAGCGAGAAGAAAATAGGAGCTGTGATAGAGGGTGATGAGCTGTTCGCAGATGACTTTGGATTTACGGTAGAAGATCTAACGTGGAGCAGCAGTGCTCCTGACATAGTGTCTGTTTCTGACGATGGAACGATAAAGGTACTGAAGGAAGGAACTGCAGTGATCACGGCTACTGCGCCTAACGGAATGACAGCATCGGTCACTATAAACGGAAGTAAAGACGGCAAGGGACAGGGAAGCGGAGATACCAAGAATGACAAAGACGGTTCCGGCAAGAACAAGAAAGACAGTAAAAAGGTCAAGGGGATAGTAGTTAAAGAGGTTACGATCGAGGAACTGGTAACAGAAGAAGAGGGTATGCAGCCTTCAGATAGAGAAGAGATGGCCGGAGATGCACAGGCTCTCGACAAGGCAGAAGAAACAGATCCGATAACGGTGGCGCTTTCGGGAAGTGTGGCACTTACCATGGCAGGCCTTGGTGCCGGATTTAGGATAAGAAGATTTTTCAGGGAGGTTTAAATGATGTTTTCAGAAGCAGTTAAAGATATATTGAGAGCAATAAGCAGCAGCTTACAGATACCTGTAATAGTGATACTTATATTGCTGATCCTGATCACGGTGGTTATGCTTGGAAGCATCCTGGCTGAATACTTTAGTGAAAGAAGAAGACTGAAGGTAAGGATACCGCAGCTGATCGATGATCTTCAGGAAAAATCACAGGAAGAAATAATAAAGATAATCGAAAACAGCGGGCTTTTGAAAAGACAAAAGAAGGCTGCCCTTGAGCTGGTAGTTAGAGGCAAACTGCCTGAAGCCACAAGGGAAGCATTAGCAAGACAGCTGATTTTTGAAGAAGAAAATAGATATGCCAAGATAACGAGAACTACGGACATCATCGCGAAGATAGCTCCAATGTTTGGTCTTATGGGAACTCTTATACCTTTAGGACCGGGGCTTATGGCCTTAGGTCAGGGAGATACGAAGACATTGTCGGGATCACTTTTGATCGCATTTGATACTACTGTAGCAGGCTTGATCAGTGCTGCAGTAGCATATTTTATATCATTCATCCGTAAACGTTGGTATGAACAGTATATGGTTGGCCTTGAAACCATCATGGAAACTATACTGGAAGAGCAGAACAGGGGAGATTGGAAATAATGAGTTTGAGAAACAGAAGGAATCTCAGGACCCATCGAAAACAAGATGATTTCAATCCGATGGATGGAATGGCAAACCTGGCCGATGTTATGTTGGTGTTTGCGTGCGGATTGATACTGGCTCTGATAATAAACTGGAATGTGGATGTTTCTTCGATAAAGACACAGCAGCCTAATGTTACATACGAAGTTGAGGGAGTGGAAAGCGATTCCACACAAACCATTGACGGAGAATCTGAACTTGAAGAAATGGGCACGGTATACAGAGATCCTGAAACAGGAAAGTATTATGTTGTAGAGGGAGAATAAATGAGAAAGAAACTATTTGCGTTAATGGCTGTGATCATAATGTCGCTAACTGTAATGACAGGCTGCGGCACAGACGATATAGACATTTCGGGCTATGATGATATGACATTAACACTTACAGGTGTTGAGGATGAAGACATCGTTCTTACTGTAGCAGACTTAAAAGAAATGGAGTGTAAGACGATAAAAACCGAAAGTACCAGCGACAAGATCGGTGAAGTAAAAGCTACAGGCCCTTGGCTCGATACTGTGCTGGAGCAGTATGGGTGTACACAGGCGGATTTTAAGAGTATTAAGTTTTACGGATCCGATGAGTACGATGCTAAATTATACACTGAGTATTTGGCAGAACATCCTATCATGCTCGCATATGGTATCAACGGAGAACCTCTCGATGAAGAAACTAAGCCTGTCCGCGTCATAATAAGAGATTCAGATTCAGCATACTGGGTGCGTATGGTCACAAAAATTGAATTTGAAAAGTAAAGATCATGTAAATATTTTATCGATGAAATCTTTGACCTCGTCTATAATGGCGGGGTCATTTCTTTTGAACTCAAGAATTTTGCAATCAAGATCTTCAAGCATTTTTCTTCTCAACTCTTGATTAAGGGAAGCTATGCTTGATGGCTTTTCACCCGCGTCCGCTGAGACGTTCATAGACCTTGCTTTGTCAAGCTGCTTGATCACGCCAATGCAAGGAACATCGCCTGCCAATAGTACGTAAAGTCTGTATTTAAACGACTGATCTTTAAGTTCAAGGCCGCCTATCTCATCCAGTAATATCAACTTCTTTTCGTCACAGCTATCAAGGAGATCGATGCCGGCAGAACCGAACACGCCGGGCATGCTCTTGCTGCTGTGATCTTTGGATATGGTGCGGAATATAGTTTCGGGTGTTTCTTCGTAAGGTACGGCAAGACGCAGATCGTCCGCAGAAACGATCCTGAAGGCTATAGTTTCGTTATTATCATCAAGTAATCTTTGGCTGGAAAAACCACCGATATCATCAACATAAGGCGTGATGAGCTCTCGGATCAAAGTTGATTTACCTGCGCCGCTGTCAGCTTCTAAAAATAAATGTTTATACATTAAAACTCTCCTTATACAAGACCATTTACGATCAAGAAATTAGCTGCTTGTACTTCGTCTTTCAGGGCTTTGAAAAGCGCAGGCTGCATGAACATGCTCTTTTCTTCATCCTGTTTCAAGCTTCTTGCAATGTAAAGCAGCAGCTGCCCGCGAAGCTCATCGTCATTCAAGTAGTCAGCGAAACTATCGCAGCATTCCTCGTGTTGCTTGATGGCAGTAAGAAGTGCCTCAGCGATAGCATCTTTGTTATATACTACGCAAGGATCCAGCTTCAGCATATATGCAGCTGTATCAGCTCCTGCCAGATGATGAGGTTTAAGCTGACCTTTTTCAAACGTATATTTGAGACCGTCGTACTTGCCGAAATGTCTCATGGCATCAAGATATCCCAGTGTCATTATCCTCTTGGAATTTTCAGTATCGAAGACGAGGAAATTGCCCAGATCGACAGGGGATTTTATCATGTGGAATTCATCGCATTTTTCACGCGCCGCATCTATGGTAGACTTTCTTATTATTCCTACGGCCTGAAGGTCTACAGCAATTATGGCAGTGGCACCTCGATCCATAGCCATCTGGACCGGAAGATTATCCTTGTAACCACCGTCTATATAAGTTTTCTCTCCGATGACGCATTTTCTCACTGCAGGAAAACAAGACGCGCTGGCCAGGATGTGATCGTTGAGCTGTCCGTCAGGAATATCATCTACATATAAAAACGCCCCGCTCATTGAAGGAAACTCAGTTGTAACAAGGCCATAGTCGATACCGGAGGTCCTGACTTGCTTTTCATCGATATAATCGTACATCAAAGATTCCAGTCCTGATGTTCCTGCGCCGCCATGGAGTACGATTTCTTTGGCATAGCCCAGAGCATCATCTGCCGACATCCCGCCGAGGTCTATGCTCTCGAAAGTAGATTTGAAGCTATACTCTTCGTCGGATACATCGAAGACCATATCCGTCTCAAGTTCTTGCCAAAGTCTTTCGGCAAGCTCAAGATCGCCCTGTACTATCAGCGCACCGTTGATGGAGCCGACAGAAGTGCCGAATACCATATCTACCTTTATGTCCAGTTCTTTTAGTGCTTTCCAAACGCCGATCTCATAAGCTCCGCGGCTGCCTCCTCCGCTAAGAACGAGAGCTGTCTTCTTCATATGCGGACCTCCTTTCCGATGATAAATATCATAAAGAGTTCATATATATTTTACCACAAAAGCGCATCGGGGAAACTCCTTTATTATACAAACAAATGTTCTTGAACTGATGTTCGTGCGGTGATAAAATGTTTTCAGGAGGTGTGTTGATCATGGAAGCCATAATGGAAAAACTCAAGATATTGGCAGACAGCGCTAAATACGATGTGTCATGTTCCACCAGCGGCGTCGGAAGACGAAATAACGGTCGTATAGGCAATGCCCATGCGGCAGGCATATGCCATTCGTGGAGTGCAGACGGCAGATGTATATCTCTGTTAAAAGTTTTGTTTACCAATAAATGTGCATACGATTGTGAGTACTGTATCAACAGAAGATCCAACGACTTTCCCAGGGCATCATTCGAGCCTGATGAGATCGCCAGGCTTACGATCGAATTCTACAGGAGAAACTATATAGAAGGCTTGTTTTTGAGCTCTGCCGTAGAGAAATCACCCGACTATACTGCGGAGAGGATACTGGAGGCTTTGAGGCTTCTGCGTTATAAATATGGCTTTGCAGGCTACATACATGCCAAAATCATACCGGGAGTATCGCAGGAAATCCTTCATCAGATCGGCCTCGTGGCAGACAGGCTCAGCGTCAATATAGAGATGCCGAACTCCGAGAGCCTTGCGCTTTTCGCGCCTCAGAAAAAACCTAAGCAGATATTCGCACCTATGCGCCAGATCACCAATACCCTCATCGAAAGAAATTCCCTGGTCGGTCCCGGCACCATGTTCAAAGGGAAGGATATCAATTCGCCTGAGAATTATTTAGGCGTACAGCAGATATCATCGGAAACAAAGAGTTTTCGTGCACTTTCGACTAACGCGGGCCGGGAAACTTTTGCTCCGGCAGGGCAGACGACCCAGATGATCATAGGCGCAGGAGGTGAAAGCGATAAGAATATCTTGACTACCAGTGAAAACCTTTACCATGCATTCAAGATGAAGCGAGTATATTACTCGGCTTACATACCTGTCGTAAAATCTGACATTTTACCTGATATTTCGACAGCGCCGCCTCTTGCCAGGGAACACCGAATATATCAGGCTGACTGGCTCCTCAGGTTTTATGGATTTTCAGTCGGTGAATTGTTCAACAGCGGAGATGAGAACCTGGATCCGGACCTTGATCCTAAGGTGACGTGGGCTTTGAGAAACTTGGATAAATTCCCGATCGAAGTCAACAAGGCACCTTATGAAATGCTGCTTCGAATACCGGGGGTAGGGGCGGTTTCCGCAAAGCGCATAGTGCGTCAGAGAAGGGTCTCAGCAGTGAAATTTGACGATCTCAAGAAAATGGGCGTAGTGGTAAAACGGGCAAAGTACTTTATCACATGCGTGGGGAGGTATTACGGAGAGAGAAGATTTGAACCGGATACTATCAAGAATTCCATACTCCAGATGGAGAACGGTCTGCAGCTTTCTATGTTTGATAACAACTGGAAAGCGCTGGAGGCAGGAGCAAGGCAGGAAAAATTATCGGCGGCGGGGGTGATCTAGACATGGACTATCTTTATGACGGAACTTTCGAGGGGCTGCTCACATGCGTCCACCATCATTATTATACCGAAAAGGCTGACGGGATATTTACGAAGGGCGTTTATCAGCCTAGTTTGCTTAACGGATATATGGAAGTCGAGACGGATGAGATGAAGGCAACTACAGTATATGAGGCCATCGAAAAGAAGATATCAACTTATGACCTCAGGCGTATATACAGAGTGTTTTTATCGAGTGATTCGGACAAAGAAATGAAGATACTTCGCTATCTTGTCTTGGGCTTTCGCAAAGGTTCAGCTGTCTCGATGCTGCACGGAGATCCTGTAGTCTATGATATAGAAAGCCTGGAAAAGAAGGTCGGCAGAGAAAAAGAAAGGATGCTGCAGTTCGTCAGATTTTCTGTGATGGCGAACGATGTCCTCTACGCACGGATTGAACCTGATCATGACGTGGTGGAGCTTACGGCTCACCATTTTTGCGACAGGTACAGAAACGATCCCTTCATCATCCACGATGTGAAGAGAAACAAAGCCCTTGTAGCTTTTCAGGGGCAGTGGTATATTTCCCACTTTGAAGATCGAGATATCCCTGATGTATCGGCAGACGAGAAAGAATATCGCAGGCTGTGGAAGAATTATTTCGATAATATAGCGATAAAGGAAAGAACGAATCCGAGATGTCAGAAAAACTTCATGCCTGTGAGGTATTGGAAGAACCTGACCGAAGTCAATTTTAGTTGAATTAAATTGTCAGAAAATATATAATATTATATATCGATAAAGTGAAAAAGCATTTTGTTCAATGATAGAAAGGACTAGGTGGGAGTATGAAGTATGAGATCAAAGGCGAAACATTACCTGTAGTTATCTGTCAGCTGGAAGCAGGCGAAGCGATGATAACGGAAGGCGGCAGCATGGCATGGATGTCACCTAATATGCTTATGGAAACAGGAAGTAACGGCGGAGCTAAGAAGGCGCTGGGCAGAATGTTTGCAGGTGAGAATTTGTTCCAGAACAGATTTACGGCACAAGGCGGCAATGGACTTATCGCATTCGCATCCAGTTTTCCGGGAGCAATCAAGGCGTTTGAAATAAGTCCGGGAAATGAGATCATCTGTCAGAAGGGAGTTTTCCTGGCAGGCGAAGCCGGTGTGCAGCTCAGCGTTCACATAAACCAGAAGCTGGGTGCAGGCTTCTTTGGCGGAGAAGGGTTTATCATGCAGAGAATAAGCGGTAACGGTATCATGTTCGGGGAATTTGACGGACATTTGGTGGAATATGAACTGAAGCCGGGCCAGCAGATCGTAGTTGATACAGGGCATCTGGCTGCTATGTCAGCTTCATGTAACATGGAGATCCGCAAAGTCGGAGGAGCTAAGAACATGCTTCTCGGTGGAGAAGGTTTCTTCAATACGGTGATCACAGGACCTGGACATGTATGGCTGCAGACTATGCCTCTTTCTAATGTGGCAAATTCTCTTAGACCATACTTTCCCAGCGCCTAGCGACAAAGCGGACACTGTCGCTGGTGTTTTTGATATTTTCAAGTAGTCCGCCGAATAGGATCGGCGAATCTGATTACAGATTAGTTTCAAACAAGGAGATTCTATGGATATTAGAGTAAAAGAAGTGCTGGATAGAAGTAAAAAAGTCGTGTTCTTCGGTGGTGCGGGTGTAAGCACAGAGTCGAACATTCCCGATTTCAGATCTGAAGCAGGACTATATAAGGCTATGAATGATTACGGCTATTCGCCGGAGCATATGCTGTCCAGAACATTTTTCATGAACCATACAGAAAAGTTCTATGATTATTACAAGAAGAACCTGATATATCCCGATGCACAGCCAAATAAGGCGCATTTGGCCCTTGCTAAGCTGGAAGCAGAAGGTAAGCTCACTGCTGTTGTGACTCAGAACATCGATGGGCTTCATCAAAAGGCAGGAAGTAAGGCTGTGTATGAACTGCACGGATCTGTGCTTCGCAATGTATGTATGGACTGCGGTGCCAAATATGATCTTGATTACATCATGGATGAAGACAATTGTCATAAGGGCATGCCTCATTGTGAAAAGTGCGGAGGGTTGGTAAAACCTGATGTAGTCCTCTATGAGGAACCTCTCGATGACTCAGTGATCATGGGTGCGGTGAAGGCCATAAGCGAGGCAGACACTATGATCGTGGGAGGGACTTCTCTCGTAGTATACCCTGCAGCGGGACTTATCAATTATTTCAGAGGCGATGACCTTATCCTTATAAACAAATCAGAAACGGGATATGATAGTCAGGCGACACTGGTAATAAATGATTCTATAGGAAAAGTGCTGGGCGATTAAGCAAGTTTGTGCTATAATATAATATTATTATAGACAAATGAGGTATAAGCTTATGAATATATTAGTGGCCAATGACGACGGCATTCAGGCTAGAGGCATACATGAGCTGGTGAACGCTCTTTCTGAAGTAGCAACAGTTTATGTATGTGCGCCGGAAAGTCAGAGAAGTGCCAGCGGTCACGGCATCACAGTCTCAAAACCAATAACTATTGAAGAAGAAATTTTTGAAAATGCAGAATATGCACTGAAGGTATCAGGGACACCTGCCGACTGTGTCAAGATCGGGATGAGGGTGCTTGAACAAAAAGGCATCAAGGTGGACATGGTATTTTCAGGCATCAATCATGGAG
The DNA here is from genome assembly GCA_017416795.1 of Bacillota bacterium. GTDB lineage: Bacteria > Bacillota > Clostridia > Peptostreptococcales > Anaerovoracaceae > Lentihominibacter. The sequence goes on along the minus strand of JAFQBD010000004.1, from coordinate 8,222 downwards.
GGAATCTGGGGACTGACACCCTGTACTCCGGTACAGTATCAGCCGCAATAGAAGGTTCCCTTTTAGGCGTGCCTGCAGCGGCGGTATCGGTAAACAGCCACGAAGCTGAACATTTCGAATATGCGTGCGAACTTGCAGTAGAAGCTGTAAAAAAAGCATATGACAAGATGTCTCCGAAGACTGTGCTGAATATAAACACGCCGAACCTGCCGAAAGAAGAGATAAAAGGCTTGAGGTTCACCACCTTGGGACCTAGAGAATACAAAGAAGTTTTTGTGCCGGTAGAGATGGAAGACGGCAGGACAGGATACATGTATACAGGAGATCCTGTTGTTTATGAAGATCTGCCGGAAACAGTAGACGTCATAGCCGATCAGGATGGGTATGCATCCATAACACCGCTTCACAGCGACCTGACTGACTATAGACTGGCAAAGGAAATCGGTGAATGGAGGATAGGCAAATGAGTATGATCGTTAGAGAAAATGCAGCTTATGTTGCTATAGATTTTCAGGAAAAACTGATGCCGGTAATGAGCGGTACGGAGAAGCTGGAAGAAAAAACAATAAAACTCGTTAAAGGGCTTAATGCGCTTGGTATACCGGGAATCGTTACTCAGCAGTATACTAAGGGAATAGGTGAAACGATACCGTCTATCGCAGAAGCTTTAGGTGAGTTCGAACATGTTGAAAAGAATTCATTCAGCTGCATGGCAAATGAAGAATTCGTTTCAAGGCTGGAAGCTCTCGGCAAGAAAGATATCATCGTTTTCGGCATCGAGGCACATATCTGCGTGCAGCAGACAGTTCTGCAGCTTTTGGATGCGGGATATAATGTGTATCTGGCAGTGGACTGCATATCATCAAGAAGCGAAGAAGACAAACTGTGGGGGATCACAAGAATGGGAGAAGCGGGAGCGGCTATCACTACTTATGAAGCGATCCTGTATGAGATCTTGAGAGACTCCAAGGCTGACGGTTTCAAAGCTGTTTCAGCCATAGTGAAATAATCAAACAAAGGGATCGGGAGAAAGACAATAAATGTACATGTTTAATAACGAGATATCCATTGACAACAGAGAGATTTTAGAGCAATATTTGAATGGGTATGAATATAAGACGTCGGGACTATCTTTTTCGGCTCAGTACATGTGGCGTGACATAAATAAGTTCAGCTGGGATATGATGGGCGAATATATGTGTATTTCAGGCATAAGTCACCTTGAACTGGAAGATGGCATAGAACTTCCGTTTATGTTCCCTCCTCTGACTGCGACCGGAGAGTACGATAATGATGCTCTTAGAGAAACCATATATAAAGCCAAAGAACACTTTGAGAAGAAAGGGCAGCCTTTCAGCTTGAGACTTGTGCCTTTCCACGTGATGGAGATCATCAAAGAAGCTGTTCCGGAAATGCATTTTATAGACGACAGACCTAATTACGATTATATATATCTCACTCAGGAGCTGATCGATCTTAAGGGAAAGGCTTTTCACAGCAAGAAAAACCACCTGAATTATTTCAAGAAGACGTATGAATATGAATACGTTGAGCTGACTTCAGATATGGCTGATGATGCCATGAGATTCATATCTGACTTCAATAAGAGAAAAGAAGTTCCCGCGCATGAGATGGAAATGCTCAAGATGGAAGAGCAGGCCATGGAAGATGTGTTTAAAAATATCGAAGCGGTAGGATATAGTGCAGGGGCTATCCTGATAGATGGCAATATAGAGGCGCTGGCTATCGGGGGAAAGCTGGGCAAGAAGACTATAACCGAACATGTCGAGAAGGCGAATGTGGAATTCAGAGGTCTGTATCAGGCGATAAATAATGAATTCTGTCGCAATGTTGCGGCGAAGGCAAAATATATAAACAGGGAAGAAGATATGGGCATACCTAATCTGAGGAAGGCCAAATTATCATATAAACCTGTGAAGCTCATCGAAAAATATATCGGAGTATTCAAGTAGTTTTTAATTAGTTTAAACATTTTGCAATGTTAAAAGTTAACATATTTAAGGAGGAAATTAATTATGAGAGATGTTGTAATCGCAAGTGCTGTAAGAACACCACTTGGAAGCTTCGGCGGTTCACTTAAGGGCACAGCAGCAAGAACACTGGGCGCTATCGCTATCAAGGAAGCTATCAATAGAGCCGGAATCGATCCTGCTACTATCGACGAAGTACTGTACGGCTGCGTACTCCAGGGTGGTCTGGGACAGAACGTTGCAAGACAGGCTGCTATGGATGCCGGAATTCCTAAGGAAGTTCCTGCAATGACTCTGAATAAGGTTTGCGGTTCAGGTCTGAGAACAGTTTCACTGGCTGCACAGATGATCAAGGCAGGCGATGCAGATATCGTTATCGCAGGCGGTACAGAAAACATGTCAGCAGCAGGTTACTGCATCCCAACAGCTAGATGGGGAGCAAGAATGAACGACAATAAGATCATCGACATGATGACTAACGATGGTCTGACTTGTGCATTCAATAACTATCACATGGGCATCACTGCTGAAAACGTATGCGAACAGTGGGGACTGACTAGAGAAGAACTGGACGCTTTCGCAGCATCTTCACAGCAGAAGGCTTGTGCAGCTATCGCAGCAGGCAAGTTCAAGGATGAAATCGTTCCTGTAGAAATCCCTCAGAAGAAGGGCGATCCTAAGGTATTCGATACTGACGAATATCCAAAGGAAGGCGTAACAGCTGAAGGTATCGCTAAGCTTAGACCTGCATTCAAGAAAGACGGTATCGTAACTGCAGCTAACGCTTCAGGTATCAACGATGCAGCAGCAGCTCTCGTTGTTATGTCAAAGGAAAAGGCTGATGAACTGGGAATCAAGCCTCTTTGCACAATCAAGTCATATGCATCTGCAGGTGTTGACCCTGCTATCATGGGTATCGGTCCTGTTCCTGCTTGTCAGAAGGCTATGGACAAGGCTGGTCTGAAGATCGAAGACATCGACCTGATCGAAGCTAACGAAGCATTCGCAGCTCAGTCAGTAGCAGTAGCTAAGGATCTGGGATTCGACATGGAAAAGGTTAACGTTAACGGCGGAGCTATCGCTCTGGGACACCCTATCGGAGCATCCGGCGCTAGAATCCTGGTAACTCTGATCTACGAAATGATCAAGAGAGATTCCAAGACTGGTATGGCTACTCTGTGCATCGGCGGTGGACAGGGAACAACTGTTATCGTAGAAAGATAAGATTTCACATCATGATCTACATAAGGACTCGGATTTCCGAGTCCTTTTATATTGCAAATATATGATGAGTTTTGTTATAATGAACTGTCAGGTGTATAGTATGTGCCGGACAAGTTAGAATAGACCATATGCGGAGGTATACTATGGCAGAAATCAATAACTTTATACACAATATCATAGACAAGGATCTGGAAGCTCAGAAATACGGAGATAAGGTCCACACCAGATTCCCACCTGAGCCTAATGGATATCTCCATATAGGACATGCGAAATCAATATGCCTCAACTTCACTACTGCTCAGAAATATGGCGGCAAGTGTAACTTGAGATACGATGATACGAATCCTGTTAAGGAAGATATGGAATATGTAAACTCCATCGAAGCAGACGTTAGATGGCTGGGATTCGAATGGGAACATAGACTGTGGGCTTCAGATTACTTTGATGAAATGTATGAATGTGCTGTTAAGCTCATCAAAGACGGCAAGGCATATGTATGCGATCTTAATGCGGATCAGATAAGAGAATATAGAGGAACTCTGAAGGAACCGGGAAAAGAGAGCCCTTACAGAAACAGAAGCATAGAAGAAAACCTGCAGCTTTTCGAAGAAATGAGAGAAGGCAAATATGCTGACGGAGAAAAAGTTCTGAGAGCAAAGATAGACATGGCTTCTCCTAATATGAATATGAGAGACCCTGTCATCTACAGGATCGCTCATGCAGAACATCATAATACGGGAGACAAGTGGTGCATCTATCCTATGTATGACTATGCGCATCCTATCGAAGATGCTATCGAAGGGATCACCCACTCTATCTGCACTCTGGAATTCGAAGACCACAGACCACTCTATGACTGGGTGCTTCAGGCTATCGGCAAGTGGCCTACACCACCTCAGCAGATAGAATTTGCCAGACTTAACCTGACAAATACAGTTATGAGTAAGAGATACCTGAAGAAGATGGTAGATGAAGGAACTGTAGAAGGATGGGATGATCCTAGAATGCCAACCATCGCAGGTATCAGAAGAAGAGGATATACACCTGAGGCAGTCAGAGACTTCTGCGAAAGAATAGGAGTTGCCAAGGCGAACAGCATGGTAGATGTTGGACTTCTGGAACATTGTGTGAGAGAAGACCTTAAGAACAAAGTCGAAAGCAGAAATGTTGTCGAAAACCCTATCAAGGTAGTGATCACAAATTATCCTGAAGACCAGACTGAAGAGATGGAAATCGAAAATAACAGAGAGGTTCCTGAAATGGGTAATCGTATGGTACCATTCAGCAGAGAACTCTATGTTGATGGCGACGATTTCATGGAAGTTCCTGTGAAGAAGTACTTTAGACTCTTCCCTGGAAACGAAGTCAGATTCAAGGGTGCATATTTCATCACATGTAACGATGTTATCAAGAATGAAGACGGAAGCATCAAGGAACTCCACTGCACATACGATCCTGAAACAAGAAGCGGCAGTGGATTCGAAGGTCGTAAGGTTAAGGGAACTATCCACTGGGTAGATGCCAAAACAGCAGTGCAGATCAAGATCAGAAATTACGACCACCTGATGATCGATGATGAGAACGGTGAACAGATCATGAATCCGGAATCTGTAGTTGAAACTATTGGATATGCTGAACCGATGATCAAAGAAGCTAAGCCGGGTGAAAGATTCCAGTTCTTCAGAAAAGGATATTATATCGCTGACGAAAAACTGACTACTGACGACGAAAAAGTATTTAACAAGATCGTGGGCCTTAAGACCTCATGGAAGCCAGCTAAATAGCATAATTAAAGAGTGCGCTGATTAGGCGCACTCTTCATACAAGAGGAATAAAATGGATTACTATAAAGAATCGCTGAAAATGCACGAAGAAAATAAGGGTAAGATGGCCGTTGTAAGCAAGGTGAAGGTAGAAAACAAAGATGATTTATCTACTGCATATACTCCCGGTGTTGCGGAGCCTTGCAGAAAGATCCATGAAAACCCTGAGGACGTATATAAGTATACAAATAAATCAAATATAGTAGCTGTGGTATCTGATGGGTCTGCAGTTTTGGGACTTGGAAACATTGGCGGGCTGGCATCGATCCCGGTAATGGACGGCAAATCATTGCTGTTCAAGGAATTTGCGGGAATAGACGCTTTTCCTATCTGCCTTGAAACTCAAGATGTAGACGAGATAGTGAACATCGTTAAGAATATTGCGCCTACGTTAGGCGGGATAAATCTTGAAGACATATCGGCGCCCAGATGTTTTGAAATCGAAGAGAAACTTCAGGCCGTCGTAGATATCCCGGTATTCCACGATGATCAGCACGGCACAGCAGTCGTTGTATCTGCAGCTGTGATCAATTCTGCTAAATTCACCGGCAGACGTCTGGATTCCATCAAGGCGGTAATAAACGGTGCGGGTGCAGCCGGCACTGCTATCGCTAAGATGCTTATGAATCTTGGGATAAAGGATATAGTGGCATGCGACAGCAAGGGAATCCTTTCGATTGACCGCAGCGACCTTAATGAGGCCAAGAGGCGTCTTGCGGAGATAACAAATAAAGAGGACCTTAAAGGAACTCTTGCCGATGCTGTAAAAGGCAGAGATCTGTTCATTGGGGTTTCTGCTGCTAAAGTGCTTACTCAAGACATGGTGAGATCCATGAACGATGAGCCGATCATCTTCGCTATGGCTAATCCTGAACCTGAGATCCTCCCTGATCTTGCGAAAGAAGCCGGTGCTGCAGTTATCGGTACAGGGCGTTCAGATTACCCAAACCAGATCAATAATGTGCTTATATTCCCGGGACTTTTCAAAGGCGCTTTAGCTGCGAGAGCCAAGAGGATAACAGAGGAGATGAAGACGGCTGCAGCCTTTGCACTTGCGGGGATCATAAAAGATGAAGAAATGACAGCTGACTATATAATACCTAGTGCTTTTTACCCGGGAGCTGCGGACATAGTAGCGGCTGCTGTAGAGAAAGCGTGGAAAGATAATAAATAACAAACATAAAAAAGGACGGTTTGAGATATTCTCAAATCGTCCTTTTTGTTATTCAGTTTCAGATGGTTCTTTCTGTACAGAAAGCTTATTCTCTTTATTAGTTGCCCATTTTACTACAAATACTTGTATAACGCCTGCGATAGGCACGGCCAGAAGCATTCCGAGGATGCCGCCAAAGTATCCGAACACGCTTACTGATAGAAGTACCATCAGCGGGTGGAGTCCTGTTGATGAACCGACTATCTTAGGGTAAATCAGATTGGCGTCTATCTGCTGGATAACAAACAGTATGATGACGGCTATAGCGCCTTCCCAGAAGCCTTCTGTGAATAAGCCCATAAGAAACGCAGGAACCATTCCGATGACAGGACCGAAATAAGGTATCACGTTGCAGATGCCGGCAAACACACCGATGAATACTGCAGCTTCCAGACCCATTATCGAGAGCCCGATAGATGATAATATCGCGATAAAGAGAGCATCTAATAATGCACCTCTTATAAATTTTGACAACACATTATTTACTTCGCTGAGAGTCTCTGTGATGACTGCGTTACCCTTTTGCGGGAATGTCAGGTGGAGGAACTTTCTCCATAATCCCAGGAAGAACTTCTTGTCTTTCATGAGGTATATAGAAATTATCACACCTATGACTACATCGATCACACTGCCGCCGATATTGGTAAATGTAGCAATAAGGCTGCTGACACTGATGTTTTCGCTTAGCCATCCCATCACATAAGTAGCGATCTCTCCCAGCTTTTCGGAAAGCATGCCGTCAGGCATATTAGTGGCTATCCAGTTTCTGAAAGTGTCCTCATAGCTGACCAATGCAGCCATGAAACTTTCCATCAGTGCTGATAGGTCGTTGAATACGACTTTGCCTATAAGAAGAACAGTGAAGCCGTACATCAAGGCGATTATAGCTGCGATCACCAAGATCACTGTAAACAATACACTGATGAGACGTCTCAGGCCTTCTCTTTTTTCTGCTTTGATAGGATCATCAGGCAGTTTGATGAGCTTAGCTACAAGCTTGTCATCTATAAGCTCTGAGAGTGGATTGAGCAAGTATGCCAGTATGAGACCGATTATCAAAGGCCAGAATGCTTCGATTATAGTGTTTATTATCTTTAGCGCCTGTTCTGAAATATCGCCCAGGTTTTTTATGACGCCGAACATTATATAAAGAAGCACAGCATTGAATAAGATGAAGAAGCTCCATCTTATAAAAGTACTGTCTCTCATCATTTCTTTGAATTTATTCATCTCAAATCTCCAATGATCAAATAATCAAATCACACACAAAGTTATCTTGCAAGGAAGAAGCTTCTTATTCCGAAATACAACAGAAGAGTGCCGAAGACTACGTTGCTTACGGTGAATGTGTGGGTAAAACCATAGAAGAAGAAAAACAAACCAAATCCTGTGCACATTATGCCTGTGAATAATTTTTTCTTATCTCTGAATCCTCTGCCTTTAAAAGCCATGTTGACCTCCTGTATTATTATGTACTTATTATTTAGATGTATATAATAATACCAAAAAAATAATGGTTTGACAATTCAATTCAGTAGTATGCTCACAACGAGGACATTAAAAATAGGACGACATGCTTTGTAGCATGTCGCCCTATCATTTAGGTGTTTATTTGAATAAGTAATATTAATCTAAACTTTTAGATTAAGCCTGCATAGCCTTTTCAGCAGCAGCCTTATCAGCTTCTCTAGCTTCCAGGATAGCAGCATATTCTTCGTCAGTCATTTCAGTCATTGTGATTCCGGTGAATCCATAGAAGATTGAAATGAGTGGGTTCAGCCAGTTAAGGATAGCATATGGTGCGTATCCGCCTGCACCCCACTGTGGAGTCTGCAGGAAGCTTGACATTGTAGCTCCGCAAGTGTTCCAAGGTACGAAGTTTGAAGTAAGTGTAGCGGAGTCTTCCAGACATCTTGACAGGTTCTTTGGAGCCAGTTTTCTGTCTTCGAAAGCTTCCTTGTACATTCTGCC
>JAFQBD010000065.1 GCA_017416795.1 Bacillota bacterium | reverse complement strand
GTAGACAGACCCTTATCTGCCAGATACAGCGGAACGTATTCGTCTATGCTGTTCTTTGAAATAACCACGCCCGCTGCATGTGTCGATGCATGGCGAGGCATACCTTCAAGAGCTCTGGCCATATCTATGACCCTCTTAGTAGTCTCTTCGCTTTCGTACTTAGCCTTTAGCTCCGGACTTGTTTCAAGAGCCAGGTCTATAGTCATCTTAAGTGAGAACGGTATCGCCTTGGCGATGGCATCCGTTTCGGGATAGCTGACATTGAGCGCTCTGCCCACATCGCGAACGGCCGCCTTAGCCTTCATCGTTCCGAATGTTATGATCTGTGCGACTTTATCTGCACCGTATTTTTCTGTAACGTAATCGATGACTTCCCCTCTTCTCTCATAGCAGAAGTCTATATCGATATCAGGCATGCTGACTCTCTCAGGATTTAAAAATCTCTCGAAGATCAGGCCGTATTTTATCGGATCTATATCTGTGATCCTGAGAGTATATGCTACGATACTTCCCGCTGCGGAACCTCTTCCCGGTCCCACCATTATGCCATTGCTCTTGGCATAATTGATGAAGTCCCATACGATGAGGAAGTACTCTACATATCCCATGTTTTCTATAGTAGAGAGCTCGTAATCAAGTCTTTCATGCAAAGCGCGCATCTCTTCTTCGTCTGCGCTTTCATATCTCTGGGCAAGACCTTCTTCGCAAAGCTTTCTGAGGTATTCTTTGTTGGTAAGCCCGTCGGGAGCATTGAAATCAGGCAAATGCAGCTCACCGAAAGTGAACTCAACATTGCATCTCTGCGCGATCTCATGAGCCCTATCCACTGCATCCGGCATATTAGAGAAGATCTTTCGCATTTCATCTTCTGACTTGAAATAGAATTCATCGTTAGGAAAGCGCATACGATTATCGTCTTCCACCGTGCATGCCATCTGTATGCACATGAGGACGTCATGAGCTACAGAATCTTCTTTTCTGACGTAGTGGACATCGTTAGTTGCAACAAGCGGGATGGAAGTCTCCACACTGAGCTTTTTCATATCAGGCAGGATACGCGCTTCCTCTTCAAGGCCTTGATCCTGTATCTCCAGGAAAAAGTTATTCTCCCCGAAGATCTCACGCATAGCCAGAGCTTCGCGCTTTGCACCTTCATAATCTCCGTTGAGAAGCCTTCTCTGGATCTCTCCTGCAAGGCAACCTGAAAGAGCTATGAGACCTTCACTATATTGAGACAGGACTTCCTTATCTATCCTAGGCTTATAGTAGAAGCCGTTTCTGTAGCCTTCCGAAACGATCTTCATGAGATTTTTGTATCCCTGATCGTTTTCTGCAAGCAAGATAAGATGACCCATGAACTTGTCCTTCTCTGAGTCTTTATCGAAACGAGTACGGGCTGCAGTATAGACTTCGCAGCCGATCACAGGTTTTATCCCCTGCTTTTTACACTCTCTGTAAAAATCTATGACACCGAACATAACGCCATGATCTGTGATGGCAACAGAATCCATGCCCAGTTCCTTCGCTCTGGCAACGAGATCCTTGATCCTGGATGCACCATCCAGCAAGCTGTATTCAGTATGTACATGTAAATGTGTGAACGCCATTTATATACCTCTCGGTCAAAAAAATATATACATAGTTATTTTAACATAAAAAAGAATATTATTTATCCTTAAATTTCACTTTCAATAATATATTAATTACAGTAAAATATAAACAACGATTCAGGAGGAGCTATGAAGAAAATTGCAGTTACTATCGCGATAATCATCGTACTAATGATCGCAGCCATCTCCGCCCTCGTTTTGACTTATTCCAAATCAGCACCTGCCGCACCGGAAGCATTTCCCGAAAACACTACTGTCAACGGCGTCGACTGTTCAGGGCTGACATACGAGCAGGCGGAAGCGAAACTTACCGAATACTGGAACAGCAGGCATATCGAAGTGACCTGCAGTCTTAACGTGCGATCAGACTCATTCACTGATTTCGGTTATAAGTACGATCTGATCAAAAGCCTTGAGAATGTCAATGGGACAAATGCGGTAAATGCTGCTCTGAATCACTTCTTTGGTATGACATACAGGCTCAAGGTCCCTATGGTTGTAGCTTCTTACGATGAAGATTTCAAAAAAGAAGTCATCAGCTCTCCTGTTTTCAAGATCGAGAATGTAACAGAGAGTGCTGATGCATATGTGGATCTGACTGATCCTGCATTCCCTATCGTCGGCCACGTTTTTGGCAACAAGCCTGATATGGAACGCGTCTTCGATGATCTTACGGCAAGCATTTCAAAGGGAGATATCCATTTCGTCTTCAATGAAAAAGAGTATTCTATCATCCCTGAAGTCATGGCTCACGATGAGGACCTGCATGAGTATCAGCAATTCTGTCGCGAATATCTCGTTCAGGAAATCACATATGAACTGGGAGACGAGACTTTCACGATCCCGGCTGAAGATCTGGCTTCTATGATGAAAGACGATATGTCAGGGAAGGCAGATAAGAAGGCTGTCAAGAAATATGTGGCATCACTTGCTGAAAAATACGACAATATAAACAGTACCAGAGAATTTAGATCACTTACCGGTAAAGACGTAACTGTACCTCCCGGAACTTACGGCTGGATGATCGACCAGGGCGCTGAAGTAAAAAGGCTCATAAAAGATATCGAATCTCGTGAAAACATTTCCCGCGCTCCTGTCTTCGCAGCGACAGGATATGGCGAATATACGAGAGATATGGGTGACACTTATATCGATGTTGATATATCTACACAGGAAGTCAATTTCTATAAAAACGGTAAGCTTATCTTCTCGTCACCTTGTGTTACAGGAAGCAGAGCTACAGGTACCGTTACAGATGTAGGCGCTTACTATATACTCAACAAGATCCGAAATGTAGTCTTAAGAGGCGATAACGGTGATGGAACAGAGTATGAAAGTCCTGTAAGCTACTGGCTCGGAGTCAACTGGACAGGCGAAGGTTTCCATGATGCCAACTGGAGGGGATCTTTCGGAGGTAATATCTGGACATATAACGGCAGCCACGGGTGCATCAACATGCCGCCGTGGAGGATGCCAGAGCTTTATGAAAAAGCCGATGTAGATATACCTGTTGCAGTGCATTATTAAAAAAGGTCTTGCATCACGCAAGACCTTTTCCTGTCATATGCTCTATTTCGATAACAACTACTGTTGTCTTATCCCAGAACTTTTCTATATATGCTGCTCCTTCTTTTGGGAAATTTCCTGAATACTTTTCTCTGATCAGATTAAGTGCGGCCATCTTCTCTTCGTCCGTATCTATTATAGATGCTTTGCCAAAAGCTATCACACTCTTATACGCCGTAGTGAATTTATCAGGCGCGATATTATCTGCACCAACTACGGTAAATGATACCTTAGGCTCAGCTTTGATGGCATCAAGCTTATGTCCTGTAGATGCACAGTGGAAATAAATCTTGCCATCTTCGTACACATAGCTTACCGGCACTCCGTAAGGATATCCCTCGTCTCCTATCACGGACAGGATGCCGTTAGTACATTCGCCTAATATCTGAACCGCTTCTTCATAAGTCTTCATCTTATCTTTTCTTCTCATTTCTCTGAACATAGCAGACCTCCTGTGTTATTACTGTATCAACAGCATTATAACACAGATCATCTCCTATATGGCGTTGCAGTTTCAGAATAATATACATACATTTGCTTGATTCCGTAGATATCAAGTATCCTTATATCCTGGTTAGCATATTCCTGCAGTATGATGTAGTTGATGCCTACCCCTATGAGAAAACCATCAAAGTCCTGCGTAGTATTGGAGCCTATCAGCTGCTGTACTCTGACGAATTTTCCTATCTGCGTCCTGAATATCCCATTTAAATACTGTATGGAGTTATAATCCAGCACCTCGCTGTATTCATCGGGAAGCAGAGGATTGGCGGGAACTGTGAATGTCGGATTGTTAGGAAGCACTTGTGGGAAAGTTTCGCTGCCTCCGAAATTTCCTCCACCGCCTCCCACATTACCGATCATATCGATCTCCGATATAGGGATATCTCCGCTGCCGGCATTCGCCTCGGAGTGTACACCTGTATTCCCAAGTACAGGAGTCATATCATTTCGTGAGATTTGGGACATGTTTCCCCAATTCATAGCCATACGAATCACCTCTCTGTTTTAAGTATTGGCGTAATATGAAGTAGGGATATAGAAACAATGATCGTTTATGCGATTGTGAATCACGCCGACTCTCGTAGGAAAATACGTCGGGCAAGTCGGGTTATACGGATTATGAAAGAACAGCGAATGGTCAACTCCCGCCAGCCTTCCGCCGGCTATCGCCCAGTCTGCGATGTCGTAATGCTCCTGAGTAGGAGTCATGTTATAGACGTTCTGAGGGTTATATCGTCCACCTACCGTCTCCCTCATACATGTGAACTGACCGCGCTGCTCTATAACAGCTCTGAAATCCCCGCCGCCGTTGATACGTGCGAATTCACCGTATGTTATATTTGCTCTGTTGCCTATTACCGTCGCCACGCCTCTCATTCCCGCATCACCTTCCCCTCCGGCTTCACACTGGATCAGCCTCGCGAAAAGTTCTCTTGTATCCATCGTTTCAATACCCCACCTTTCAATAATTACTAAATCCATTATATGAAAAGGGGCATGTCTTCGTTCTGCAAAGGTCACTTTTTCGTTCTGAACACCAGCCTCTTCAGCTTCTCTCCGTCCCATGGCACCAGTGGATAAAGGTATGATGTTCCTACTATGGTCTTGGTACATGCCATCACTGCTACGGCGATCATGAATGCTGCTGCAACTCCCGGCCAGCCAAGGAAGTGTGCTCCTATCAGCATGAGTATCCTTATGAATTTAACGGCATATCCCAGTTCGATACTGGGCTGTGTGAAACTGGCAAGCGCCACTACCGCCATCACCAGTATCGTCTGCGGTATGAACCATCCAGATGATACCGAGAATTCTCCCAGTATCAAAGCACCGATCACAGACAGCGACATGCCCAGAGATTCAGGAGTGTTAAGTGACGCCAGCTTCAGTGCATCAACAGCTATTTCAAGCAATATCAGCTGCCAGAATATACTTACTGCGAAGTCCTCCTCAGGGATAAAGAACTTTATGAAATCATGAGTCGGGATATCACCTTCTGCAAACAAAAGATACAACGGAGTCGCAAACAGTATTATCAATATATTGAATATCCTTATCATCCTGAAGTAATTACCGGTCACTAAAGGGAAATAATAATCATCCACATCCTGGACAAAGTCAAATATACCTGCCGGTAGCAATATGACTGTAGGAGAATTATCCACGATGACAGCGATCTTGCCTTCCTCCACATGAGCCGCGATGATATCAGGTCTCTGAGTATATCTGACTTTAGGGAACGGGTTGAATCGTGATAATTTCTTACCCGTTATCTCCTCAACTAAAGTCTGCTCTGTTACCGTGAGTCCTTCTGATCGCAGACTTGATAATATCCCATCAAGTTTACTCACTATCTTGGGATCTGCTTTAGTTTTCATATACGCCATAGATACATCTGTTTTAGTCAGATCACCTATGGAATACACCTTGAAGATTAGATCATTATCTCTGATACGCCTTCTGATGAGAGCTATATTTGTCATCATAGCTTCCACAAAACCATCTTTAGATCCCCTAAGACTCTTTTCTTTTGACGGCTCGTCCACGCTTCTTAACGGATAGCTCCTGCAGTCGATCATTATCACACCGTCAAAGCCATCTATTATCAAAGGCACCAGACCTGAGTACAGACTTCTTATTGTCTGATCGATGTCATAAATCACTTTAGCATTCAAATAAGGCAGGTTATTCTTTATGAACATTTCTGCTGTGCCCATTTCTTCTTCATGCTGATCATCAAGGGTAAACAGGCTGAATATTATCCTCTGAACGACCTCCCTGTCTGTAAGCCCTTCGACAAAGTACATGACTGCATCTTTCCCCGAAACGGTAAGCTGTCGCTCCATGATATCGAAACTTTCATCTACCGGCACCTGCTGACGTATGCTTTCTCTAAGTATGTCAAATTTTTTCATTAAAAAACCTCGCACATTTTTGGTATTATTTTCTGCATCTACCATCAAATTATGCGAGGTCTTTATCATATGGTCATTATGTCAAAGGGGAACTATCTCTTTCTCTTCTTATTGGAAGTTCCTTTCTTGACAGGCTGTTTGTATGCTGCGGCTTTTTCGGCTTTTCTCTTCTTACCCATCTCTCTGAACACATTCCATACTATGTATACAAGTGCGATAGCACCTAATGTGATCAACATAGTCCTATCATCATCAGCATATCCTGTAAACTTCAGGATTATCAATGCTCCGATTATAAACATCCAGAAATATAAGAATTTACCGATCAAACCGTTCATAACAAACGCCTCCTTGTTTCAAATAATAATATTTAAGCTGTTGCCGCTTTTATTCATTGATCTTAGCTATCAGTTCTCCTGCCTTTACCTGCTGACCTTCCTTAACATGGATCTTGCCTATAGTACCCTTGACAGAAGCCAGGATATTAGTTTCCATCTTCATAGCTTCGATAACTGCGATAGGCTGCTTTTCTTCAACTGCATCGCCTTCAGCTACCAGCACCTTCAGGATAGTTCCCGGAATGTTGGCGCCTACTTCTGACGAATCGTCAGGATCAGCGAAAACTGTCTGTGAAGCAGTTCCTGCCATGTTGGCAGCCTGGTCCTTGATCTTGACAGCAGTTCTGTTGCCGTTTACTTCGAAGATAACATTTCTGAAGCCTTCTTCATCAGCTTCACTCATATCAGCAAGTCTGATGACAAGTTCTTTACCTTCCTTGATCTTGACTTCACAAGTTTCTCCCATTGACAAACCGTGGAAGAAAATATCACTGCCCATCAGTCTGAAGTTTCCTTCAGTATCAAGGCTCTTGAGATAATCTTCGAATACCTTAGGATAAAGGGCATAGCTCAGTGCTTCCTTTTCGTCTCCCTCAAGACCATGCTTTTCTTTCAGCATTTCCTTGATTCCATCGAAATCTTCATCCGGAAGCAGTTCTCCCGGTCTGCAAGTGATAGGCTCTTTACCGTGAAGAACCAGTTTCTGAAGTCTTTCAGGGAATCCGCCTTCAGGCTGACCCATCATTCCTTCGAAGTATGAAACGATAGAATCAGGGAAGTCGATATCTGCAGCCTTTTCATAGATGTTTTCAGCATCCAGATCGTTCTGCACCATGAAAATAGCCATATCTCCGACTGCCTTTGATGACGGTGTTACCTTAACGATATCACCCAGCATCTCGTTTACAGTCTTGTACATATCCTTAACATCCTTGAACTTATGTCCAAGTCCGAAGCTTTCTACCTGTGACTTCAAGTTGGAGTACTGTCCTCCCGGCATTTCGTACTTATAGATCTCAGCTGAACCTGTCATCATATCTGACTCGAAATGCTTGTAAACAGGTCTTACTGCTGCCCAGTAATCTGAGATTTCCTGGATACCGTCAAGGTCGATGCCTGTATCTCTTTCTGTACTTTCCATTGCCGCAACGATGGAGTTTAAGGCAGGCTGGCTTGTGAGTCCGGACATACTGTTGAATGCTCCGTCGATGATATCTACGCCTGCATTTGCAGCCATCATCAGAGTAGCTACGCCGTTGCCGCTTGTGTCATGAGTATGCAGATGGATAGGGATAGAAATCTCATTCTTCAGCGCTTCGATCAGCTTCTTAGCTGCCATAGGCTTGATGAGACCGGACATATCCTTGATTCCCAGGATATGTGAACCGCGTTTTTCCAGTTCCTTAGCCATTCTTACATAGTACTCGAGATTATATTTATCTCTGCTTTCATCCAGGATATCTCCTGTGTAGCAGATGCATGCTTCTGCGATCTTGCCCTGGTTAAGAGTTTCATCCAATGCTACTTCCATGCCCTGGATCCAGTTCAGTGAGTCAAAGATCCTGAATACGTCGATTCCCGATTCAGCTGATTCCTTGACGAATCTTCTGATAACGTTATCAGGATAATTCTTGTATCCTACTGCGTTAGCTCCTCTGATCAGCATCTGGAACATAACGTTAGGGATCTTAGCTCTCAAAGTCTGAAGTCTTTCCCATGGTGATTCTTTAAGGAATCTGTAAGCTGTATCGAATGTCGCTCCGCCCCACATTTCCAGTGAGAACAGATCCTTACCGTAAAGCGCTACGGCAGGTGCGATCTTTTCCATATCCACAGTTCTTACACGAGTAGCCATAAGTGACTGCTGTGCGTCTCTCATAGTAGTATCCGTGATCAGCAGCTTCTTCTGATCTTTTACCCAGTCAACTACTCCCTTAGGTCCCTTTTCATCCAGGATCTGCTTAGTACCTGAAAGTGAATTTACCTGTTCGGGCTTGATTCTAGGATATACAGGAACGTCGAACTGAGGCTTGATGCCCTTGTTACCGTTGACATACTGTTCGCCAAGGAATGTGAGCACTTTCAGCTCCTTATCCTGCTTAGCCATGATGTTAAGCAGTTCAGGATTGTCTTCGATGAAGCCTGTATCACAGTTACCTGCCTTGAATGTAGGATGATTGAGAACGTTGAGCAGGAATGCTCTGTTAGTTTTAACACCCTTTACCTTTGTTTCCTTGATAGCTCTTCTTGCTTTGTTCGTAGCATCGGAGAATGTTCTCGCCCATGCTGTTACTTTAACCAGCAAGCTGTCATAATAAGGTGATATCTGTGAATTTGCAACTGCATTACCTGCGTCAAGTCTTATACCATATCCGCCGGCACTTGTGTACTTAGTGATAGTACCTGTGTCAGGAGCAAATCCGTTGATAGGATCTTCTGTAGTTACTCTGCACTGGATAGCATAGCCTCTAGGCTGGATATCATCCTGGCTCTTGATATTTATCTGATATGAATCAAGTGTATATCCCTGTGCGATGAGTATCTGTGACTGAACGATATCTACACCTGTAGTCATTTCAGTTACAGTATGTTCAACCTGTATTCTAGGGTTCATTTCGATGAAGTAGTGATTGCCTTCATGGTCAACCAGGAACTCAACTGTTCCGGCACTTCTGTAATCTACAGCCTTAGCGATCTTGATCGCATCGTTGCAGATATTCTGCCTCTGTTCTTCTGTAATAGAAAGAGCAGGAGTGAATTCAACTACCTTCTGATGTCTTCTCTGGATAGAGCAGTCACGTTCATAAAGATGAACGATATTGCCGTAGTTATCTCCCAGGATCTGAACTTCTATATGTTTAGGTCTTTCCAGATATTTTTCGATGAAAATATCGTCGATACCAAAGGCCTTCTTAGCTTCACTCTTGGCAGATTCGTACTGAGCAGGCATTTCTTCTCTACTTCTTACTATTCTCATACCTCTTCCGCCGCCGCCTGCTGCTGCCTTGAGCATAACAGGATATCCGCACTTTTCTGCAAAGTCCAGAGCCACTTCTGCCGAAGGGATCGTTTCTGTCATGCCCGGGATAGTCGGTACTCCGACCTTGTTGGCAACGATCTTAGACTTGACCTTGTCTCCCAGGTTATCCATCATTTCATAGTCAGGACCGATGAATACGATGCCAGCAGCTTCACATGCCTTGGCAAATTCTACGTTCTCCGCCAAAAATCCGTATCCCGGATGGATAGCATCAACGCCCTTTGCTTTAGCCAGTTCAATGATCTCATCGATAGCAAGATATGCATCTACAGGTGACTTGCCTCTTCCCACCTGATATGCTTCGTCTGCTTTCGTTCTGAACAATGTATTTTTATCCTCTTCCGAGTAGATCGCTACACTTCTTATTCCCAGTTCTTTGCAGGCTCTGAATATTCTGATCGCTATTTCACCACGGTTTGCCACTAAAACTCTCTTGAATTTTCTTATTTCTCCCATATTCTGAGTCTCCTTTCATAAAAGTTATTTTGATATTATACCATTTTTGTATTGTTTTTGCCACTTTTTTCTTCGATGAACTCTTATTATTTTTTTATAAAAACATCCATCTGCGGATATGGTATTTCTATGTCATGTTCATCGAATGCGATCTTGACGTTTTCTTCAAGGAAATACTTCACATCCCAGTAATCATCCGTCTCGCACCACGCCTTGACATCCATGATAACTGCACTGTCTCCATGATTGGCAACACCTATAACAGGCGCAGGTTCTTTGATTATATCAGGGCATGCATCACATACTGCTGCCAGTATCTCCTTTGCCTTTCCTATGTCATTGCCGTATCCGATACTGAATGTGCAGTCTACACGTCTTCTGCTTTCTTTGCTGTGGTTTACAAGAATAGATGTGTTTATCAGACCGTTCGGGATCGTTATGGTCTTATTGTCGTATGTCTTGAGTGTCGTCAAGAACAGATCGATCTTCTCTACCTTTCCCGAGACCTCACCAACATCGATCAAGTCATCCTTGCTGAATGGCTTGGTTATGATTATCATGAATCCCCCTGCAACATTGGCAAGGCTGTCCCTTAAAGCCAATGCTATGGCAGCACCTGCAGCACCGAGTACTGCGACTACTGTGCTCATCGGTATGCCCATTATGCCGAGACACATGGTCACGATCACGATGATACATACTATTTTCACTGCATTCTTGATAAATGCGTATACTGATGGGTCCGCGCCGCTTTTATCGAGGGATTTCCTTGTTATCTTCATAATGATCTTGATAACTATAAGCCCGATTATCACAGTCAGCAGAAGTCTGATACCGACTTCAGCCAAGCCTGCCAGCTTTTCAGAACCCAGCAATGTTTCTAAATAAATGTTAAAATCGCTCATCCCTGTTCCTCTCTGTATTTCTTGTCCCTGTTTATCGTGATAACTTATTCATCAGATTTGATGTTTCTGCCGCTTCTTCTTCTCTCAAGTTCCTTGAGCAGTTTCTTTCTGAGTCTGATATCGTCAGGAACGATTTCCACCAGTTCATCGTCATCGATGAATTCCAGAGCTTCTTCAAGAGTGAACACTCTCGCAGGTGCCAGCTTGATATTATCATCACTTCCCGCTGCACGCATATTAGTAGCTTTCTTCGCTTTACAAGGGTTAACTACCATGTCTTCGCTTCTGGCATTCATCCCGATTATCATTCCCTCATAGACCTTAGTTCCCGGTTCTATGAACATCTGCACTCTTTCACTTATATTGAAGATAGCATAAGGAGTAGCCACACCTTCCTCCTGCGCTATTGCTACGCCATTTATTCTCTGAGGTATATCTCCCATATAATCATCAAACTTGGCGAACCTTCTCACCATAGTCCCTTCGCCTCTCGTATCGTTGATGAATTCGCTTCTGTATCCGAGAAGTCCTCTTGTAGGAACCAGATACTCAAGTCTCGTGAATCCGTTCTCGCTCTTCATCTCCTGCATGAGGCCCTTTCTCACATTGAGTTTGGAGATGACTGAGCCTGAGTATTCATCCGGTACGCTGAGCACTACTTCTTCGACCGGCTCCTGCACCTGATTATTTTCGCCTCGTCTCATGATAACTTCCGGCTTAGATACTGCCAGCTCATATCCTTCTCTTCTCATATTCTCGATAAGGATAGAAAGGTGCAGCTCTCCTCTTCCGGAAACCTTGAAACTATCTGTAGAATCTGTTTCTTCTACTTTCAGACCTACGTTTACTTCCAGTTCTTTATTCAATCTTTCTCTTATATGTCTTGATGTTACGAACTTGCCTACTTTTCCTGCGAAAGGCGATTTGTTGACCATGAAGTACATGCTCAGTGTAGGCTCTTCTATGCTTATCATAGGAAGAGGATCAGGCTTGGAAGGATCGCAGATAGTTTCTCCGATAGAGATATCAGAGATACCTGATACTACAACGATGTCTCCTGCTTCTGCCTGTTCCACAGCCATACGCTTCAGACCTCTGTATACGAATACCTGATTGATCTTCCTCTGCTCGATCTTACCGTCTTCCTTAGCAACAGCTATAGTGCTTCCTGATTTTACGACACCCTTAGTAACTCGTCCGATACCAAGTCTTCCGATATAATCATCGTAAGCCAGTGCTGAGATCTGCAACTGCAGCGGCTCATCGTTGAGATCAGGATATGGAGATGCATGCTTGATGATAGTCTCAAACAACGGAGTGATATCAAGACCATTCATGCCGCGTGCACTTTTCTTTATCTTCTTGTCTTCTTCTCCCACCTGGATGTCCTTTACATCTTCGGGATCATAAACTACGATACCTTGCCTTGCGATGCCATACAGGATAGGAAAATCCAGCTGCTCATCATTGGCCTCAAGATCCATGAACAGTTCATATACTTCATCCACTACTTCATCTATACGCGCGTCCTTCTTATCGATCTTATTGATCAGCAGAATAGGATTTATCCCCTGTTCAAGAGACTTCTTCAGTACGAATCTTGTCTGCGGCATAGGGCCTTCGCTGGAGTCTACAAGCAGGATAACTGTATCTACCGTCTTGATGATACGCTCAACTTCTGATGAGAAGTCGGCATGTCCCGGAGTATCCACGATATTGATCTTAACGTCATCATGCATTACGGAGCAGTTTTTGGAGTAGATGGTGATACCTCTCTCACGTTCGATATCGTCGCTGTCCATAACGCAGTCCACTACTGCTTCATTATCTCTGAAAACTCCGCTCTGATTGAGGAATGCATCTACCAATGTGGACTTACCTGCATCTACATGAGCGATGACTGCTATGTTTATTATTTTCTGTTTATTTGCCATTTTTTCTTCCTGCTTTCACATTATTCACTACAACTCTATAGTATAAAACAATACGACTCTTGTGTCAAAAAAGAAAGGAGCTTTTATGCCTAGTTTATTTTTGAGCCCGTCCGTCCAGGAATTCAATCCCTATGTCAACGGACTTGGCACTGAAGAATATTACATGAACTTAGTGGCAGATGCTATGGAGCCTTATCTCATAGCTTCCGGTATCACCTTTACAAGAAACGACCCTGACGATACTCTGCGCCAGGCAATAAACTTATCTAATGCGGGAAATTACGATTTTCATCTTGCCCTTCACTCCAACGCATCACCTGAAAACCTGTCGGGACAGCTTCAGGGACCCGATGTCTACTATTACACCACAAGCACCGAAGGTCTTCGTGCCGCAGATATTTTCGTAAACAACCTTAAAGCCATCTACCCCGATCCTTCTCTTGTCCGTGCTGTACCGACTACTACTTTGGCGGAGCTGCGCCTCACCCGCGCACCGTCTAATCTCATAGAACTTGCCTACCATGACAATCTGGAAGATGCGCTTTGGATCATCAACAATATCGATCTGATCGCAAGAAACCTCGTCCTGTCACTTACCGAATATTTCGGTATACCGTTTGTGGAGCCTGCATAAGAATCCTTGTACTTGTATCGCCTTATATGATAATATACTTGCAGAAAAGAAAGGCGGTCATTATGGAAAAGATCACACAGATACTCTGCTCTTGTTTTGACAGCGGCAAGCTTATAAAAATCATATTTGCAGGGAAAAGAAGAAAGTCCATAGAATACAAGAAAGTCACTCTGAGACCTGTATCCATAAAAGGTGAATACATGTATCAGGCAGAGTTTCATTACGATAAGAAAGTCACTCATCAGAACATCCCGTATTATGAAGGAATCGACTTCGCATGTAATATCATAGAAAATGATTTCAAACAGATAAATATCTTAACTGAAGATGAAGATATCCAGATCCTGGCTTCTAAGCCTGACAGACCGAAGGTAACAAGGCAGGCATCTCAGCGAAAAGCGGGAGATCTGTCTCACGATAAGAAGAAGCAGTACCTCATAGAAGACGGTACTCCATGTGATTTCCTTATCGAGCTTGGAGTAATGTCTGCCGAAGGCAAGGTTTTCAAAAAGCATTATTCTAAGTTCAGGCAGATCAACAGATACCTTGAGATCGCAGATGATTCTTTCGATGCACTTCCTAAAGAAGGAACGCTTCGAATCATCGACTTCGGCTGCGGCAAGAGCTACCTGACCTTTGCATTATATTATTATCTCAAGCTGGTAAGAGGCAGAGATGTTGAGATAATCGGCCTTGACCTTAAAGAAGACGTGATAAGGTTCTGTAACGAAACAGCCAAGAAGTTGGGTTACGATGAGCTGACATTCCTGACGGGAGATATAGCTGATTTCGTAAGCACAGGGGCCGACATGGTAGTAACGCTCCATGCATGTGATACAGCTACCGACTTCGCGCTTATAAATGCTGTGAAGTGGCACAGCAAGGTCATCTTAAGTGTACCTTGCTGTCAGCATGAGCTGTTCTCACAGATCGAAAGCGATATAAATCAGCCGATGCTGAAACATGGCATAATCAAAGATAAGTTCACTGAGATCCTCACCAACAGCCTGAGAGGCTTGAAACTTGAAGCTGCCGGCTACGATGTGAACATGATCGAATTCACATCGCTGGAACATACGGCTAAAAACGTTATGATAAAAGCAGTGCTTCTCGATAGAGAAAACTCTGCAGCAAAAGAAAAAGCTTCGCAGGAATACGAAGCTCTTAAAAAATTCTATAATGTCAATCCGACGATAGATATGCTTCGATGATTCGAAGCATATTTTTATACCCCCATTGCCAAAGGCACCAGAAGCGATGTTACTATGCACATCAGCAGACCTACGGCAAATGAATATACTACGGTGTCATGTCTGCACGATCTTTCTACGATAGGCATACACACGTCCATAGCGGCTACTCCCGGGATACCTGTCATTTCCAGGTATCCTATTTTTTTAGCAAGTATCGGGATCAGGACTATCCCCGACACTTCTCTTATAACATTATGCATGAAGGATACGGCTGAGGCGACCATGTATTCCGAACCTGCCGATGCTATAACTGTCGGTGCATATGTATACCAACCGAAGCCTGCACTTATAGCAACTCCTTCCCTCATGGTGAAGCCGAAAAACATTGACGCTGCAGTGCCTATGACGATACTTCCAATGACTGCCGCGAACGGGAATGCCAATGCTCTCACGCCTACTTCTCTGATACTTGAAATAACAGTTCCCTGCATTCCGAGATCGAATCCTACACAGAACAGCAGACAGCACAGGAATACTGTCAGTGAATGCCCTGAAATCACATCAAATTCATCCAAGATCTGAGGCATCATTCCTGCTATTATAAAATATCCTGCCAGCATACCGACAACAACAAGACCTAATATGATACATGTGCTCTGGATATCGGACTTGCTTAATTTCTGTTCATCGCCCGACGCACTTTCTATGGCTTTATCTTCTTCAGCATCAGCCTTTGATCCGACCTTAGTCTTGAGATTACCGTATTTATCCATACCCATTATTTTTCGCACACCGGTTATGAATAACATACTTCCTACTACAGCGAAAACTGTTATGATAAGCGACTGGACACCTATAGTTCCCAAGTTGGAAGTCACCTGTTCGTTAACACCCATCCTAAGACCCATTATAAGAACCAGTATATATACTACGGGCATCAAAGCTCTTTGGACGAAAGCAAGCTTATCTGCCCTGTGTCTATTCTTGGCAGCGATGATATATGCTGCGAGCATGAAACTCCAATATAGTAAAAGCAATCCCATTTTTTATTGATTCTCCTTAATTGTTTATAAACTATTATTCCGGTATGCTCCAGTCGATAGGCTCCTGCCCTGTCGATATTAGAAATTCATTAGTTCTTGAGAAATACTTGCCTCCCCAGAATCCGTAATGAGCTGACAGCGGACTTGGATGTGCGCTTTTGATGATACAGTGGGCAGGATTTGTTATCAATTTTTCCTTCGCCTTGGCATTGTTTCCCCACAATATGAACACCATTGGTTTTTCTCTCTCATTAAGCAATTCTATAACTCTGTCTGTGAATATCTCCCAGCCCTTTCCCTTATGGGAGTTAGCCTGGCTGTCTCTGACAGTCAATACTGTGTTGAGAAGCAAGACTCCGTTCCTTGCCCAGTTCTCGAGATAACCGTGACTTGGCGGCTTGATCCCAAGATCACTCTCGAGTTCCTTATAGATGTTTACAAGTGACGGCGGTATCTGAACACCTTTTTTAACAGAGAAACACAACCCATGTGCCTGTCCCGGCTGATGGTATGGATCCTGACCGAGTATCACTGCCTTTACATCTTCATATGCCGTATATTTGAGCGCGTTAAAAATGCTGTACATATCGGGATATACTGCACGGCTTCTATACTCTCCTATCAGAAACTGTCTAAGCTTCTGATAATATTCTTTATCAAATTCTCCTTCGAGGACTTTGTCCCAGCTATTTTCTAAATTTACCATGTGACTATTGTAACACAACATAAAAGGGTCGGCAACTTGCCGACCCCATGTATCTGTTATTCTATTTCATCTCCCAACGAATCCTTGGCAGAAACCACGACCTTCCTGTCGTAGCATGAGAAACATTCATTTACTTTTTCCATATCAGGCTTCCTTGTGATCCAGCTAACTACAGGTACCAGTATGAGTGAGAACAACATAGCGAATGCACCGCAGTTGATCGGTGACTGGAGAAGCAGCGGGAATGCCGGTCTGAACAGAAGGTTCAGGGTCATTATGCCTGCTCCCCAGATGAAGCTTGCCCATATAGCGGCTTTCGTTGTCTTTTTCCAGTATAGTCCATAGAGGAAAGGCGCCAGGAATGCCCCTGCCAGTGCGCCCCAGGATACTCCCATCAGCTGTGCGATAAAAGTCACGTTGCTCTTATACTGCAGTATGGCGATAACTGCTGAAATGGCGATGAATACTACCAGCAGCACACGGATAGTAAGCACTTCCTGCTTTTCACCCATGTTCTTAACAAATGTTCCTTTCAGGAAATCGATGGTAAGTGTTGAGCTGGATGCTATAACAAGCGATGCCAGTGTTGACATCGATGCTGACAATACCAGCAGGATGACCAGTGCGATAAGGATATCAGGAAGTGTTGACAGCATAGCAGGAACGACAGCATCGAACCCTTCTGCAGCTACATCCACTTTATCGCTGAAGAGTCTTCCGAAGCCGCCCAGGAAGTAACATCCGCCGGCAACGATAAGTGCGAAGAATGTTGATATGATAGTTCCTTTATTTATTGCCTTTTCACTTTCGATAGCATAGAACTTCTGAACCATCTGCGGAAGTCCCCATGTACCCAGCGATGTGAGTATAACTACACCCAGCAGATTCAGCGGTTCAGGTCCGAAGAATGAATTGAATACTCCCGGTGTCGAACTTACAGTTTCATCTGTTACTTGTGCCAATCCGTCAAGTGCAGCCATGAATCCGCCTTGTGAGTGGAGTACAGCACCGATGACTGCTATGATTCCTATGATCATGATGCATCCCTGGATGAAATCGTTGATAGCAGTGGCCATATATCCGCCTGCAACAACGTAGATAGCAGTAAGTACAGCCATGATGATTATGCATACGGAGTAATCAGCATTGAACGCCATGGCAAAAAGCCTTGAAAGACCATTATACAATGATGCAGTGTACGGGATCAAAAATACGAATATGATCGCTGATGCGACTATCTTAAGAGTGCTGCTGTCATAACGTTTTTCAAAGAATGCAGGCATTGTAGCCGAATCAAGATGCTGCGTCATGATCCTTGTACGTCTGCCTAAGATGACCCATGCCAACAAAGAGCCGATCAAAGCATTACCGATACCTACCCAAGTAGCAGCGATACCGTATTTCCATCCAAACTGCCCTGCATAACCTACGAAGATAACTGCAGAAAAGTATGATGTTCCATAAGCGAAAGCTGTAAGCCACGGACCTACAGAACGTCCGCCAAGGACGAATCCGTTGACATCTGTAGAATTCTTCCTGCAGTACAAGCCGATAGCGATGAATATCGCAAAGAATACAACTAGAATACCGACTTTTAGAAACATGGTTTTCTCCTCCTTATTTTATTTTTGAAGGACATTTTCACAAACCATCTGTTTCGTCAAAAAAAAGAAAATGCCCTCCGAACATGAATAGCTCAGAGGGCAGTTATGACCGCGTTACCACCTCTGTTCACTGCAGCCTCACGACTGCAGCCTCACTGAGTTCCAACAAACTCGCTCACTATAACGGGTGAACCCGTTCCGATCTACTTAAGTGTACTCACTCGTTCAACGGACTGCTCTCGGAATGTATTCGATCATGCGGTGTACTGCGCCTCTCACCAAACGGCTGCTCTCTGTAGTTCCTTGCGTGATTTACTAATTTCCGGTCTTCGCATTTCTACACTATGCATTATGCATCTTTAGTCTGATAAAGTCAAGAAGTTTTTGAGAAATCTCTTTCTGTATTTCAATTCTGCATATTTGCTTACTCTTTTCATATAAACGGCATCATATGCACCGCCAAGTGCACCGACAACAGGTATTCCCTGCAAGAATTTCATATACAGCAGCTCCTTCGAAAGACATCCTGCTGCCTCTTTTATCATGCTCTTAAGATCGCTGTCACAAGTAAAACTGCCGTTTTCCATATAATGATCCGCTTCATTATTCACCGCTTTTACTTCAGGTCCGGATATCAGCGCACCGCGAATGATAAGCAGAATGAATTTCTTTTCTTCATCACTTTCATAATCGAATCCGTAATTCAATGATATCTGATAAATGTTCCTGAGCATCATGCCGGTAAACAGGACGATATCAGGTATGCCGATCCCCAGCACACCCAAACCTATTCCCGATGCTCCCGAAACTAAAGTGTTGATGCTGCCGGAAGTCTTGGCTTTAGTTGAAAAAGCTTTCAGGGCCTTTCTGCTGCCACTGAAATTTGCAACGTATTCGTCAGCCATATGATCCAGTTCGAGCTGCTCTCTGTCGTAAGTTTTTTCTATGATCCCTGTTCCCTTTTCAAATATTAACTGAAATGCTTTGTAAAAAGCTTTATCAAGTGTATCCTGCAGTCCCTCGGGAACTTTTTCCTCCAAGAGTCGATTCAGTTTAGAGTCGTCTCTCCTCACACTTTTAACCAGAAAATACACTT
>JAFQBD010000064.1 GCA_017416795.1 Bacillota bacterium | reverse complement strand
GCAGGGCTACAGTATACAGAGTACTGAATAAGCTGGCAGATAAGGGAGAAATCAAAAAAGTCAGTATCCCGGGAGCCGCAGATAGGTTTGATTTCAGGACCGATGATCACATCCACATGAGATGTCGCTGCTGCAACAAGGTGTTTGATGCTGAGTTAGAAGGTTCAAAGGAACTTCTCGATCAAATCAATTCTATACTGGCATCTGAAAATAATAAGACAGGTGGTTTTGCCAGCGAAGGAGCCCACATCTCATTTTACGGCATCTGCGAAGACTGCCAGAACGCATAAGTTAATATTTTGGAAACAAAAACATATAATAAACAAATAAAAGGAGGATTTAAAACATGAAGGATTTAAAGGGAACTAAGACTGAAGCTAACCTGATGGAAGCATTTGCAGGAGAATCAATGGCAAGAGGTAAGTACACTTACTATGCTAGCAAGGCTAAGAAGGAAGGTTATGTACAGATCGCTAACTTCTTTGAAGAAACTGCTAAGAACGAACAGGAACATGCTAAGCTTTGGTTCAAGGCGCTCCATGATGGCGAAATCAAGGACACTATGACTAACCTGGCTGATGCTGCTGCAGGCGAAAATTACGAATGGACTGACATGTACGATCGTATGGCTAAGGAAGCCAGAGAAGAAGGTTTCGATCATATCGCATTCCTGTTTGAAGGCGTAGCTAAGATCGAAAAGGAACATGAAGAAAGATACAGAAAGCTTCTGGCTAACATCGAAGAAGGTATCGTATTCGAAAGAGATCCTGAAGTTGTATGGCACTGCAACAACTGCGGACATACTGTAAAGAGCGGCAAAGCTCCTCAGGTATGCCCTGTATGTGCACACCCTCAGGCTCACTTCCAGATCAAGGCTGAAAACTATTAATCTAATCAACACTATTACTTGAGGGTCGGTCTTTCGACCCTCTTGGTTTTTGAAAGGAAACGATCATGGACAAGAAAGTAATGAGAAATATCAGCTACGGGCTGTTCATACTTACCGCCAGGGATGGCGATAAACTCAACGGATGTGTTACTAACACACTCCAGCAGGTGACAACCTCCCCTAACAGGATCTCCATCACAGTCAATAAAGAGAATTACACCCACGACATGGTGCTGAAAGCAGGAGAATTTAATGTGTCTATCCTTAGCGAGGATGCTAAATTCGACACATTCAAACACTTTGGTTTCCAGACAGGCAGAGATATCGATAAGTTTGAAGATTTTCCTATGGTTCTTGCTAAGAACGATATCCCATACATCACAGACGGCACCAACGGATATATTTCTGCCAAGGTGATCCATTCGATCGATCTGGGCAGCCATACATTGTTCCTCGCAGATGTTACAGACGGCGAAGTTCTCTCTTCTGTTCCATCGGCGACTTATGACTATTACCATAAGAATATCAAAGAATCTCCTGATGAAAAGTCCAAAGGTTGGGTATGCAAAATCTGCAGCTACGTCCATCCTCATGAGGATCTGCCTGCTGATTTCATTTGCCCTCTCTGCAAACATCCTGCTTCAGACTTCGAAAAGCTCTGATTTTTAGCTTTTTGACACGTTTTCTATGGATTTTTACAAAGAAAACATAAAAAATATATTAAATGTACACAAAAAAGAACAGATAAATACCATTTTTGTCTGTTCTTTCTTATATATATTGTGTTATACTGTAAAACATAAAGCACGAAAACAGACAGAGTACCGGCAAGGTACTCTGTTTTGGAATAATTACTAATGACAGAAAAAACTAACAATTATCAGGAAGGAGTGAGCATTTTGGCGAAAGGAAAAGTAGTAATCAAGGCAGAAAGATGCAAGGCATGTGAGCTCTGCGTTTCCGTTTGTCCTAAAGGAATTCTCAAGATCGATGACGTGGAAATCAACAAACAGGGATACCACCCTGTATGCATAGTTTCTGAAGAAGACTGCATCGCCTGCGGCAACTGCGGACTAATGTGCCCGGACGGTGTTATCAACGTATACAAGGAAGACTAGGAGGAAAAAACAATGGCAGAAAAAAAATTGATGAAAGGCAATGAAGCCTTCGCTCAAGCAGCGATCAACGCAGGATGCCGTTTTTACTTCGGTTATCCTATCACACCACAGAATGAAGTACCTGAATATATGTCAAGAGAACTGAAGAAAGTCGGAGGATCATTCATCCAGGCTGAATCAGAACTGGCTTCAATAAACATGGCTTACGGTGCAGCCGCAGCAGGCGGAAGAGTAATGATTTCTTCATCATCACCGGGGATCGCACTGATGCAGGAAGGTTTCTCTGCAGCAGCAGTTACTCAGGCACCTATGGTAGCTATCAACGTAATGAGATCAGGTCCGGGGATCGGCGGTATCCAGCCGGCACAGGCTGACTACTTCCAGGTAACAAGGGGCGGCGGAAATGGCGACTATCACATCATCGTATACGCACCGAAGTCCATCCAGGAAGCTTGCGAAATGATCTATAAAGCATTCGAGGTTGCCGATGAATACAGAAATCCTGTAATGATCTGCGCTGACGGTATGCTGGGTCAGATGATGGAACCTGTAGCTATCCCTGATCCTATCCCTGCAATGACAGAAGAAGAGATCTTCGAAGCTAAGCCTTGGGCTCTGACAGGACATAAGAACAAGAGAGAAAGAAACGCTATCAAATCCGTATTCCTCCAGCAGGAAGTACTGGAAGATTTCAACCTCAATGTATTAGCACCTAAATACGAAAAAGCTATGAGAGAGCTTCCTGAAGCAGAGCTCATCGACGTTGAAGGTGCTGAAGTAGTATTCGTAGCATACGGAACTACATCAAGAGTAGTTGCGGAAGCTATGGATCTGCTGGCTGACGAAGGCATCAAGTGCGGTCTCATCAGACTTAAGACACTGTGGCCTTTCCCTGAATATGCATTCGATGCTATCGGCGAAAGCACTAAGAATGTTATCGCAGTAGAACTGTCTATGGGACAGATGATACAGGACGTTAAACTGGCTATCAACGGCAAGCTGCCTGTAGATCTGATCAACAAAGTAGGCGGCGTACTGCTTGACCCTGAAGAAATCGCTGAAAGAACTAAGAAGATAATGGAGGTGAGATAAGTGAAGCCGGTATTTGAAGTAACTAAAGGAATGAGAGAAATGACAAGCCATTACTGTCCCGGATGCACACATGGTATCTCACATAGATTAGTAATGGAAGTTCTCGATGAGCGCGGACAGCTGGGAGATGCTATCGGAGTATCCCCTGTAGGATGTTCCATCACAGCTCATCAGTATATGAACGTTGATATGATAGAAGCTTCACACGGCAGAGCACCTGCTACAGCTTCTGCTATCAAGAGAGTTCATCCTAACGCTCCTGTATTCACATATCAGGGAGACGGCGACCTGGCTTCCATCGGCATGGGCGAACTTATCCATGCTGCAGGAAGAGGAGAAAAGATCTGTACTTTCTTCGTTAACAACGCTATCTACGGTATGACAGGCGGACAGATGGCTCCTACTACTCTGCTGGGACAGAAGGCAACTACTTGTGTTGACGGCAGAACTATCGAACAGGCAGGAAGCCCTATGAGGATCTGTGAACTGCTTGAAACTATTCCGGGAGCAGTATATGTAGAACGTGTATCACTCCACAATCCTGCAGGAGTAAGAACAGCTAAGAAAGCTATCCACAGAGCTTTTGAAGTTCAGGAAAAGGGTCTGGGATATGCATTCGTAGAATTCCTGTCAACATGCCCTACTAACTGGGGAATGACTCCTGTCAAAGCACTTGACTGGCTGAAGGAAAACATGATTCCTTACTACCCTGTTAAGCAGTTCAAGTGTCCTGAGGAGGTGAAATAAAATGGCGGCTAAAAGAATGCTCATTGCAGGATTCGGCGGACAGGGCGTACTGCTCATCGGTCAGCTCATCGCTTATACTGCAATGTTTGACGGTAAAGAAGTAACATGGATGCCTACATACGGACCTGAAATGAGAGGCGGAACAGCTAACTGTACAGTATGTGTATCAGATAAACCTATCGCTTCACCTGTAGGCGCTACTTGCGACATCCTGGTGGCCATGAATGGTCCATCTCTTGAAAAATTCGAAGGTATGCTGAAGCCGGGCGGAGATCTCTTCATCAACTCCAGCGTAGTTTCCATCGAACCTACAAGAACAGACGTGAACGTTCACTACGTTGACACTATCGGTATCGCAGAACATGAAGTAGGAAATCCTAAGACTGCCAATACGGTAATGCTGGGTGCGCTGCTGAGAACATGCGACATCGTTAATGTCGATACTATAGACAAGACTCTCGAATACAAGATGACAGGCAGCAAGGCTAAGCTTATCCCTGACAATAAGAAGGCTATCTTCGCTTGGCAGGAAGATAAATAACCTTGTCAGTAAAACGGAGATGATCATATGAAAAGAATCACTGCTATCGCCGGTCATTACGGAAGCGGCAAGACCGAGTTTTCCGTAAATCTGGCCCTCGATCTGAAAAAAGAAAAGAATAAGGTGGCCATCCTCGATATGGATATAGCCAATCCTTACTTCCGCTCTCGTGAGCGTCAGAAGATGATGGAGGCAGAAGGCATCAATGTAATATTCAACACCTACGGATTCGATATCACAGAAGACCTTCCTGCTATCACTGCCGCCCTCAGAGGACCTCTCGAAAACGAAGAGTTCACTGCTGTAGTAGATGTCGGCGGTAACGATAGCGGTGCAAGAGTGCTTAAGCAGTTCGAAAAGTATTTCAGAAGAGATGATTGTGAGCTGCTGTGCGTACTCAATGCCAACAGACCTGAAACCGATACGGTGGAAGGCATGCTGGAACATCTTCACAGCATCGAGATCGAAACAGGACTCAAGTTCCAAGGTTTGATAAACAATACCCATCTGCTTAGAGAAACAACTGCAGACGATATCGTCAAGGGCTACAAGCTCTGCAGACAAGTTTCTGACAAACTGGGCATCCCTATCGTTTGGAATACGTGTCGTGAAGATCTGCTGGATGATCTTAAACAGCTGATCGCAGACGAGAATATAGAAGATCTTGAAAACATCTATCCTATCAAGCTTTACATGAGACCGAGCTGGCTGGACAGATAAACAAATCTAAACAAATACATACTAAAAGCTCCCGAAATTTCGGGAGCTTTTTTTAGTTCACATCTGTCCTGCTGAGTATAGCTGCAGGTGTTTTTCTTATAGTCCTGAATACAGGCAGAAGTCCGAATATCAGGTTGAATCCGTAGATCACCAAAATGCAGATGATCATTATCGTAGGATTGACCATATACATATTCGAGAAATACGTCATATCCGAAAGCTTGCTCATGATATATGCCATAAGTGCGAATCCCGGAAGTCCTGTCATAGTAGTGATAGCCAATATCTCACCGGCAAACATCCTGTATATATCGCTCTTCTTGACACCTATCGCTCTGTAGATACCGATCTCCTTGACTCTGGACATGAATGATGCCCTTATGATGAGGAATATCTCTACGAACGATATGAGGAGTATCACGCCTGCCATCACGAGAGTAGATAATATGGATTCCCACATCTGCTTTCTGTACTTTTCTCTGCTCTCTTCATAAGTATCTCTGGCATTGACACCTGCCTCTTTCAGCTCTTCGATGGCAGCATCCTTATCTATTGGATCTATAGTTATATCCGACTTGGATCTTATGAGTGCATATTTGACTGTATCATTGCTGACCAGCATCATATCGCTGTCGTGCTTATCTGAATAATAACCTGATACCACCAGCTTCTTGCCATTGACTTTCTGAGAGATGCTCTTTCCTATCTTCATCTCATCCTTGTATTTCTCGTTTACAAGGACTTCATAATCATCATCAGGCCAGCTGCCCTTTTCCAGCTCTATCTGATCTTCCTTAAGCTTATAGTCGATGACTTCAAGAGTGTAGTCTGCATCTTCTTCCCAGAAATCTTCTTCAGAAGATGCTGCATTGGCGAGGATATTGATGAACATATCTCTGTCAGCATATATACAAGGATTCTGAAGATCCGAAACACCGACGATAGTCATATCTTCCATGTTTTCCAGTTCGATCTTGGCACCTACGAATTTTTCTACAGTACCGTATCCCGCCGGTTTAGTTTCCTGATTTTCTATCACATTGTTTAAGATCATCTTGTCTACTACCAGCTCGCTGCTGTTTTCAGGCATCCTGCCGTATATCACATTATCTGCAGTAAGTTTTGCTGCATCTGACAGTGACCCGTCGATGGCTGCGGAGTATTCGGCAGTCTGCAGATATTCATCGAACGGCATCTGCAGCGATACCATGGAATCTCCCGGCATGATATAGTTATAATCTTCATCAGCCTCATATTCCAGATACTTATCTACATCGACCTTCTTGCTCACTACTGTGATATATGATTTATCTGCTCCTACGAACTCGTCGTCGGTGATATCCATGACACCGAATATATTGCAGATCGAGTAAGTTATGAACATTGCAGAGATAAAGAATCCCGCCAAGAGGATCTTCTTGATGGTATTATATCCTGCTACTGTCTTGAAACCTTTTCTCAATGCTTCAAAAGGCGCCATGATGGAGCTGTATCTTCTTTCTCCTTTAGCCTTTAGCTTCTCCGGCTCGAAGCTGCTGTCCAGTGTTTCTCCCTTAGCCAGATGCCTGTAGTGATCGTCTACGAATTCCATGCCGGAATTATCATCGATGACTTCTATACGGCCTGCTTCATCCTTTGCCTTGATATACAGATTGCCGTTTTTCACGACTATATCGAGAGCCACCTTGCTGTTGCTGTCGTTATAAAAATCTATATCGTAATTACCTGCACGAAGTCTCTTATGATCCTTGATATCCTTAAGGTAGATCTTGTTTTCCACGCGGTAATCGAGATCTTCGGAGCTTCTGTTCATCTCATCTGATATTACAGCACCATCGCGCAGACGTATTATCCTCGATGCATAGAAATCAGCCAGTTCTTCTTCGTGAGTGACCAGGATAACCAGCTTATCAACAGATATTGCCTTGATAATGTTCATTACCTCAAGGGTATTCTTGCTGTCAAGATTTCCTGTCGGCTCATCTGCTATGACGATGGCAGGATCTTTCACAAGGGCTCTGGCGATACCGACTCTCTGTCTCTCACCGCCCGAAAGCATATCGGCATATCTATTCCTGTATCTATACATCCCTACCTTTTCCAGGACGTAATTCACCTTTTCTTCTATTTCCTTGCTGTCTTTGACACCGATCATCTTGAGAGCGATAGCCACATTGTCAAATACAGTCATGTTATCCACCAGATTATAGTTCTGGAAGATGTAGCCGATATTGAGATTCCTTATCTCGTCTATCCTGCCGGCAGTCCTTCCCGTTATCTGCTGTCCATTGACGAAGATCTTTCCTCCGCCGACTTTATCGAGACCTCCGATCACATTGAGAAGAGTCGTCTTCCCGCATCCGCTTGGCCCCAGGAGTGCCACCAGCCCTGTGTTTTCCATATCGAGAGAAGTATTCTTGATAACATGGATCTCATTCTGTTTTCTCTTGTTGAAATACTTGTTTACATTTTCAAGTCTTAACATCAGCGATCCCCCTCTCTGAATGTGTTCATTGCAGTCTTCCTGAACAGATGTCTTGAGAACTTACCTGAGATCAGGTATGCCATAAGCATGATGACTACATATAATATCACAAAATCGGTAACCTTCATGTACTGGATAAGTTCGATGATATACGCCACCCTCACTACGCCTGTCTTCACTAAAGCTATGCAACCCAGGAACAGCGCGTATGCTATATTGACTACCAGCACCATCTCTGTATCGAGGATGCGTCTTATATTCTTCTTGGCCATTCCCAGCATTCTGAGGATGGTGAAATAAGCAGATCTCGACCTCAGTATCAGTCTGATGACGAAGTATGCTATGAAGAATATCGCCAGCACCAGTATAACCGCCAGCGGCACCATTATTATAGTGCTGAGTCCGTCTGAGAATGTCACGAACGTTTCCTTGAGAGGAAGTGTCACATATCCCATATTTTTGAGAGCAGCCAATGTATCATCCATCATCTTGACATCGTTCACATATACGGTAGCCTGGTAATTGCCTTTTTTGAACAGCTCATCATAATCCTTCTGGTTAACATATATCGTTCCGTTATGTTCATCGAACTCCGACACTCCTGTCTTAGACTTGAAAGTCTTGTCGTTGTATGTGTCGGCTATTTCCAGCTTGATGGAGTCGGTATAATAAATGGTATTGGCAGTTATCTTCAGGTCGCGGCCCTTAGATCCTCTTTCGCCGTAGAAGTTGTCCATTTCTTCGAATACGAGAGCCTTGCCCTTAGCCACCTTGCTGTTAGGAACAATGCGATAGTAAGGATCGCCCTGCATGTATTCCTGCTCCTTACCGTTCATAGTTACAGTGATCTCACTCTTATAGTTATACGTTTCTTCACGCATAGTTGCCATAAGGTCATCCGTAACATAAAGGCTGCCGGTATACATCATGTAATCGAATTCTTCACTATCCGGTTTATATGCACAGCCTACTACTACCACTGTCATTTCCTTATCTTCCCCGACCATGATAGTGTATTTCTTATTGAGTATGCTGTTTATAGTCTCATCGTTGAAGTAGTATTCATCTTCATAAGATGTGAGTATCGCTTCATTCTTTGACTCCGGCATCCTGCCCGCTGCAAGCTTACCGTCAAAATCGCCCACCACGCGAGGGAATACTTCGAATGAGAAGTCACCGTCTTCGATATACATACTGCTGTCCAGCATGATATCGTTGAGTACAGCCGATTTGACATTAGCAGTATTCTTCAATGCGATATGATCATCTTCAGTAAATGAAGAATCATCCACCTTCTTGAGGACTATACGATCTTCGCTGTAATTATAGAAATAGTCGTTATAACCCAGCTTGTCCTCTTCTGCCTGCTGATGCAGCAATGTCGTATACTGAGAAGTCACCCCGAAAACTACGAACAGAAATACTATCAGCAGCAGTATGAATTTAGGCAAAATGTTAAAGGTATTTCTTATTCCCAGCCTTATTTTTGCTCCTGCAGATATATCGTCTTTTGGCGATTTGGCCTTTTCATTCGCCTTGCCGTCTGCTTCGCAAAGCGCAGCTGTGCCCTTTGCAGACTCTTCGCGCGGAGCGCCCAAAGGTTTATCTTCTGCCACTTTGCCGTCATGCATCTTGATCTTTCTCGTAGCATACTGTTCGAACTGTTCATAGTTATGAGTAACTACGATCACAAGCTTGTCCCTGGCGATCTGACTGAGCAGCTTCACGATCCCTTCTGCAGACACGCTGTCGAGATTACCAGTCGGCTCGTCAGCAACGATGATATCAGTATCCTTAGCCATCGCTCTGGCAATGGCAACTCTTTGCTTCTGGCCGCCGCTGAGCTTGGAAACTTTGCTCTTGGCATGTGAAGTAAGTCCCACACGCTCGATTATCTCAGGGACACGTTTTTTGATTTCTTCTCTGCTGCATCCCTTTATCATCAGTATCAATTCTATGTTCTGATATACTGTATAACTGTTTACAAGATTGAAATCCTGGAATATGTTGCCGATATATTTCTTCCTGTATTCTTCGAAATCGGATTCGATGTAATGACTGGTCTCAACGCCATTGATGTACATCTCACCTTCTTCGTATGAATCCAGGCCGGATATCACATTGAGGAGAGTCGTCTTGCCACTGCCGGATTCACCTGTGATGATAACGAACTCACCGATGTTGAAATCAAGGTTGACTCTTGATATGCCGCTGGATATCATACCCTTGCTGTAATAGTACTTTGAAACGTTTTTCAGTTTTATCACGCTTTTACCTCCATCAAGAAGTTATTCGTTCAAATTATTAACTTTTATTTTACCATATTAAAGCAAATAAGGCAAAAAAACATCCCGCAGCAAACTGCCGCGGGAGTTTTTCATGAAGGTAGTGTAGAATAATATGCGAAAAAGATCTTATGCGTCTCTAAGAGACTCTACGATGGCTTCTACCATCTGATCCATTTCCATTTCACTGCTCTCGTTGAGGGTAGAGAGAACAGTTACTTTCTCATTAAGTACAGTCATCTGTTTCATACCGTCCAGGAATTCTTCCATAAGCTGTCCTGCCTTAGGCGCCCATGAGCCTCCTTCCATGATGGCTACTGTACGTTTCTGCATATTGAGGGCTTTCATATCCATCAGATAATTATGCATCAGAGGATAGATGCCCAGGTTGTAAGTCACTGAAGCCAGCACGATATGGCTGTACTTGAATGACTCTGCGATCAGGTGTGATACGTGCGTGTTGGAAACATCATATACTGCCAGCTTATCTACGCCCTTCTCTGCCAGCTTGGTTGCCAGCAGCTGAGCTGCGCTTTCCATATTGCCGTACATAGATGCATATACGATCATCACACCGTTTTCTTCCGGCTCGTAACGACTCCACTTGTCGTACTTGTCTACCAGATATCCCAGGTCCTTAGCCTTCCACACAGGTCCGTGGAGGGGACATACGATCTTGATATCTACTGTCTGCGCTTTTTTGAGGAGCGCCTGTACGTGAGGGCCGTACTTACCTACTATATTAGTGTAATAGCGTCTGGCATCGTCGATCCAGTCACGGTCGAAATCCACTTCATCACTGAACAGCTTGCCATCGAGGGCTCCGAATGAACCGAAGGCATCTGCAGAGAAGAGTACTCCGTTTGTCAGATCATACGTTACCATTGCTTCCGG
Source organism: Bacillota bacterium (assembly GCA_017416795.1). Lineage (GTDB taxonomy): Bacteria > Bacillota > Clostridia > Peptostreptococcales > Anaerovoracaceae > Lentihominibacter. Next base: position 22,668 of record JAFQBD010000064.1, on the reverse strand, counting down.
CCAGTGGACCATAGGTGCGGATACGAATGTGACTTCGTGCTTTCCGAAAGATCTTGTGTCTCCTTCTTTCACTTCGTCCTCATGCCCATCCACACCGAATCCGAACTGGCGCATTAACATGAAGGCTTTTTCATTACTGATCACCTTGATCTTAGGGTATCTGATCAGTACTTCCTGTATGGATGCAGCGTGATCAGGTTCTACATGGTTCACTACCAGATAGTCCAGTGCCCTGCCGTCCAATACAGCTTCTATATTTTCTAAAAACTGTCTGCCTGCCGACCAGTCGATGGTGTCAAAGAGAACTGTCTTCTCGTCCAGCAGCAGATATGCGTTGTATGATACTCCTCTAGGGATCGGATGAATATTTTCAAAGAGGGCCAGTCTATGGTCGTTGGCGCCGATCCAGTACAGGTCATCTGTCACTTTTCGTACGTTATACATGATTTACCTCCTTAACTTTCAATGAACTCATCCTTGCTTTCGCCGCAGTCAGGACAGATCCACTCTTCAGGCAGAGCTTCGAACAATGTTCCAGGTGATACTCCTCCTTCAGGGTCGCCTACTGCCGGATCGTATTCGTATCCGCAGCCCTGGCAAACGTGGAGCTTCCATGGCGGTGCTTCCTTCTTAGGTGTCGCCTTTCTCATCTTCTGCATAGGCGGTGCCGGTTTCTTAGGTTCGCCGTTATCGAGAGCGTTAGCCAGCAGAGGCAGGATCTCCATCAGATCTCCTACGATACCATAGTCTGCATTTTTGAAAATAGGCGCATTCTTGTTTTTGTTGATAGCGACGATAGTAGTCGCTCCCTTGATACCCTTCAGGTGCTGTCCCGCGCCTGAGATACCACATGCTATATATAAGTTGCCGTTGAATTTCTGACCGGACATTCCCACGTATCTGTCGAGAGGCACATACTTGAGTGTTTCCGCTACAGGTCTGGATGAGCCTACTGCCGCCCCTGCCTGTACTGCCAGTTCTTCGATCAGCTTCATATTCTTCTTGTCGCCGATACCCTTGCCTGCGCTGACAACTCTGTCTGCCAGTGCGATAGGTGTATCGATATCGATTCCTACAGTGAAATCAAAACCGTCATTCTTCAGTGCTTCTACCAGTTTATCTACCTTGGCCTGAGCTGTGTCGCCGTCGATCATGACTTTCTTTCTGTTTCCTGTGATAGGGCCCTTAGGCTTGAGCTTGCTGCCCTCCTGCTTAGGTGCCTTGCCTAAAATGTGTGATGCGATAACTACTCTCTGGATCTCATTAGTTCCTTCATAGATAGTAGTGATCTTAGCATCTCTGTATGCTCTTTCAACTTCCATTCCCTTGAGGAAGCCGTTTCCTCCGTGGATCTGGAGCGCATCGTTTACAACTTCCAGACAGATATCAGAAGCATACTGCTTAGCCATTGCACTTTCCATGCCATAAGGCTCATGCTGCTCCTTCAGCTCAGCCGAACTGTAAACCAGGAATCTGGCACATCTGATCTTTGTCGCCATATCTGCGATCTTAAAAGAGTTGATCTGCTGGAACGCGATAGGCATACCGAACTGTTCTCTTTCCTTAGCGTATTCGACTGCTCTTTCAAAAGCGCCCTGCGCGATACCGAGAGCCTGTGCAGCGATGCCGATACGCCCTCCGTCCAGCGTGCTCATAGCGATCTTGAATCCTTCGCCTTCCTTGCCCAGCAGGTTTTCCTTAGGAACTTTCACATCGTTGAAGATAAGTTCTGCTGTCGTAGATGAACGGATACCCATTTTGTCGTAGTGGTCACCGTATTCAAATCCTTCCCAGCCTTTTTCTACGATGAATGCACTGATTCCTCTTGTACCGATACCCGGTGTTGTAACGGCGAATACGATATATGTATCTGCCTTAGGTGCGTTGGTGATGAAAATCTTGCCTCCGTTGAGGATGTAGTGATCTCCGTTAAGCACGGCTGTAGTTTCTGTACCGCCTGCATCACTTCCTGCGTTCGGCTCGGTCAGCCCGAATGCTCCGATCTTCTCTCCCTTAGCCAGCGGCACCAGATATTTCTGTTTCTGTTCTTCCGTACCGAAAGCGAATAACGGATATGCTCCCAGAGATACGTGAGCGGAAAGGATAACTCCTGCACCACCGTCTACTCTTGCCAGTTCCTCTACGGCTATAGCATACGTCAGGATATCTTCACCTGCCCCGCCATACTCCTTAGGGAATGGCAATCCCATGATGCCCATCTGTCCCAGTTTCTTCACTGCTTCATCCGGGAACTCATTATTCTGATCCAGCATGAACGCTATCGGCTTGATCTCCGCTTCTGCGAATTCTCTGATCTTAGCTCTGAATTCTTCATGCTTTTCTGTCGTTCTGAATAACATGCACATACCTCCTTCACGTTGTTTATGATTACTGTTGGTATAATTTCTTTATTCAATGTGGACTAACTTTATCCACTTATCGTCTTGGTGTCATACTATACTATTTTTATCCACTTGTAAAGTATTTTTTTCTTTTTTTAGCAAAAAAAGAAAACGCACCGTTTTCGTAACTGTGCGTTTTCGTTGAAATTCCAACGTTTATTACATTTATTTATACTGAGTATTTTATATCATCCTCAAACTCTTATCTTCCATCTCAAGTCTTCCTGCCTTGATATCTTCTACGATCTCAGCGATAACTTCATGCTCTGAGAAGTGATACTTCTTACCTTCGATCTCCAGATAATCTTCATGTCCCTTGCCGAGAGTGATGATCATATCGCCTTTCTGAGCGTGAGTGATGGCGTATTCGAGAGCATCTCTTCTGTCCTCGATCTCGATATAGTTACCGTTGCTTCTGGCAAGACCCACCTTGATATCATTATTTATATCAGCAACCTTCTCGAATCTAGGATTGTCGCTTGTGATTATACAAAGGTCAGCCAGTTCTCCGGCCACCTCTCCTATATCATATCTTCTCACCTTAGATCTGTTGCCGCCGCATCCGAACAGGGCGATGAGCCTAGGCGGATCGTATTCCTTAAGTGTTTCAAGAACACTTCTTGTGCTGACAGCATTATGAGCATAGTCGATGATCAGGCTGAAATCCTTTGACACCTTGATAAGCTCGACCCTGCCCTTTACCTGGACATTTGCAAGTCCTGCCAGGATAGCTTCCTCGGAAATGCCCAGCTGCTGGCAGACTGTCATAGTAGTCAGCGCATTATATACAGAGAAGTATCCCGGAATATGGATCTCTGCATCGCATTCAAGAAGTCCGCTTGTCTTGAACGCCATTCCCAGTCTTCCTTCTTCATTGAGGAATCTTATTTCTGATGCCATAATGTCAGCTTCTTTTTCTGCTGAGAAAGTCACCACATCACAAGTGTGACACTTGAGGACGTCGTCTGTATGCTTATCATCTACATTGACGATACCTGTTCTGCACTGTCTGAACAACATGCTCTTACAGAGAAGGTATTCATCGAAATCAGCATGTTCTGTAGGTCCGATATGATCCGGTGAAAGATTTGTGAACACACCGTAGTCAAACATCAGCCCTGCAGTTCTGTCCAGCTTGAACCCTTGAGATGATACTTCCATTACTACGTATTCGCAGCCTGCTTCGACCATCTTGGCCATATGCTTATGGATCTCATAAGATTCAGGCGTAGTGTTCTTGGCAGGGATGAATTCATCGCCATATACGATAGCGATAGTTCCGATAAGGCCTGCCCTTTTGCCTGCCTGAGCCAGTACATCTCTGATTATATATGTCGTTGTAGTCTTACCCTTAGTTCCTGTAAGGCCGATAGTTGTCAGCTTATCTGCAGGATAATCAAAGTATGCTGCTGATATAAGCGCCAGCGATCTTCTTGCTGAAACCACCTTGATGACTGTGATATTTTCAGGTATTTGCTCTGCCTCTTCTTCGCGCTCCAGTACGATGACGGAAGCTCCCTTTTCGATAGCATCCGGTATATATTTATGTCCGTCTGTCACAGCTCCCACCATGCATACGAACATTGTTCCTTCTGTTATGTTTCTGGAATCGTAGATGACATCGGCCACCTCAGTTTCCATGCTGCCCTGCAGCAGTTCGAAGTCTATTCTTTCACAAAGTTTACTTAATTTCATCATTTCACCTCTCTATATGCACATGGCATCCCCGCGATACATTTGCCGCAGACTTCAGACCCGTATGTCGGTGCGGCATCATTTTCTGTCGTTTCAGCATATGAACTGCCGAATCCGGTATATACGGCTGCATTTTTCAGACACTGCTCATAACACTTATGTCTGTCGAATCCGTCAGGACTTATTGCCCCTGCCGGACATTTTACCATACATGCCCCGCATGTGCCATCCTTTATGTAAAGGCACGCCTCTTCTTTTTTCGGGCTGTCTGCTTCTACCTCAAGGTTTGTCACGAGGCAGTTATATCTGCCGCTGCATCCCTTGTCTGTTATCAGCATATTGTTGAGGCCGAATGTCCCGAGACCTGCTGCATAAGCTATATGCCTGAACGACCAGTGACTGATCACTTCATCCCTGTAAAACACGGCTGCCTCAGGTGCCGTTTTAGCCTCATACCCCATATTATGGATGGTTTCAATGAGATGTTCATTGAGCCTTGCCATCATGGCATTGGTCAGCTCATAACTCTCCGCCCACTGCGGGGAGGACATGTTCGTCACACTGCCGCAGCCATCATTGGCACCGCCTACATTACTCTTCGCCACCCACTCTGCGAAAGGCACGAAGTAACAGATCACCGTCCCGGCATCTGCCATCACTTCTTCCGGCATCTGATGATCGGGATGTACGATTTCTCTTAACCTGCCGATATACTCGTTCTTTGCATCTGCAAATCCTACTATCGGCTCCTGCCAGACAGCACCCATACTGCATGCTTCATTTTCTTCAGCAACAAATATTCTTATTTCTTCTATTATGCTCTTTCTTATATCCATATTATCACGGCCTCAACAATCCGCTCACCAGCACGAAATATGACGGCATCCTGCCTTCCTGTATCCATTCAAGCTCTATCTCCATAAGTTCACTGAGTGTCGTTCCCACATTGCCGCCAAGGGATTCGATGGAGTAGCGCATTTTATCAGGGTATCTGCACGGTTCGCCTTTTAGACGAGAGCAGAATCCTTCGGCGTGCGTGCCTGAGCCTTTGCAAAGGGTGCAGCTTCCTGCTGATAGGCTTATGCTTCCCGGCACGGCTTTTTCTCTTTCATAAAGCTCTTCCGCAAGCTGTGCCTTTACTTCCCATATGGAGTTCTTCGTTATCTCTTCCTGTTCTTCTTTAGTCAGCTTCTTGCCTGCCACAGCTTCATCGAAGATGATCTTGATAGCAGTCAGCTCAAGCGTCTTATATTTCTTCCAGTATTCTATCACATCAAAATCGTAAGTCGGACATGACCATATCTTCTCATAATTAGGACATGCCTTGCAGGCCTGAAGAAATGTATCCACATCTACATACTTGTCAAGGTAATGGTCGACTGAAACGATGGCCTCATATCGCTCTGTAGTGTATATGAGCCCGCTGTTCAGACTATTTATCTGCTCATGGTTTCCCTGCATATTTTCTCCAATCTTTCATAGACGTAGACTTCGTCGCGTTCATCTGTCATGGTGACGATGATATCACCTGCCTGAAGTCTCGTCTGTCCTTTAGGTATTATCTCCTTCTCGCCTCGCTGTATAGCCACCAGCAGACAATTATCAGGCCAGTCTATATCTTTTATCAGCTTGCCGTCAGCAGGAGAGCTGTGGCGTATGCCGTACTCTGCCAGGACTTTCTGGCGGCGTTTTGGTTCATTTTCTGAAGTCTTATCTTCAACTGACTCTTCTTCCTGTGCCCTGACTTTTTCCCATAAGCGGTCGAGAAGGCTTTCATAGATCGGCTCTGACCTCAGCATCGTCGCTGTGATATATGCCACGACAGATACTACAGAAAGAGACAGCATCTGGTCGAGGGATCCCGTCATCTCGAAGATGAGCACTATTCCCGTTATGGGAGCTCTGACGATAGCCGCGAAGTATCCTGCCATTGCCAGTGCGACAAAATTATTTATGTACATCGGATCCATGCCTATATAGTCAGCAGCAGCTGTTCCGAATGCTCCGCCGATAAAACCTCCCAATACGAGCAGTGGGAAGAATATCCCTCCCGGCGCTCCCGAGCCGAAGCTTACCGCTGAGAAAATGAATCTTCCGATAAATATCAATATTATAGTGCCGAGGACCATATCGCCTGCAGCCATATTTTCAATAAGCGCATGTCCGCTGCCCAGAAGCTGAGGACATGTGAAGCCCAGCACACCTGCACATAAGAATGGTATAGCGACCTTCGCATAGCCATTAAGCGATGTGCTCTTCGAAATGTTCAATTTATTATACAGAGCCTGGACTTTCAGTGTGAACCAGTTATAGAATGCCCCCATGACGCCTAAAACAACGCCCAGGACCAGCAGCAGCCAGTAATATGATGGCGGCAGCGAAGCTACGATATCGAATCTGAACACGGAATCTACTCCCAATATCACCGAGCAGAGATAGTCTGCCGTGATAGATGCAGTCATCACCGACAGCAGGACCGATACGCTGAAGTTCTTATGGATCTCTTCCAGCGAGAACATAACTCCTGCAAGAGGTGCATGGAATGCTGCCGCAAGGCCTGCACTGGCACCGCATGTGAGCAGGAATCTCTCTTCAGTCTTACCGCGGTCGAGAAACTTGGATACACCTTTACCTGCCATGGCACCGATCTGTATAGACGGACCTTCCCTACCCAGAGCAAGACCTCCGAAAATGCACAAAAAACCGCCGACAAATTTAGCGACCAGCACCTTCAGCCAACGTTGATCGAACATGCCCGTCATCTCGCCCTTCAGCTGCGGGATACCGCTTCCCGATATCATCGGCTCGAACTTCACCAGCCTGCTTACGATCCATGCCATGACCAGCAGCACTGCGAACCAAACGGCCATATAAGCGATGCTCTGTCCTGCGAATTCCAGCACTCGGTTAAGCCAATGACCTGCGTATTCCAGAGCAACTCTGTAAAGCAGCACTATAAGTCCTGCCACAGCTCCGACAAGCACGCCTTCACCTATAAGTATTATTTGAAACCTTTCGGCACGCTTCAGCATGCCCGGTATATCTTTTTTCACAACATCCTCCATAAACGGTCATATATGCCGGGATATGTTTCTTCTCTTTCCCGACGCATCCGCCTCGTCTAGTATATCGTATTTCGACAAGTTTTTATAGGATTTTATCTGTATTTCTGCGAATTCCCCTCCCCAAACCGCACCTTATCGTTTATCATATAAGCATGAAGAATATGAGTAATATCAACAACCAAATATGTGACGTGATCATCATAGGAGCAGGGGCCTCCGGCCTCTTTGCCGCCGCTGCCGCGGACCTTCATGCAAAGGGCGCTGTATCGTACGGCGAAGGCTCTTCTTTCAAAGGTCTGATCCTGGAGAAAACATCTCGCCCGGGAACTAAGCTTCTGATGAGCGGCAGCGGACAGTGCAATATCACACATGCCGGTTCCATCAAGGACTTCACCTCATGTTACGGTGATAAGGGAAATAAAATAAGGAGCTGCCTATATAAGTACAGTAATCTTTCTCTTATGGAATTTCTTGAAGATAACGGAGTGGAAGTATTCACTCGTGAAGACGGCAAGGTGTTCCCGAAATCCATGGATGCTCATGATGTTCTGTATATGCTGCTTCGAAGAGCCAAAAAGAATGGATTTGAACTGAAGTGCGACTCGGAAGTGACGGAAATCAACAATATCGATACTGACAACGGCCCTTCTCTCTGGCAAGTAGTCACTACAGACAGTAAGGGCGATATCACGGTATACTCCGCTCACTCTGTCATAATCGCCACAGGAGGATGTTCATACCCTACTACAGGTTCAGATGGTTCTTTCTTCAACGTGCTGCGTAACGATCTAGACATCGAGATCACGGAACTGAAACCATCGCTCACTCCGATACAAGTCAACGAATATCCGTATGCCGAACTGTCAGGAATATCATTTGAAAGTATCCACACATCCATCTGGTATAAGGATAAAAAGATCGCAGAGACTTGCGAAGACCTGCTCTTTACACATAAAGACATGTCAGGGCCTGCGGTGATCAATATATCTAAGTACGCACAGCATGGCGGTAAGTTAAGGATCAACTACCTGCATCCTTTGAATTATGAGCAGGTTTTGGAACGACTAAAAAAGGTATTCCACGGCGCTAAAGGAAGCCCTGCCAACATCATAGCTGCAGAGTTCGATCTGCCGAAGAGATTCTGCCAGCTGTTCACAGAACGCCACGGCGAAGGATTAAAAAACCTCGCCCGTAATCTCACAGGTGAGGAGTTCGTTATCAATTCAGTATCGGGATTTAACAAAGCTATGGCTACGAGCGGAGGCATAGACCTTAAGCAGGTCAGCACCTCGACCTTCGAATTCAAAGAACACCCGGGACTTTATGCTATAGGCGAAGCCCTGGACGTGGACGGTATAACCGGCGGATATAACCTGCAGTTCGCTTATTCATCGGCAGCATCAGCAATAAAAACAATTTTTCAAAACCACCAATTATAATAACCTTATCAAAGCATAGTTCTATTATTATCAAAGGAGAAACTATATGAATGATAAATGGCGCATAGCATTACGTTGGATTTTGAGGATCATAATATTCTTTATAATAATCATGATCCTGCGATAACAATGACAAAAAAACCAAACGGCGATCTGATGACCGCCGTTTTTTCTTTTATAAATATCTATATTTAGAATCTTACAGGATTCTTCTTCAGTATGATCAAACAGCATATACATGTGATCACTTCAGCTATCGGGAATGCTACCCATACACCTGTCATTCCGATGATGCGGGTGAATGCCCACATGCATGCGAGGAGTGCTATCAGCTGTCTCATCAAGTTTATGAATATACTGTATCTGATCTTGCCTACCGACTGCATATATGATGCGACCATAGTCGCGAATCCGTTGAATATGTAGCTTGTAGCCATTATTCTAAGTGCCGGAACTCCCAGCTCTATCATAGCATCCGATGCCATGAATATCTTCAGTATCTGTACAGGGAATACCGACAGGATCAATGCTCCCGCACCCATCATTATGACAGCGATGACAGTCCCGTAACGGAATGCTTTCTGCAGTCTTTCCTTATTCTTGGCGCCGAAGTTGAAACTCATGATCGGAATACATCCTTGAATCAAACCGTTGACCGTCATAACGACCAGCTGCTGGGCTTTGAAGTATGCCCCGAAAAAAGCTACTGCCGTAGTGGAGTAAGCTATGAGGAATACATTTGCAAAGGACACCATAAAGGCTCCCAGGGCATTCATGATGAACGAAGGCATTCCCAAGGAAAAGATATCCTTGAATATCTTGAAGTCAAGCTTGAATCCTTTTGTCTGTATCTTGACTTTCTGCTTGGTAAATATCAATACATAAAACGCCCACAGCATGGAGAAAGAATACCCCATGATCGAAGAAACAGCTGCACCTTTTATACCCATTTCAGGGAAAGGACCGATGCCGAATATCAGCAGCGGGTCGAATATGAAATTCACTACTACGCCTGCGATCTGGAATGCCATAGGCGCAAGCATATTGCCTGTACCCTGTATAATCTTCTGTATCGCGATGTGCACCATGTTAGGTACTTGGAAAAATGCGCAGATGAACATGTATTGGAGACACAGGTCATAGATCACAGGATCGTCTATGAATGCGTTGAAGTACGGTCTCAATATTATTAGTATTATGATGTTGAGGAATATACCGAATGCTGTCGATAATATCAATCCGTGAGATACCACACTGTCAGCTCCGTATTGATCCTTCTCTCCCAGACGTCTTGCGATGAGCACGTTGATACCGACACCTACTCCTATGGAAAATGCCAGCATGAGAGTTGTCAGGGGGAATGAAAGTGATACTGCCGTAAGGGCATCTTCACTTATCCAGGATACGAAAATGCAGTCCACGAAATTATACGTGAACTGCAGAAACATCGAAAACAGTGGCGGTAATGACATATTGAATATCAATGGCAACAAAGGTTTAGTTTCCATTTTGTTTAATTCTGTCATGTCGACCTCTTGTTAATGTTATTTTCGTTTAATGATCATTTCTTGATCAGTTAAATACTATTTCCAGAATTCCAGACCAGTATCATCGATTCCTGCTTCCTTAGCAACGAATACAGGATCTTTGCCTTCCTTCTTCTGCTTGCAATAGTCGTCGAGAGCCTTCATAGCAGGCTTCATCAGGATCAGGATAACAGGGATATTGATTACTACCATGAAGCCCTGCAGCATGTCAGCGATGTTCCATACCATTGAAGCTGTAGCGATAGTTCCTACGAATACCAGAACTGTAGCAACCAGTCTGAAGATCAGGATAGAAGTGTTGCTTACCTGTCTGCCTGCGATAAAGTTGAGACAACCTTCGCAGTATGAATAGTTACCGATCAGAGTTGTGAATGCGAACAGTGACATAGCAACTGCGATGAAGATAGGACCGAATGCGCCCAGTGATTCTCCCATAGCAGCCTGAACGTACAGAGCAGCATCAGCCTGCATAGCTTCTGTTACGCCAACGCCTGATGACAGTACCATGAAACCTGTAGCTGTACAGATCAGCAGTGTGTCGAGGAATACTGACAGCATCTGAACCAGACCCTGCTTAGCCGGATGGGATACGTCTGCCTTAGCAGCTGCGTTAGGAGCAGAACCCATACCTGCTTCGTTGGAGTACAGACCTCTCTTGATACCGTTCATGATACATGATCCTGCAAATCCACCGAAGATTGACTTGAAGTCAAATGCGCTCTGGAAGATCAGCTTGAACATTGCAGGAATGTTTTCGATATTGATGATCAGAACGATGATAGCTACTACTACATAGATAACGCCCATGATAGGAACCATAACGCCTGTAACGTTGATCAGTCTCTTAGCTCCGCCGATAACGATGATTCCGAACAGAACTGCCAGGATGATACCGATGATGATAGGAGTAGCATTGCTGTAGAAGTCAAATGTCTTGAATGTTGACTGCAGGTTGTAAGCAGCCAGCATGTTGTATCCTACTGCATATGTAAGGATGATGATAACTGAGAAGATAACTCCCAGCCATCTCTGACCAAGTGCATCTGCCATGTAGTAAGCAGGACCACCGAATGAAGAACCATCCTTGTCCTTCTTCTTGTAGATCTGAGCCAGAGTTGATTCCACGAATGCAGAAGCTCCGCCGATGATAGCTGTGATCCACATCCAGAACAGGGCACCTGCACCACCGATAGCGATAGCGGAAGTAACACCGATGATGTTACCAGTACCTACTCTTGAAGCTGTGGAAACCATCAGAGCACCGAAGGATGAGATTCCGCCTTCAGTCTTTGGCTTTTCCATTACTACTTTGAATGATTCTGTGAACAGACGTCCCTGGATGAACTTGGAACGAACTGTCAGAATGATACCGCCTGCCAGCAGGATCAAAGGCACGCACCATGGCTGATAAAGAACGCCACTGATGGCACCAACTACTGTGTTGATTGCATCAAACATAATACAAATTCTCCTTTATAAAATAATGATTTTTAACGATTTTAGAGCCACCTCTTCCTAGGCTCACCGATGTAGATTTTACCATATAAGTATTCTAAAGTCTAGTAATTGCATAAATGTATACGATTTTTAATTGGCTGTTTTTTTTGTACAATTTTGTGGGATTTTCGAGGTGGATTGTATACGATTTTTGATTATGATTATTATTGTTTATATCGTGCATCGCTTCGCAAAATGCATTATAATAAGTATTATCCAAATAAGTTAAAAAATCTGTTTAAAGGAGAAACACATATGAAAATCAAACATATTTTAGTTGTTATCATGATGCTGGTTTTATTCACCGGCTGCGGCGGAAGTTCGGATACTGCCGGCACTTATGAACCTGCTGCTCTCGATACAGAAGCGACATATTATGCTGATATAGATATCGCAGATTACGGCGTGATCACGATCGAACTTGATCAGGAGACGGCACCTGTAACGTGTGCCAACTTCGTAGAGCTGGCTGAAAGCGGTTTTTACGACGGTCTTACTTTTCACCGCATCATATCCGGTTTCATGATGCAGGGCGGTGATCCGTCAGGAGACGGCACAGGCGGTTCAGAAAACAACATCGTTGGCGAATTCACATCAAACGGATATGAAAACGATCTTTCACACGAAAGAGGCGTCATCTCCATGGCACGTGCACAAGATCCGAACAGTGCAAGCTCGCAGTTCTTCATCTGCCATGCGGACAGCGATTTCCTAGACGGTGAATACGCAGCGTTCGGCGCAGTAACAGAAGGGCTCGATGTAGTAGACGATGTCTGTGCAAAGGCTCAGCCTACTGATGATAACGGCACTATCCCTGCGGAAGCACAGCCTGTTATAAATTCTATCAAGATCAGAACTGAATAGTTTTTTCAGAAGCAGAATTAATTGGTCAAAAAATAAGTGTTCTTGATCAAAAAGTCCTATGGATCATTCCATAGGACTTTCTTTATTGTATTCTCGATTTTATTGACTTAAAACTAGCCCAGCTTCTTATCCAGCATTTCTCTGATCACTGCAGGGTCTCCGATGCCCTTCAGTTCTCTCATACATGCACCGAACAGAGCCTGCTTAGCTTTGACTTTACCGTTTCTGAAGTCTTCCAGAGCCTGAGTGTTTTCAGCTAACACCTTATCCATGATAGCTTCGATTGTAGCTGTATCGACCTTCTTGTCGAATCCGTTTTCCTTAACGTAAGCTGCAGGATCCACGTCTTCTTCCAGAACTGCTGTCAGAGTCTTTCTGCCGTTCATTCTGTTGATATCGCCACTGTCTACCATCTTGATGATAGCTGCCATCTTTTCGGCAGAGATATCGAGATCCTTGATCAGCTTACCATTCTTACGGAGAACGCCTGCGCACTCTGTAAGGATCCAGCCTACTGCGCTCTTTGGATCACAGCCCATCTCAACTACAGCGTCCAGCAATGTGCTTACGTTGTGGTTATCGATGATCATTTCGATTTCATTTTCTGAGATGCCTGCTGCTCTGTATTCATCTGCCTTTTCGTCGATGGCTGCAGGCATGTTAGCCTTGATCTCTTCGAACCATTCATCATCGATGATGATAGGCATCAGGTTAGCATCAGGGAAGTAGCGGTAATCTGCTTCAGTTTCCTTGTTACGCATAGCGTATGTCTTGCCTGTAACATCGTCAAAACGTCTTGTTTCCTGAACCAGTACTTCAGTTTCGAATTCGATGGCATCCATATGTCTCTGAGCTTCATAACGGATAGCTCTTTCGATGGACTCGAATGAAGTCATGTTCTTGATCTCACTTCTTACGCCGTATTCTTCACTGCCTTCAGGTCTAACTGAAATGTTGACGTCGCATCTCATAGTTCCCAGCTCGCAGTCTGAGATACCGCCTGCACGGAACATAGTCTTCAGCTTGTTGAGGTATACAACGACTTCTTCAGCACTTCTGAAGTCAGGCTGAGTAACGATCTCGATCAAAGGAACGCTGGTACGGTTGAAGTCTACATAGGAAGCCTTTCCTACATGGACCAGCTTACCTGCGTCTTCTTCCATATGGATCTGCTTGATACGGATATCCCTTTCACCTTCAGAAGTCTTCAGCTTAACAAGACCGTTAGTACAGATCGGATGGTTCAGCTGTGTGATCTGATATGCACATGGAAGGTCAGGGTAATAGTAATTCTTTTTATCAAATGTAGTATATCTGCTGATCTCACAATTGAGCAGCAGGCCTGCTGTTGCGGCCAGCTCTACTACGTGCTTGTTCATTACAGGCAGCATTCCCGGCATACCGCTGCATGCAGGGCATACGCAGTCATTAGGTTCCTGTGAAGCTGAATGTCCGCCGCATGAACAGAATATCTTAGACTCAGTGTTGAGTTCTACATGTGTTTCAAGTCCGATGACCAATTCATATTTCATGATTATTCACCCTCCTTTTCAACGCATCCTGCAATACTTAACAATACGTTTTCATCAAACTGCTTACCCATAAGCTGTACGCCGCCGCTTACGAGAGCAGGAACGCCTATCAGGTTAGCGATGCTTGTGAATACGCTTTCCTTAAATACAGTCTCAAAAGCCTTGCTTATGTCGTAAGCTTCGTATGACATCTTGCTTGTTGCCGGCATGAGAGCTGCATCGTATTTTTCTATCAGTTCTGCGAATCTGTCTGCTACTACGCGTCTCACCTTGAGGCCTTTGCCGTAGCAGTCGTCATATCTGTGCTTTGATAAAACGTCTGAACCGTAGAGGATAACTGACTTAGTAAGGAAGTTGAATCCTTCAGTTCTTGTCTTAACATACAGTTCGTCTATATTCTTGTATCCTGATGCTCTGTACCCGAATTTAACTCCGTCATAGCGTGATACGTTGTTGCAAGTTTCAGCGGTCATGAGGATCTGCCATGTAGTGTTGGCTGCATCACAGATATCAAATGATACTTCTTCAACTTCTACTCCGCATTTCTTCAGAGCTTCTGCATAAGCCGCGATCTTTGCCTTCACTTCTTCGTCTGCCTTTTCTGCCAGCTCTTTGATGATGCAAACGCGCTTGCCGCTTACTGCTTCGTCAGCAGCGAAAGAATATTCTTTCTTGAGGCTTGTTCCGTCTTTTTCATCATGGCCTGCGATCACGTTCATGATCTTAGCAACGCCTTCTGCGTCCTTTGCATAAACGCCTACCTGCTCGCCTGAAGCTGCACAGGAAATGATGCCATGTCTTGATACTGTTCCGTAAGTCGGCTTCAGGAAGTCAACTCCTGAAATCGCCGCCGCACGTCTTGCAGCACCGTTCATATCTACTGCGAGAGCAGCTTCTGCTGCACCATCTGCTACCGCTTCAGCAGCTGCACCCTTGAGATTTTCTGCTTTTTCTGCGTAGTATGAGAATTCACCTACCAGATCCAGTCCGAACTCACCTACGTGAGTTTTACCTGAGATAACATAGCCTTCAGCTTCCAGTCTGTCGACTGCTTCTGCGCTGAACAATGGCTTGAATCCTTCTAATATGCGTGAGCCTGCCGCTGCCTGTGCACCTTTCACAAGAAGTGTATCATCGACTGCGATAGTGCCCGCATCTGATAAATATTCTGCATAATATTTCATTGTCATACACCTCCTACTTTACTAATCTTGGCACTTGCCAGCTGTCTTCACTACGTTCAGGAGCGCCTTCAAGCAAAGCTTCCCTTGAGAAGTTCTGCTTACGTACGTCTTCACGAAGAACGTTAGTCATAGGCATAACGTATATCATTTCCTCAACGTCTTCTGTTGAGATATCTTTAAGTCCTTCTTCATGGGCCTTCATCATTTCGAAGATACCCTGCATCTGAGCTTCTTCTTCATCTGTCAGTGACAGCTGGTTCAGCTGCTGTGCATTGGAGAAAGTAGCACGCTTCTCGCTGCGGGCTCTTCCGCCTGATGATGCTCCGCCTCTTGCTGCCAGCGCATTGCCGTTTCCTAAGAGATGAACATCTTCCAGCTGCTGGTTAGTTACTTCACTAGGAGCTCCCAGCATCAGATCCTGAGCATTACCGTTGAGAGGGAATGCTATGATCTCAAGTATCTTTTCGTCTCCTGTCAGCAGCATTACTGTACGATCGATCCCCGGTGCCATTCCTGCGTGAGGAGGTGCACCGTACTGGAATGCTGTATAAAGGGCATTGAATCTGGATTTCAGTTCTTCTTCTGAATATCCTGCGATCTCGAATGCCTTCTTCATGATATCTATGTCGTGGTTACGAACTGCACCTGATGCCAGCTCGATACCGTTACAAACAAGGTCATACTGATAAGCCAGCACTTCTGTAGGATCAGGTCCTTCCAGAGCTTCCATTCCGCCCTGAGGCATTGAGAATGGGTTATGTGTGAATATAGTATCGCCTGTTTCTTCGTCTACTTCGAACATAGGGAAGTCCACGATGAAGAAGAATTCAAAAGCATCGTCCTTGATCAGCTCAAGCTGGTTTTATCCTGCCAGCCATGTACGGATGTGGCCTGCCTTCTTTTCTGTATCGTCTTTCTTGTCGTCACAGATGAAGAAGAGGGTTTCGCCTTCCTTGACACCTGTAATCTCGATGACTTCTGCCTTCTTTGCATCGCTTAAGAACTTAGCGATAGGGCCTAAGAATTCGCCGTCTCTGAGAGTGATGTATCCGAGACCGCCGAGACCTACTTCTGCGGAAGTCGCGAACTTCAGTGAGTCTTCGAAGAACTTCTTGGACTTGCCCTGACAGTCTGCCACGATACCACGGACAGGCTTGCCTCTGAATGCAGGGAATTCCACGTCTGCAAAGAACTCAGTAAGGTCGCATATGATCAATGGGTTTCTCAGGTCCGGCTTATCAGAACCGTATTTCATCATTGATTCTGCGTAAGTTATACGTCTGAAAGGCTTCGGAGTTATTCTCTTATCTGTGAATGCTGCGAATGTATCGTACATAACGTCTTCGCAAATGTCGAGAACTTCTTCCTGAGTAGCAAATGCCATTTCAAAGTCCAGCTGATAGAATTCACCCGGAGATCTGTCTGCTCTGGCGTCTTCATCTCTGAAGCAAGGCGCGATCTGATAATATCTATCGAAACCTGATACCATCAGCAGCTGCTTGAACTGCTGAGGTGCCTGTGGCAATGCGTAGAACTTGCCCGGATGCTTACGGCTCGGTACCAGGAAGTCACGAGCGCCTTCAGGTGATGATGCTGTCAGGATAGGAGTCTGCATATCGAGGAAGTTCTTTTCTTCCATCTTCTTACGCATATGTCCTATGATCTTCGATCTCATAACCAGCTTTTCGTGGTTTCTAGGGTTTCTCAGGTCGAGATATCTGTACTTGAGACGCAGTTCATCCTTGCTCTGATGTGAATTCTTCACTTCGAACGGGATCATGTTGCGGCTCTTTCCCAGCACCTGCAGGGAGTCTGCAACCAGCTCTACATATCCTGTATCTATCTTCTCATTTACTGTTTCCGGATCACGTTTTCTAACGATACCGCTTACGGAAATAACAGTTTCACGATTGACATTCTTCAGCAATTCTTCGTCGTGTACTACTACCTGCGCTACGCCTGTATAGTCACGTAAGTCGATGAATTTAACTCCGCCGTGGTCACGAACTACATCTACCCAGCCTGCCAGCTGAACAGTTGAGTCGATGTGTTTGTCACAAATGTCATTGCAGAATTGTGTTCTATACATTTCTATATCCTCCTGTAATTAAAAAACTCGTCTCAAGAAATATCTGGTATTCTTGGGACGAGTAAAATTTCTTTCACCCGCGGTGCCACCCGCATTGGTATACATTATATATGATATACCCACTTTAAAATATTAAGCTGTTTTAAAACTCGGAGTGTTCCCATACTTACTACTCGTCTCAGATGCGCTTTCAGTCCATGACGCATCCTCCCTGTCAGACTTTCCACAAAAGCAGAGTCTCCTGTTATATTTTATTCACAAAGGGCAGTCTTGTCAATCAAAAGTGTTATAAAATAATCCCTGAACTTCTCGGAAAATGCGGATTTCTTTTAGTAATGGATAACATCCTGCGAGCCGTTCCATTCGGCTTATTTCTTCCAGCCTCCCATGCTTCAACGGTTTTTAGTGACACACCAAGATAATTCGCAAACAACACCTGTGTCATCCCTGCATTTTTGCGAATTTCTTTGATCTCGCTTGCGGTGAATTCTTCGATTGGAGCAACATTGATCGTTTTTGCGTTTGCCCTCAGCTTGCCCTTTTCATATTCGATTGCTTCGTTTAATCCGGTTTTGATTTCATCAAATACAGACATGCTCAGCCCTCCTCGCTTTCTTTAAGCTGATTCTCAAGAACCTTAACTAATTCTCGAAGTTCATTACGTTCTGATTTTGAAAGGTTATCTTTCTCATTCTTAGGATATGCAGTTAAAAGATATATTTTCTCATATACTTCAAAGTCAATATATATGACACGGATACTTCCGCTTTTACCTCGATGCTCAAAAGCAAATCGCATTTTTCGAATACCTCCGGTATTTTTCATCACAGCACCGATTTTAGGATCAAGCAGTATCTCTTCCTGTAATCTTTTTAAATCATCATCATTCAATCCAAGTTTTTTCCATTTAGCGCGAAACAGTGGGAGTTCTACAAAAGTTCTTGTCATTTATTATCTCACCTTTCCAATATATTATACCCTATTAAATAGGGTTTTTCAACCTTTTGTTTTTTAGTAAACAGCAACTACTCTTATCTATAATAATTAATTTAACAAAACAAAAAGCGCGAGGACTAACTGTTTAGTTTAATCCTCACGCACTATTTGCCTGCGAATGGCCCGGCCGGATAAGACCTTAAATATTCAATTATATTATTCAGCGGTGCCCGAAATCAAAGATTTCGACCGCTCTGGCAAAAAGTCTGCTTACGACTCTGTCTTCGATTCGCTTGCCAATCGTCGAGTAGCACTATTCCCATTCGAGAACTATATCGTTAGGTTAAACAAATTTGTTTAACCTAAAGTTTTATTTTTCATCTTCTGAGGCTATTATACAGTAAATCCGGGGAATTTGCTAGTTTTTTTGGTACCAAAATGGTATCACGGACCACACCTTAATCCTTTAGAAATCATAACAGCTTTACTTCTAAACGCAAGGAATCATATAATCTGACCATTTATTTTCTTGTACATATTCTTTTCCACTATATTCATCCAGAAATTCAATTAGCGCTCTTACTAATATCAAATGTGCTGCAACTGAGGAAACAGCATTATACAAATTCCCACATTCGGCGTTTTCTATCCTATTGTGCTTAATTTTTTGGTAATCTCTCCACCATTCTAATCCAGCATAAGCTTTATTCTTATTCAAATTTTGATAAGGAAAAACAATCAATGCTTTTTCATTTACTGATGTATATAATTCAGGAGAATATGCCAGTTCTTTTACCATTCTAATTTTATCTATTGCGTCTACATAGACATTCATATTATACTTTTTTTCTTCGCATATAATTCCATTCAACTCACACAGCTTCTTTAATATGGAATCGATCTCAGAACATGATAGCAAAATAATTTTCGCAAATTCATCTGAATAGGTATTCTTGTTTTCTTTTGATGGTGACACATATTGACTTGTTTTCCTTAACATTTCTTCAATCGAAATATAGTAACTCCAATACATCTCAAATCGCATTCGATCTAACATCCAAAAGCCCCTCCTTAAACATTTGTATGCTATCTATTCCCTATCATTTTTATCTGCTATAAAACAATATTCGTCACGCTTCACTTTACGAATAATATCTAGATTGATGCACTTTTTAATCAGCTGTGATGCCCAGTTTTCACTTATATTTAATACATCTGCAAAATTACGTCTATTGAAGTTGTACGCATATCTATAACGATCAAATAGTTCAATTAATCCAACAATAGTTTTGTTTTTGAACTCTTCACGATTTCTGCTCAAAACAACATCTTTAAAGTAGTTTAACTCCCAGTCAGTTTCTACACTTCCATGAGATAATTGCTGTTTTTCAGTAGAAAGTTGTGGTTTTTCAGTAGATAGTTGTGGTTTGTCGGCAGAAAGTTGTGGTTTGCCAATAGAAAGTTGGGTTTCTGCAAATTCTAATTGAGATAGTTCCGCCACACTTCTATTTGGCAGGATTACAGAGAAATGGTGATCAGAAGAATAAAATTCTGGCTTAGCCACAAATTCAGCATGGTCTATTTGAAATTTTGCTATCAAATTGCTATCACCCATATTGTACAGATTATCCTGTAAATATGACGTGGCTTATCGCAACCATATTCTAACACCGGCAAACCTTTAATTCAAGAAAGAATAATCTGTTTCATCTATGCCGTCGCTGGCAACGAGTGCCTGCAGCAGACTCGTTTGACAGCTATCAGGCGTGTATAGATGACAAACGGATCCCGGGAACCCAGAGGAGGGCGACCGGTGGTTAAACTAAACAGCAGAACCTATGAGAAAAAGTCCTGCTGTTTTACTATAATTGCTTATGCTATTGTTGATGAATTATTTCCCATATGTTCTCTGCCATTTAGTATTCCAGGAAGCGATATATCATGATATGAACATTAATGCGTAGAAGGGCGATCATCATACTTTTTTATGCAAACTATTTTATAACCAAATGAAAAATAAAGTCTACATTTGAAAGAAGCATATATTCGGAAATAACTCTTCCGTAAAGCTCGCCATGACTATCAATGAAATTATCAAAGCAGTTCCTTATGAACAGATGATTGATTTCAAGATTATTAATATAGAATTCCCTGTCCATGACATTAAACCTCCTTACCGTGCCTGGCACGTTCCCAATACGAAAAACCCTAATATTATATAACACCGAGTTAGGAGGATTTTCGCATAAAGAGGAGGATAAAATAAAAGCTACCGACAAAACTTGTCGGTAGCCGTTGATAATTATACGCTATTTCGTCTTAAATGACTTCACCTTTGTCCACTTGGAATAATAAGTTTGTGAACCATGATGATAAACAGATCTCATTTTAACATAGTATTTTGTCTTCGCCTTGAGACCTCTGATTTCGGTTATACACTTGCTCTTTGTTGCAGCACCCTTCTTAACATTTTTAGTAAATTTCTTATTTGTCGCTACAATAAGTTCATGGCTGTTAGCTGTCCCCTTGTACTTATACCACTTAAGAGTTACTTTTTTCTTGCCCGGTACAGGTTTCTTGAGAACAGGTGTCTTTACAGTGATGTTCGTTGTCTTAACAGTAACTGTCTTTGACCAGTCGCTGTAAATCACCTTTTTACCATTAGCAGTATCAACTTCAAGTGTATTTCGATATCTGAAATAGTACTTGGTGTTCTTCTTAAGATTCTTTACTGTAATTGAGGAACCTGTTGCTGTGACGGACTTAGCATTTTTAAATGAGCTGCTTGTTGAGTATTGAACCTGTGCGCCCTTTGATGTGCCATACATCGTTATAACGTTATTGGTAGCACTTCTTTTGCTAAAAGAAGATGATGGCTTAGCGGGCCATTTAAGGGTTATAGATGCACTGTATTTATCATCTCCCGATACTTTCGCTGTGGCTTTAACTGCTGATGTAACGCGACTCTTGCTGTCAAATACTGCTGCCGGTACTGTCATTTTGGTAACGTTCGCGCTATATTGAATCGCATTGCTGGTTTTACCGCTTGAATTAGTCCACTCAATAGTCTTGCCGTTTTTATCCTTAAATTTCAATATAACTTTCGCCGGGATCTTTCCGCAGGAAAGAACATATTTATTGTCCTTGATGTCCTGGATCCAAATGTCGTCGACATAATACTGTACATGAGATTGTGCAGTATTTGCCTTCACATATCCAATCTGGTCGTTGAACTGTACTGCTGCCCAAGTGTCATCTGTTTTGTCAACGTCAACATATACCTTCGCACCGTCTCCAAGATAGCCATTTATCTTCTTGCTACTTGTGCTCTTTTCGGTATACATTCGATCAGCGGCTACAGTAACAGATGGGCTATAGATATATGCTTTAGCCGCATTTGCGGGCAACTTGAGGTCCTTGTTTTCGTTGATATATCTATATACGTTGATATACTTGCTGTTTACATACACATAGTACCATTTATATCCCATGTAGTATGTGTCGTTGCTGCCAACGAACTGAACTCTGTAGTATTCGTTCTTATCTCCCGCTTTTACGGATTTAACAGGAGTCGCATCGGCAACCAAGAGTTCTGTGTTTGTTCCAACTGCATAGCATGGTCCCTCACCTGTATTTCCCGGTTTCTGATAAAGGTATGCACCTTTTGATATATAGCCTATTCCCACTTCTTTATCTGTAGTTTTAACAGGAATATCGTTTTCATAGAGATTCATCCATACATAGTCTCTGTCCATCTTATAAAAGCCTGCAGGATGTGATCTTAAAAGTAACCAGTTTAAGCAATAGGCTGTATGAGTTCCCTCATATGACTTTGTCCCGTTGCTCCAGAAATAAACCCAATCTTCATCATAATCAACGATTTTGAATTTTTCGCCTTCGTATGCGAAGAATTCATCACAGTAGGCGTCTGTAGGCCAACCTATGTTTTTATCTGAAGCACTGCCATTGTTACCGGCAAGAGGTGAATGGTGGAGATTATATAAATGCTGCATGTTTCCGCGAACTAACCAACCCTTGTCGATCTTCTGCCCTTGGATATATACATTTTCTCTTTCTTCTTCGCTGTCTACATAGCATTTAACAGCTACAGGATTTCCGATTCCGTAGGATTTATCTACTCTGTCATTACCGCCGTGTACGAAAGCTTCTCCTAAAACCTCGACGCCCTTGACGCATCTAGTGAGTTCCTTGTTAGTTCCTATTCCCGGGCCGTTTTTATTCTGTGAGTCGCCATAATACCAATCATGGCTCGGAGCCGGATCGTTAGTAACCCTTATAGCATGTGACTGTTCAGTAGCAGTCCATATTCCCACTAGGATAATAACCATGCACAAAAGGGCCGTGCTTATGGTTTGTAAAAGTTTATTTTGCTTAGTCATTTGAAGCCTCCTTAAGTC
>JAFQBD010000063.1 GCA_017416795.1 Bacillota bacterium | reverse complement strand
GTAATCGACTTGATCGCACCATATACAAGAGGCGGTAAAGTAGGTCTTTTCGGCGGTGCGGGAGTAGGCAAGACCGTACTTATCCAGGAACTTATCAATAATATCGCCAAAGAACACGGCGGTATATCTGTATTTGCCGGAGTAGGCGAAAGAACGAGAGAAGGTAATGACCTGTACTATGAAATGATCGAGTCAGGCGTTATAGATAAGACGGCCATGGTATTCGGACAGATGAATGAACCGCCGGGCGCGAGAATGAGGGTTGCCCTGACAGGTCTTACTATGGCAGAGCATTTCAGAGATAAGGAAGGACAGGACGTACTTCTGTTCATAGATAATATTTTCAGATTCACTCAGGCAGGATCGGAAGTATCAGCACTGCTGGGACGTGTACCTTCAGCCGTAGGATATCAGCCTACACTGGCGACGGAAATGGGCGCTTTGCAGGAAAGGATCACTTCCACTAAGAAGGGCTCAATCACTTCCGTTCAGGCTGTATATGTCCCTGCGGACGACCTTACAGACCCGGCGCCTGCTACTACATTTGCACATCTTGATGCGACTACAGTACTTTCAAGAGCGATCTCATCACTGGGTATCTACCCTGCAGTAGATCCGCTGGAATCAACATCCAGGATCATGGATCCTCTCATTCTGGGAGAAGAACATTACAATACTGCGAGAGGAGTACAGGAAGTTCTGCAGAGATATAAGGATCTTCAGGATATCATAGCCATTCTGGGTATGGATGAACTTTCTGATTCAGATAAGCTGGTCGTAGCAAGAGCAAGAAAGATCCAGAGATTCCTGTCTCAGCCATTCAGTGTGGCATCACAATTCACAGGAATGGAAGGTAAATATCTGCCTCTCAAGGAAACTGTAAGGGGCTTCAAGGAAATACTGGAAGGCAAGCATGACGAGATCCCTGAGCAGATGTTCCTGATGGCAGGCGGCATCGATGAAGTCGTTGAAAAGTTTGAAAACAGTAAAAAGTAAGTTTTACGGGAGAGTATTATGGCTAACAGCATCAAATTAGAAATAATAACTCCTTCCAAGAGATTTTATCGTGGTTTCGTTGAACTGGTGATAGTCACTACCCTCGAGGGAGATGAAGGATTCATGTACGGCCACTCTTGGGCATGCAAGCTTCTGGATATCGGTGAGCTTTGGATCCAGGAAGAGGGTGCTGACAAGGACGAATTTCGTGTTGCAGCTATCTCCGGTGGATTCATCGACGTGAAAGACAGTATCATCATATATACCGACGCGGTGGAATGGGCTGAAGATATCGATATGGAAAGAGTTCTCAGCGAGAAAGCAAAGGCTGAAGACTGGCTTGTAAAGCACGAAGATGACGGAGATCCTAACGATGTGCTAAAAGCGCAGATCGCTATTTCCAAGGCGGTAACAAGAAGCCATGTAGCGCAGGGGAGCCATCGCCACGGACGATAGAACATAGAACGTCTAAAAACGATATGACCTTATCGGGAGTTTATAATGAATAACGACACAAGAACTGCATTGATAGGAATAATAGTTGAAAACGAGGCATCGGTTGAGAAACTGAATGCCTTGCTTCATGATTACAGAAAATATATAATAGGGCGTATGGGAGTGCCTCATCCACATAAGGAGATGTCGATAATAAGCATCGCGCTTGAGGCGGAGCAGAATATCATAAGCGCCCTATCGGGAAAGCTTGGCGCCCTGGAAGGCATCAGCACTAAGACCATATATTCGAAGAACTAGGAGCAATAATGGGAACACTTGATATCATAATAGCACTGGCAAAAATATTTATAATAATGCTGCCCGGATACATAATGAAGAAGATGGGATTGCTCACTAAGCAGCATGCAGAAGGCATGTCATCGCTTATTACCAATGTGACATTCCCTTGTCTTATCATAGTATCGATGCAGATGGAATTCTCCATGGAGATACTGAACAACTGCAAATACGCGATCATAATTTTCTCCATCATAATCGCATTCACCATGTTGATCGCTCGTATCGCCAGCAAGAAAGCGAATCTGCCTCCGACACAATCGGGCATATTCACATTCATGCTGATGTTCGGTAATACGGGATTCATAGGATTCCCTGTACTCAGTGGTCTCTTCGGACAGGAAGCAGTACTCTACGGTGCGCTTTGCGATGCTGTATATAACGTATTCATGTTCACCATCGGCATAGCCATCATCAAACCCGGAGATGAGAAGAGAACGAAGCAGGAGATAATAAAACAGGCTGTCAAGGAAAGCCTCAACCCTTGCTTCTTCGGACTTATCATAGGTCTGGCATTATTTATCGGTCAGGTGACGCTGCCGGATATCATAGCAGGACCGCTTAATTCCATAGGTAATATCACAAGTCCTCTGGCTATGATAGTTATAGGTTCTCATCTTGCAGACATGGATTTCAAGGAACTCTTCAGAGCAAAACATGCATATATTGTATGTTTGCTTAAATTGATAGTGACACCGATTATAGGTCTCATATTCGTTAAGCTGATAATCGGAACAGGAAGCCTTTTGGCATCAGCTATAATCATCGAAGCGGCAATGCCGGTAGCGATGTGTTCTGTAATTTTCTCTGAACAATATAAAGCAGATGTCAATTTCGCAGTAAAGGGCGTTATGCTAACAACAGTTATGTGTATTATAACCATCCCGATATTTGCTATATTGCTGCAGTACATATAAAGAACCCAAAAAGACAACATTGCTAAAACAGCTATGTTGTCTTTTTTATTTTGTGTTGCTTGTTATATCGTTATGCTTTTAGCATTGCTGCTAAGAAAGATTTCAGCCTTTCACTTTTAGGGTTATCGAAGATCTCAGCAGGAGATCCGGCAGCTTCTACCTTACCGTTATCGATGAAGACTATCTTATCTGCCACCTCTTTAGCAAACCCCATTTCGTGAGTAACGATGACCATGGTGTTGTCTTTTGATTTGAGGCTCTTTATTACCCTTAGAACTTCTCCTGTAAGTTCAGGATCCAGCGCAGAAGTAGGTTCGTCGAAGCAAAGAATATCAGGCTCCATAGCCATTGCTCTGGCTATGGCAACTCTCTGCTGCTGACCGCCGGATAATTGCCATGGGTAGTTATCAGCCTTATCACTGAGTCCGACTTTAGCTATGAGTTCATCAGCTGTACTGTCTATTTCTGCATCAGGATATTTTTTCAGCAGTTTAGGTGCTAATGTTATGTTCTCTTTTACAGTGTACTGAGGGAAAAGGTTGAATTGCTGGAAGACCATACCGAAGTGGAGTCTGTTCTTCCTGATCTCTTCGTCAGTGATGGACTTTTCTCCGTCATAGATAAGCTCTCCCTTTACCTCGATAGTTCCTTCTTCTGCCAGTTCCAGATAGTTTATGCAGCGAAGAAGCGTGGTTTTGCCACCGCCGGAGGAACCGATGATAGCGAGGACTTCGCCTTTTTCCAAAGAAAGGTCAACGCCTTTTAATACTTCTGTTTTGCCGAATGATTTGTGAAGGTTCTTTATTTCAAGTATTGCCATGGTTTCCTCCTTTCTATTTAAAATAACTCAGTTTCTTTTCGAGTTTAGCGAAGGCTATGGTAAGCAGTCCGCTGAAAATCAGATAGTATGCGCCTGTCATAAATAACGGCCAAATAAGCCCGTCTGATTTTATGAATACTTGTCCTGCCCATATAAGCTCGTATACTGCTATGATCCTTGCCAGAGAAGTATCCTTAACAAGGTTTATGAATTCATTGCTCATCGGCGGCAGGATCCTCTTTACTACCTGTAATAAGACGATTTTAAAGAATACCTGCCTTTTACTGAGTCCCAGAACTTCGCCGGCTTCGTACTGCCCTTGAGGGATGCTTTCTATGCCGCCTCTGTATATTTCTGAGAAGTAGCATGCGTAATTGATTATGAAGGCAACAAGTACAGCTATAAATCTGCCTTCAGAACCCATGCCCCAAATGTTAGCTCCCAGAATGAGTCCCGGACCGTAATAGATTATGATAAGCTGAAGCATTAAAGGCGTACCTCTGACGATCCATACGATGGTCTTCATCAGTCCCTTAAGCGGAAGAAACCTGCTCATGGTTCCAAAGGAAATGAGCAGGCCTAAAGGTAACGAACCTATTAATGTCAGGAAAAATATTTCTAGTGTTTTAACAGAGCCTGTAGTAAGCTCCATCATAACTTGTTGAAACATATTTGCTCTCCTTGATTATTTCTGTTCAATCACACTTTCCTGTGTTCCGTATGTCTTAGCGATTTCCATGATAGTTCCGTCTGCCCAAGCTTCTTTCAGGAATTCATTCAGTGAAGCAGCCATGTCTGATCCTTTTCTGAAGCCTACACCGTACAGTTCTTCGTTAAGACCGATAGTAGTTGTCAGATCTTCATAAGATGTACCTTCACCGATCATAGCTCCTGCCATAAGAGAGTCGATAACGCAAGCCTGTGCAGTTCCTGCTGCGACTTCCATAAGAGCATCTGCCTGTGTTTCAACTGCCATAGCATCAAATCCGTTTTCGTTAGCCATTTCTTCACCGGCAGAACCTGCTTCGACTACGAAGCTGAGATCCATGCAGTCTTCAACACTTTTTATGCTGTCAGCTATATCGTCGTTAACAACAACTACCTGAGCGTTGTTGCAATATGCGTTTGAAGTTTCCATAGCTTCCATAACTCCGTCAGTGAGAGTCATGCCGTTCCATACACAGTCGATGTTCTTGTTTTCAAGTTCCATTTCCTTAGAATCCCAGTTGATTTCGATAAATTCAACATCAACACCGATGTATTCAGCGTAATCTCTTGCCAGATCGGCATCGAAACCGATCCATTCGCCGTTGTCATCCTTGTAATCCATTGGTGCGAAGTCAGTTATACCTACAACAAGAGTGCCCTTATCCTGAACGTAAGCCAGATCGGCATCGGCAGAAGCTTCTTCACCGCCGCCGCATCCTGTAAGTGCGAAGCATGATAATGCCATAATAGCTGCTGCAGTGATCGCCATAATTTTCTTTTTCATAATTGTGTCCTCCATATTTTATGATTTTCGTATATGCGGTGCTGTTTAGTGATTTATCACTTTAGCACTTTAAAGCAATGTGTAGCCTACAGTTATGAATGATACAGCATGTCGGAATAATTGTCAACACCTAAAAATAAAAAATATATACAAATAAAAAAGTGACAACAGTTTTGATATGTACCCAGTTTCCTGGACACATAGATATATGAGCTAGGCACACATGGATGCTTCCCTGTATTTCACAGGAGGCATCCATTTTGTTTTTGCCTGAATCCGTTCGTTGTTGTAATAACTTATGTATTTGTCCATAGCTTTTGCAAAAGCTTCAAATGAATCATATTCCTTTTCATAGCCATAATACATCTCATTCTTTAATCTTCCAAAGAATGTTTCCATAATACAGTTATCAATACAATTACCTTTTCTGGACATAGATTGAACTATTCCATGTTCTTTTAATGTGTTTCTAAAATATTCATGCTGATACTGCCAGCCTTGATCTGAATGAAATATCAATCCTTCAACAGAAGGAAATTTCTTAAATGCTTTATCTAGCATTCGATGTATTTGTTCTAAATTAGGACTGAGCGATAAATCGTATGATATGATTTCATTTGTATTCATATCAAGGATAGGCGAAAGATAACATTTGCCCCATGAAAAATTGAACTGAGAAACATCCGTTGTCCATTTTTGTAATGGCGCAGTCGTGCTGAAATCTCTATCAATGATATTATCAGCAACTTTGCCGATTTCACCTATATATGAGTGATATTTTTCTTTCGGTCGTTTTCCCATTAGCCCCATGTTATGCATGAGTCTCTGTACTCGTTTATGATTAACATTATGACCGCGATTTACAAGTTCTTTATGGATACGCCTAACACCGTATCTGTACTTGTGGTGTTCAAAGATTTCTTTGATCTCATCCATAAGCTCTTGATTTCGCACTTCTACAGCATCTACTTTACTGATTTCATAGTAGTAGGTGGATTTAGGCATTTCCATTGCCTTTAACAAGTGTTTTAGTTGGAATCCTTGTTCTCTGAGTTCCTTGATGATCGCTGCTTTTTCGCCTTGAGTTCCGCAGCCCATTTTTCGTGCCTCAAGGCGATTTCTTTTTTTATGACTTCAATCTCTGCCTTAATATATTCGTTTTCGGCTCGAAGTCGGATAAGTTCTTCGCGTTCTGATTCGGTAATTGGAGTTGAGATCGCTTTCTTTTTCATTTTAGGCTCCTTGCGTGGTCTCCCTTTTTTCATGTTTACAAGCCCATTATATCCCAACTCTTTGTATTTGCGAACCCATCGGTAAAGCATACCATCATTTATTCCAGCGGCTAAAGCTACAGATTGACAAGATCGACCGGCCATAACTTGTGCAACTAATGCATAACGTTCTTCAGCTGTCCAATTTTTGTTCTGATTCTTATGTCGTAAAGCTTCTGGGCCACATGCCTCCTCGATTCGAACCCATTGTCTTACTTTGATTCGAAAATTAGATTCTTTAATTCCTTCGGGAGTATCTGGCCAACGACCCTTACGATAAAGTTCTATACAATTTCTTTTGAATTCATAACTGTAGCGCATAAAAAATCCCCCTCTACTGGTTTGTCCAGTAAAGGGGGTACATATCATTTTGGTCTGTTGTCACTTAGTAATTGGTATTTTAGTATCGGATCTTAGAATTAATCTTCGTAATTTCCTCTGGCTTCGTAGTGAGTGTGGAGGAGCTGATGTGCTCTGCTTCCGCCTGCCATACCGAGGTATTCCTTGTACAGCTTCTTGACTGCAGGGTTGTTATGAGACTTTCTGATGAAAGTTCCTCTGTCTTCTGTGTAGAGTCCCTTTGCTCTTTCAGCTCTGACATCTGTCCAGCTTCTTACGTCTGATAACTGGAGAGGCTGTCCGCCGCCGTTAACACATCCGCCAGGGCAAGCCATGATTTCTACGAAGTGGAATTCTTCTTCACCGCTTTCGATCTTTTCCATCAGTTTTCTTGCATTGCCCAGTCCGTGAGCAACTGCAGCTCTTAAGGTAAGATCGCCTGCCTGAACTGTAGCGACCTTGATTCCTTCAAGACCTCTTACAGGTTCGTATTCGATGTTGTCTGCAGAGATACCTGTCAGCAGGTCAGCAGCTGTTCTGAGAGCCGCTTCCATAACGCCGCCTGTAGCACCGAAGATAACGCCTGCACCTGTAGCGTTGCCGAATGGATTGTCGAAGTCTGAATCTCCCAGATCAGGGAAGTCGATACCGATGTCATAGATCATCTTACCCAGTTCTCTTGTAGTCAGAACTACGTCAACGTCTCTGATGCCGTCAACTTCCATCTCAGGTCTTGCTGCTTCGAACTTCTTGGCAGTACATGGCATTACTGATACTACGAATACATCCTTAGGATCGATATCGTTCTTTTCAGCATAATATGACTTGAGGATGGAACCGAACATCTGCTGAGGTGACTTACATGATGAAACGTTGTCCAGCATTTCAGGGAAGTTGTGTTCGCAGAACTTGATCCATCCAGGTGAGCAGGATGTGATCAGAGGGAGCTTGCCGCCGCCTCTTACTCTGTCGATCAGTTCAGCAACTTCTTCCATGATAGTCAGGTCAGCACCTGTATCTGTATCGAATACCTTGTCAACGCCCAGCATTCTGAGAGCTGTTACCATCTTGCCTGTTACAGGAGTACCAATAGGCATTCCGAAGTCTTCTCCGAGAGCAACTCTTACTGCAGGAGCAGTCTGAACTACTACATGCTTAGTCGGATCGTAGATAGCTTCCCAAACCTTATCGATATCGTCCTTTTCATGGAGAGCGCCTACAGGGCAGTAGTTGATGCACTGTCCGCAGTTGACACATGGAGTTTCTGCCAGAGGCATTCCGAACGGTGAACCTACCTGAGTGTTGAATCCTCTGTTTACCATATCGATAACGCCTACTGTCTGGATATTCTTACAAGCGCTTACGCATCTTCTGCAAAGGATGCACTTGTTAGGGTCTCTTACGATGGATACGCCAACGTCCAGAGGAAGCTTCTTGTTTTCGCCTTCGAATCTTACCATGTCTACTGACAGTTTGTTAGCCAGAGCCTGCAGTTCGCAGTCCATCCAGCTTCTTGTACAAGTCTGACAGCTTGCATTATGATTTGAAAGGATCAGTTCCAGATTTACTTTTCTGGCTTCCATAACCTTTGGTGTATGTGTGAATACTTCCATGCCTTCCTTTACAGGATGTACGCATGCAGCCTGGAGTGCGCTTGAGCCCTTTACTTCAACGAGACACATACGGCAGCAGCCGATCTCATTGACGTCTTTCAGGAAGCAGAGTGTAGGGATGTTGATGCTTACTTCCTTGGCAGCTTCCAGGATAGTATAGTTTGCGGGCACATATAATTTGATGCCGTCTATGGTTATATTTACTTTGTTCATATCTAAGCAGCCTCCTTACTACGCGTTCTTGTAGATGGACTTGAATGGACATTTTTCCATACAAACTCCGCACTTGACGCACTTATCCTGATCGATAACGAATGGAGTGTTCTTGTCTCCGGAGATAGCTCCTGTAGGACAATTCTTCTTACAGATACCGCAGTTTCTGCAGACATCTGTATCGATGATGAACTTAACCATGGACTTGCACACGCCTGCAGGACATTTCTTGTCTACAACGTGAGCCATATATTCGTCTCTGAAGTATTTCATTGTTGAGAGTACAGGGTTAGGAGCACTCTGTCCAAGTCCGCAGAGAGCTGAAGCCTTGATGTTCTTAGCCAGAACTTCCAGCTTATCCAGGTCTTCAGGTTCGCCCTTACCTTCTGTGATCCTTACCAGGATCTCATGCATTCTCTTAGTACCGATACGGCATGGAGGACACTTACCGCATGATTCATCAACTGTGAAGTCCAGGAAGAATCTTGCCAGGTCGACCATACAAGTGTCTTCGTCCATTACGATCAGACCGCCTGAACCCATCATTGAACCAAGCTTAGTCAGTGAATCGTAGTCGATAGGAGTATCGAGACAGTCGGCAGGGAGACATCCGCCTGAAGGACCGCCTGTCTGAGCAGCCTTGAATGCCTTGCCGCCGGGGATACCGCCGCCGATATCGTAGATGATCTCTCTCAGTGTAGTTCCCATAGGAACTACTACCAGACCGATATTGTTGATCTTACCGCCGAGAGCGAATACCTTAGTTCCCTTGGAGCCTTCTGTACCGATGCCCTTGAACCAGTCAGCACCGTTTCTGATGATCTGAGGGATGTTGGCATAAGTTTCTACGTTGTTGAGAACTGTAGGCTTCTTCCAAAGTCCCTTTTCTGCTGATCTAGGAGGCTTAGGTCTAGGTTCGCCTCTCTTACCTTCGATAGAAGTCATCAGAGCTGAACCTTCACCGCATACGAATGCGCCGGCACCGAGTCTTACTTCCAGGTCGAAGTCAAATCCCTTGCCGAGGATGTTCTTGCCCAGGAAGCCGTATTCCTTAGCCTGTTTGATAGCAACATTGAGTCTCTGTACTGCTACAGGGTACTCAGCTCTTACGTATATGTAGCCCTGATGTGAACCAACAGCATAACCGTTGATGATCATAGCTTCGATAACTGAGTGAGGGTCGCCTTCCAGGATGGATCTGTCCATGAATGCACCCGGGTCACCTTCGTCGGCGTTACAGATAACGTACTTTTCGTGATCCTGCACTACTGCTGATGATTCCCACTTACGACCAGTAGGGAATCCGCCGCCGCCTCTTCCTCTGAGGCCGGATTTCTTGATTTCATCTATTACATCATCAGGTTCATATTCGTTGAGAACTTTAGCCAGAGCCTGATAACCGTCGAGAGCGATGTATTCATCTATATTTTCAGGATCGATGATACCGCAGTTGTTCAGAGCGATTCTCTTCTGCATTGAGAAGAATGGGATCTGAGGGAGACGGTCTTTGATTTCTTCATATTCGTTTTCGCCTGCTAAAAGACGCTTAACGACATTACCGCCCTTGATGTGTTCTTCAAAGATCTCTGCCACATCTTCAGGTGTTACCTTAGTGTACATAACGTGTTCAGGACAAACCATCATGATAGGACCTTCAGCGCACAGACCGAAGCAGCCTGTCTTGATGACTTTGACTTCTTCGCCAAGTCCGTTAGCTTTGATCTGTTCTTCGATGGCGTCAGCGACCTTCAGTGATCCTGAAGATGCACAACCTGCCACGCCGCATACCAGGATGTCTATTTTGTGTTTTTCAGGAGAAGGATCTACCAGTCTGTCGAGACGGATCTCCATGGACTGTCTAGCATGATCCCTCAGTGTAGTGAGTTCTTTTGCATTCTTGATCATGTTGTACTCCTTTTCCTATCTTGCTTCGTAATCGTCGAGGATGCCGTCAACATCGTCGGCGGTCAGCTTACCGTAAACTTCATCGTTGATCGTAACTACAGGAGCGAGTCCGCAGGCACCGATACATCTGCAAGCTTCCAGTGAGAACTTGCCGTCTTCAGTGCATTCGCCAACGTCGATACTAAGTCTTGTTCTGAACTTGTCCAGAACTTCGTTAGCGCCTTTAACGTAGCACGCAGTACCCATACATACATTGATCTGGTACTGTCCTTTAGGATAGATGGAGAACTGAGTATAGAAGCTTACTACTCCATATACTTCTGCCAGAGGGATATTCAGCTTTTCAGCGATCACTCTCTGTACTTCCAGCGGAAGATATCCGTATACTTCCTGAGCTTCGTGAAGAACAGGAATCAAAGCGCCGCGAGTATCTTTGTACTTAGCTACTATCTCATCCAGTTTTTGTGCCTTTACCTGTGCATCTGCACAGTTAGCGCATGTGTTACTCATGAGTAACTCCTTTCTTTTGTTGTAACGTTGCTGCATAAATTCATTTCATGTTAAACCTTTAACATTATAGTAATAGAATACCCTTATAAAGGTATTTGTGTCAATAAAAATGGGTGCGCTGAGCACCCATTTTGAGTATTAAAGCAAGATTGTACCTTTTGCAAGTATAATTGCGCTTCCGCCTACGCGAACGCATACATCTGCATCGGAATTTTTGCCTGCTTCATCGAGCCATGAGAGGATACGAGAAGGTCTGTCCATGGCCTCTCCCTGAACGAAAGCAGAGCTGTTTCCGGGCTTTAAAATATCGTTCTTATAGAGGTAATAAGTGAGGGCTCCGTTAGATGTTCCTGTAGCCGCTTCTTCGTCTATATCGTAGAGAGGTGCGAAGTTCCTGCAGTGAGCTCTGATCGTCTCATCGGCAGCATCGAGAGTAAATGCATGGACACCCACTACATTATAACGTTTCGAAAGTTCAGTGAGTCTGGCGAAGTCAGGCGATGTTTCCTCGAGATCGCATCTTGTCTGAACAGGCATGATGATGTCAGGAAGCCCTGTGGATATCATCATAGGAAGAAGCTGTATCTCTTCATCGTAAACATCTTTAGCCTCAACAGGAGCATACGGAAGACCCATTATGTCATAAAGCTCCCTTAGATCGGCTTCTGCGGAAATAGTCCCGATATATTCCGGAACTGCCATATCCATCATGATGAAGCCATCCTTGATACCTATGTTGAGAGTCCCTGCCAATGTGTGGTTGATATAATCATCTCCATCCTTCACAAGGTCTGCGTCCAGCAGGCAGGAAAAGGATGCTATAGTAGCATGCCCGCACAGATCCACTTCGTCAGCAGGTGTGAAATACCTGATGTTGAATTCCTTTTCGGAAAGCTGTTTTATGAATGCTGTTTCGGAATACCTAAGCTCTGCCGCAGTCTTTCTCATGATCTCGGCTGCAGGGAAGTCTTCGCCATCTTCGAAAATCACTACGCCGGCAGGATTGCCGCCAAAAAGCTTATCGGTAAAAGCATCTGCTATATATAATTTCATATCTCACCTCCTGTAGTTTCAGGATATAACTTTCATGTAATCAAATTATAACTTTAATAGAGTGAAATATCAAGAAAGATAAGCACCAGGCAAACACTGTTTGACATGACAGGATGACCAGAGGAGTCCGAAGATTTCCGGTCACGTTTTTCATGGCTATGAGAGAAGCGATACAAGGAATATAAAGCAGGCAGAAGACCATGAAGCTGAAAGCTGATGCAGGTGTGAATATATCATTCAGCATTAAGGAAAGAGCCTGCCTATCCGGGGATCCTGCCAGTACTGCAAAGGTGCTGACGATAGATTCTTTAGAGGATATGCCTACAAGAAGGGCAGATATCGCACGCCGGTCGCCGAAGCCCAAAGGTGCAAAGAGCGGTTCGAATAATCGCCCGATATATGCCAGCAGACTCTTATCTATATCAGGAGTGTAGTGAAGAGATGAGTCCAGGTTCTGCAGGATCCATACGAGGACTGATGCAGCGAGGATAACGGTAAAAGCTTTCTTAACGAAACCCAGACAGCTTTCTGTTACGGCATCGAATAGAACGCGAAGAGAGGGACGGCGAAGCCGAAGAAGTCCTCGGCCGCGAAGCAGGGAAGAAGCCTCTCCTTGGCGCAGATCTGAACTTCGCTCTGCGAGAGCAGCCGTGCTTTGCATTGGCAGGATGTCTGCGCTTTGTATGAGGCCCAGATGTTTTGCTGAGAAGAGTGATGCTGCGACGATGAGTATGCCGAGAAGATATATGCAGCCTATGACTGCCTGTGGGAATGCCGGGAAGAATATCGAAGAGATAAGTACGTAGATCGGCAGTTTGGCACTGCAGGAGATATAGGGGATCAGAAACATGATGAGCATGCGTGTCCTTTTGTCGGGGATGGTGCTGCAGTAAGTGATGGCGGGAACTGAGCAGCTGAAGCCCGTCAGGAATAATGCAGCAGGTCCTTTGATAAGGCCGCTTTCTCGGAGAAGTGTAAGCAGGAAGATCATCAAGGCTATGGTAGGGATGAATGAAAGGACGCCGGAGACGCCGGGAAGTACAGCTTCTGTGGCGATGCGATATAAGGTTTCTGAAAAAGGCATTTAACATACTCCTTAAAACTGGACAAACATGGTACAATAGGTGTATATTATAATGCATAAGCTGAAAACAAAAAAATATTACAATATAAGATGACATAAAAGGAGAACAACTATGGGATATAATGAAGCGACATTCAGGATAGGACCGATAAGACCGCCAAGCGAGGCTGAGAGCTTGCTGCTGCAGGTGACTAACGGCTGCACATGGAACAAATGCAAGTTTTGCCAGCTTTATCGCGGGACTCAGTTCAAGGCATACAGCGCTGACAGCATCAGGGCAGATATCGATAACATGGTGGTCATTGCCGATAGAGTGAGAAAGTTCCAGGCGCCGGACGGAAGCTGGGACATAGCAGGACTCAATAGACAGCTTCAGATCTATGACGGAGATGAGCTGCAATGTTTCTATATGATAGCCAACTGGCTTATCGGCGGGGGAGAGAACGTATTCCTGCAGGACGGGAACACTACAGTGCTGAGCAGCGGAAGATTGACAGACGTCCTTGTTTATCTGCGTCAGGCATTCCCTTCTATCAAGAGGATAACGTCTTACGGCCGTGCGGAGAATCTGTCGAAGGTAAGTGCGGAAGAATTCGCTGAGCTCAAGGCGGCGGGGCTTGACCGTATCCATTCGGGATTCGAGACAGGTTCAGACGCTGTGCTGAAGAAGATCAATAAAGGCGTTACGGCAGAGCAGGAGATCATAGCAGGACGAAATGTCAAGGCCGGCGGCATCGAACTGTCTGTTTACTTCATGCCGGGAGTTGGCGGCAAGGAACTTACTGTAGAAAATGCTCTCGGTACTGCGGAAGTGATCAATGCTGTCGATCCTGATTTCTTCAGAGTGAGGACGGCATTCATAAAACCGGGAACAGGACTTTATGAAGATTATTTAAACGGAGAATTCACTCTGTGCAGCGATGATGAGAAACTTATAGAGATCAGAACGG
Source organism: Bacillota bacterium (assembly GCA_017416795.1). GTDB lineage: Bacteria > Bacillota > Clostridia > Peptostreptococcales > Anaerovoracaceae > Lentihominibacter. The sequence continues at coordinate 7,958 of JAFQBD010000063.1, read as the reverse complement.
TTATCGAGAAAGCTGAAGGCATAGAGACTAAGCTTGTCAGTGATCATATGATAAATCTGCTGCAAGGTGTGGAAGGAAGTCTCAAGAACGATAAAGACAAGATGATCGCCATGATAGACGGATATCTGGCGCTGCCTGAAGAAGAAAAGAAGAGATATCAGGCGGCAAGAAGACTGGCAGTCGTTTCCGGACCTGAAGATATGGGAAGACTTTCACCGTACCATAAGAAAGTTATAAGAGAACTTATGGAAACATATACAGATCCATATGAATGGGAAGTCAAGATGAACGAACTGGCGGGCAGATATATATAAGGTCCGGATCTGCAGGTTATATAAAAACTGAATAGACATAAAAGGGGCTGTCTCGGTTTTATTTCGAGACGGCCCCTTGATCATTTCATATGAATATTCTGTTATTCGCTGTCGCGTGACATGAAATATGCGATCAACGTGAAAGCAATAAGTCCTATGGCTGCGATGATGCCTTGAGCGTTCGGTATGAAGCCCGGCCAGATTATTATCATGGAGCCTACCATAAGGCCGAGTATGCCGAAGTACAGGGCCTGAGGATGGAATCTCAGCATCTTCTTGATGACTTTGATACCGACTACGCCGCCTGTCAGCACGCCCAGACCGGTCACACCGATAAGCAGGAAGTTGAACGATGCGATGGATTCCATGATAACGCCGTATGTTCCGAGGAGCAGCAGGATGAGTGAACCTGAAAGCCCCGGAAGTATCATAGATACGCAGCCTATAGCCGCGGTGATGAAAAGCCATACGCAGAAGATAAAGCTGATGCCGCCGAAATCTTCAAGAGATTTACCAGCCGAAGCATCCGGATTGGCAAATGTCAGTATTATCATCAGCAGGAGAGCGGCCGCGAAGAAGAGCCAGTTTCGATTGTGTATACCGTCTCCCCTAGCTCGCTTGAATATGGCAGGAAGACTGCCGAGTACGAGACCGATGAAACAGAAGTTTAGGATCATCGGATAATTTTCCATAGCTGCAACGATGACGTTGCTTAAAAGGAAGACTCCCAGAACTGCACCTATACCCAGAGGAACGAGGAACTTGAGATTTTCCTTAAGGCCCTTAGGACTGATAGCATACATTATTTTATCGTATATATTGAGGATCACGGCCATGGTGCCGCCGCTCACACCGGGGATGGCGTTGGCGATACCTATGAGCAAGCCGTGGATCGTCGATTTCAAATACTCCATATCAATATTCCTTTCTTACTGTATTGTACACATGAGACTCTAAAAAGTCTAGAAAAAGCATATTATAAAGAGAATAATACGAAAAAAGTGCCATAGTAAAAATGATAAATTTGCTTATGAAACTAGTTTATAAAGCCGTTTATAGCATGTTTGTAACAGAAAAACATGGACTTCGTACTTGATTTGACTCAAAATTCTTATATAATTAAAAGTAAGAAGTTATACCGATAGCCGCTAACTCTAGGCGGCACGCAAATTAACACTGATTTTATTTTTAAAAGGAGATGTTTAAAATGGCGGATTTAAAGAAAGCATTAGAGCTTGCAACACGTGTTTGTGAGTACATCGAAAAGGAAGAGCTGACTGCAGAAGATAAGAAAGCTATCCATGACGATTCAATCGAAAACTTTAATAAGTTCTATAACCCAGGTTGGTTAGAATACAGAAAGTCAGTATCAACTGACGCTGCATTCGTTGAATGGGAAGATGACGGCGACGTATTCAGAGATCTGAACGGCGTTGAATTTATCGACTGCTTAGGCGGATTCGGTATCTATGCTTGTGGACACAACAACAGACAGATCAAGAAGACAGTAGCAGCTCAGCTGGATAGATACTGCCTGCACTCACAGGAACTGGTTGACCCACTGAGAGGATACCTCTGCAACCTGATCGCAGAAGTAACTCCTGGAGATATGCAGTACTCATTCCTGACTAACGGTGGTGCTGAAGCAGTTGAAATGGCTCTGAAGCTGGCTAGACTGGCTACAGGCGGTAAGTGGTTCATCTCAACAGTTAACGCTTTCCACGGAAAGTCAATGGGCGCTATCTCAATGGGCGGTAAGGCTGCTTACAGAGAAGACTTCATCCCTATGATCCAGCAGGTACAGCACGTTGAATATGGTAACGCAGAAGCTGCAAGAGCTGCAGTTAAGAACCTGACAGCTGTAGGCGAAAAGGTTGCCGGAATCATCGTAGAACCTATCCAGGGTGAAGGCGGAGTTATCATTCCACCAGATGGATACATGGCTGAACTGAGAGCAATCTGTGACGAATATGGCTGCTGCCTGATCGCTGACGAAATCCAGACTGGATTCGGAAGAACTGGCGAATGGTTCAGAGTTAACCACGACGGAGTAACTCCTGACATCATGACATTCGGTAAGGCTACATCAGGTGGTGTAGTTCCTATCACTGGTATCGTTGCTAGACCTTGGACTTATGAACAGTCAGGAATCGGCACTGGCGAAACTGGCAAGATGTTCTCAAATCCATGGATCCTGGGATCACCTACATTCGGCGGAAACCCTCTGGCATGCTCAGCAATGATCGCTACTATCAAGTACATGATCGAAAACGATATCCCTGGACAGATGAAGGAAAAGGGAGATTACTACCTGGCTGGACTGGCTAAGCTGCAGGAAAAATACCCTACAGTTCTGAAGACATTCAGAGGCGCTGGTCTGCTGATCTGCATGGAATTCCCAGAAGCAGAAGTTGGTTACAACGTAACTAAGGAAATGTTCGACAGAAAGGTTATGGTTGCCGGAACATTAGTAAATGCGAAGACAGTAAGAATCGAACCACCTGCAACTCAGTCATACGAATCAATCGACAGAGTACTGGCAGTTCTGGACGAAGCACTGGCTGCAACTAAGGAAGAATTTAACCTGTAAGTCTTACATACCACAAGTAGATAAGGAATATCGGTGTAATATTCATCTAAATACCACAAAACCCCGTTCTCGTGACGGGGTTTTGTCTTTTTTGAATAAGAGGCTCCTCTTTGCAGGGGCATTTTTTTATGGTATACTAAAGTGCTCGCGATTTGTGGGTACGGAGGAACTTATGAGTTACAGAGTCAAACTCAACATCTTCGAAGGTCCGTTCGATCTGCTGGTGTATCTTATAGAGCATGCAGAGATGAGCATATATGATATCAAGATCTCGGAGATAACAAAACAATATATAAGTTATGTAGAGGAGCTGAAAAATGCGGACATCAATCTCTCTTCGGAGTTCATGGTGCTGGCAGCTGCTCTTCTTGAGATAAAATCAAAGATGCTGCTGCCGAGATCGGTATCAGATGATCCTGCTGCAGACATCATGGAAGATCCGAGAACAGAACTGGTAGCTAAACTGGTAGAATACAAGAGGTTCAAAGCGATATCCGAGATGCTTCAGCAGCGCGGCGAAGAAGCGGCGATGCATATCGAGAAACCTCAGGAAGATCTGGCAGAGTACATCGGAGAACCGGACGAATATCTCAGCCTCGACATCGATAAATTCAGAACGGCATTCGAGATATTCCTGGCCAGAAAAAAGAAGCTGGAAGAAATCAAGGTACATCACAAGAGGAGTGACAAACAGAGAATAACTACTGAGATCAGGATGGAGAATATCAAGGACTTTTTCAGATTGCAGCCTGAGAAAGAAGCTGATTTCAGGGAACTCATCCATGATAAATCAGATATGTATGATGTGGCGGTGACTTTCTCATCAGTTCTTGAAATGATGAAGGAAAGAAAGCTGGACGCACATCAGAAATACCTCTTCGGAGATATAACTGTCAAGGCGACAGAACACCTTTATGATGATAATACAGGCGGCACACAGACTGCCGAAGGAAATAAGGAGACTGCAGATGGCAAGTAAGAAAACGATAAAATCAGCAATAGAATCAATGATGTTCGTATGGGGAAAGCCTCTCGATATCAAGGATGTTGCCGATGTGTTCAATATAGATAAAAAAGAGATCTATGAGTATTTCAAAGAACTTCAGGAAGAATATGAACAGGAAGGCAGAGGTATCGTAATAAGGGAAGTGAATAAAAGTTTCCAGTTTGTCACGAGAAAAGAAAATCTGGACTACATCGAAAGACTCTGTACTCCTGTAAAACATAAGAGACTCTCTCAGTCTGCGCTGGAAGTCCTTGCTATCGTGGCATATAAGCAGCCTGTTACTAAGGGCGAGATAGAAGCGGTAAGAGGAATAAGATGCGACAGAGTTATCGAAGGTCTTGCCAAGAAAAATCTGGTGGCGGAAGTGGGAAGGTCAGATGCTGTCGGCAGACCTATCCTTTATGGTACTACCGATGAATTCCTCAAGCAATTTGGATTCGAAACCCTCAAGGAACTGCCTGCCATCGAAGATATAGAAGGCGTTCTTTCAGACGATGAGAGTGACGCGGCTGCGATGGACAGCATGTATATGCAGCAGATCTCTCTGGAACTGCCTGAGAAAAAATAAGCTTGACCAAATATGAAAGAAGAATAAATCCCCCTTATTCACATAAAGTGACAAGGGGGATTTTGTATGAAAAGAAAATGGATGTTCATATTTGCGGTGATCCTTGCTGTGGCAGCAGGATTTGCCATATACATAGAAAGACATGGCGCTGCTGATGTGCTTGGGACTGATGTGGGAATTTCAGCGGGGCAGGCTATATTGATAGACGGAGAAAGCGGCAAAGTACTGTATGAGAAATGTGCTGACGAGAAGGCATACCCTGCCAGCACAACGAAGATAATGACGGCAATGGTAGCACTTGAAACTCTCAGGAAACACGACAGCCCTATAGATCAGATAGTTGAGGTACCTGCTTGTGCAGCAGGTGTGGAGGGATCATCGATATATCTTAAAGCAGGTGAGAAGATATCGATAGAAGACCTGCTGTACGGCCTCATGCTGGTGTCGGGAAACGACGCAGCGGCGGCACTTGCCGAGATCATAGGAGGAAGTGAAGCCGACTTCGTCAATATGATGAACGATAAGGCTGTAAGTCTCGGATGTCGACAGACTCATTTCACTAACCCCAGCGGTCTCTTCGATGAAGAGCATTACACGACAGCAAGAGATATGGCGACGATAGCATTTGAAGCGATGAAGGATCCGGTGTTCAGGAAGATAGTGTCTGCTGAGAACCGCGTTTCGAAGCGGGAGAATGATGAATATACTAATTTTTACAACAAGAACAAGACCATATTTCAGTATGACGGGGGAACAGGAGTAAAAATAGGATATACTACTGACAGCGGCAGGACTTTAGTAGCATCGTCAACTCGAGGTGATAAATCCATGATATGCGTAGTAATGAGTGCACCGGATTGGTTCGAGGATGCATACCGGTTGATGGACTACGGCTATTCGATCACGAAGTAGACACCAATATTCTCGAAATACATATTTATAACATATAAAGTATTTCGGGGAGGAATATCATGAAATATAACAACTGTATCTGTATCGATGCAGGAACGCCAAACTGCCCATGTCCTCTTGCCGAAACCGGAGACTGCCTGGTGTGCAGCAGGCTGAACGGAAGAGACAAGTGTGACTGCAGCTGGTGCGGTCTTTGTATATATAACGAATTCATGCAGAATGACAGGCGATCGGCGGGGCGCAGAGAACGTTTCGAAGCACCTGTGCTATCACGCAGATGGTATAGTTCCGATCTTATGACGATCAAAATCAAAGTAGATAGAGGATTTACACTGGCAGGTGCGGGTCCTGGCTCGTTCGTGTTTTTGAGCGGCAGTGCAGAACCTTTTTTCGATACGCCCGTATCTATCATGAGGACTGATACGAAAGAAGGAACCATGACTTTTGCCGTCAAGATGATCTCTGCCAAGACTAAGGCGATAGCACAGGCAGAGGATAAAGTGTATATAAGAGGAGTATATAGAAACGGTCTTCTTGGAGAAGGCCTCAGGCAAGATGCAAAAGGCGCGCCTTTGCAAGATGAAAAGTTCTCGGCTTTTAGTCCGAGATGGCTGTTCATAACTAAGGGAGTGGGCTTTGCGCCTGCAGTAAATATCATCGACCGGCTGCCCGAGGAAGTATCGGCGGATATGGTGATCGATACGGAAAAGATCACAGAAGAGATGATAAGCGACAGCTTGTCACGGTGTGAGGCAGCTAGAGAAGGTCGTGTGAAGATGGATATCATGCCGCTGAGCAGACTGCTGGATCGACAGGATATCGAGGCCGGCAAGTGTATACGAGAAATCGAGGAGTATGAGAAAGTGTTCATACTGGCATCTGATCATTATATCCATACATTATCGGCAGAGCTGAATGTTCCCGCGGGGAAACTGGTATATGCCAACAACTTCCATATGTGCTGCGGAGAAGGCGTATGCGGTGCGTGCTGTCATGTAGATGAGAATGGTAACGTGAGCAAAATGTGTAAATGTCGCAGGCGAAAAGACTTGTGAAATGTTGTCGACAAAAAGAGTAAAGATTCTATTGACAATAATCTGAAAATTGCTATAATTCATATATAGCAATTTTCTTTTTTATTATTTATTAGCAAGAAAGGAGGCAGAATATGATTTTAAAATCATTAAGATCAGAAGCTAATAATTTCGAACCGATTCGTGCAGTTATTATGGCTGCCATAATAATCCTGGTTACATATCTTCTGACTTTTATCATGCCTGATGACCCCGCTGACTTCGGACCTTGGTCGCTGATACCTGCGATCTTCCTGATCGTATATATCTTCCTGACCAAGAGGATCCTGGAATCACTGGTTCTGTCCTGTGTTATGGGTCTTATTATGCTTAGTGGGTCTCTTAATGTTATAGGAGACTTCAGTACGATACTGACAGATACGATGCTGGATCCTGATATGGCTTGGCTGATCATCGTATGCGGTCTCATGGGAAGCATCATCGCTCTCATTGAAAAATCAGGCGGTGCATTTGCCTTCGGACAGTGGGCTGCTACTAAAGCTAAGAGCGACAAGTCAGCATTGATCTGGACATGGATCCTGGGTATCGTAGTATTCATCGACGACTATCTCAACTCCCTGACTGTAGGTTCATGTATGACTACTCTGACTGACAAGCATAAGGTTCCTAGAGAAATGCTTTCATACGTTGTAGACTCAACAGCAGCTCCTCTCTGCGTACTGATCCCTATCTCGACATGGGCGGTATTCGCAGGCGGGCTCCTTGAAACTAACGGATGGGCTCCTGAAGGCGACGGACTTATTTACTTCATCAAGACTATCCCATTCAACTTCTACGGATGGATCGCAGCTATCATCGTGCCTCTCGTAGCGCTGAAGATCATACCTGTATTCGGACCTATGAAGAAGGCTTATGAAAGAGTTCAGGCAGGCGGACCTATCGCGCCTGAAGGATCAGAAAAGATCGATATCCACAGCGGTGACGACATTGAGATTCCTGATAATCCTAGGATCATCAACCTGATCATCCCTATCGTCAGCCTGGTAGTATTCACTATCATCTTCGACGTTGACATGCAGATGGGTGTTATATGCACAGTGGCTCTGCTGTTCGTAATATATCTGGCACAAGGCCTGATGACTGCAGTGGAATTCGCAGATCTCTGCATCAAGGGAATCTGTAACATGGTTCTTCCGTTGATGCTGATGGTTCTGGCTTGGTGCTTCGCAGCAGTAAACGATCAAATCGGATTTACTCAGTATGTAATTGATACAGTATCATCAAATGTAAGTGTAGCGATGCTTCCATTCGTGATCTTCGTTGCACTGGCTATCACAGAATTCATTACAGGAACTAACTGGGGAATGTACATAATCGCACTTCCTATCGTTATCCCTCTGGCAATGCAGATGGGAGTACACATGCCGCTGGCAGTAGCAGCAGTTCTTTCTGCAGGCGTACTGGGAAGCCACGTTTGCTTCTACTCCGATGCTACTATCCTGACTTCAGCAGCATGCGGATGCGATAACTTCAG
>JAFQBD010000062.1 GCA_017416795.1 Bacillota bacterium | reverse complement strand
CGTCTTGCTTGAAGGCATTCGATTAGGTGATGTTTGTGAAGGTGTTTATTTGTTAAATGCTGCCCCGCTGAATTTAGCGGGTTCGGATGGTTCGCCATGCAGAGCTATATTGATAGATATGGATGAGAGATAACTTTCAGTTTGATGGAGCGACAAATTCCAATTTGCAACTATATAGTTATTTACTGTTTTAGTTGTTGTAAAAAGTTTTGAGAAACTACGTTATTTTTTTGAGTTTATGGCTATTGTTTTTAATTTCTTTATAAACAACTAAAATGAAAAATCACTTTCTCAAAAAGAAATCAAAAGAAGTATAAAAAGTCAAAAAATTGTGTCCCAAAATCAGACAATTTGACTACACTTTTGACTACACTCAAGAACGACGTGGCTCAAACCTCCATTTCATGCGATTTTCAATCATGCAAGCCTATTCGAGTCCCATGCCTGATTTGCCTGGCTTCAGCCGGAGTGCAAATCAGGACAGCGTAAGGAGCTTGTCGATTGTAGACAAGCGACTGTAGGAGCGAGCGCAGCGAGTGTTGTCCTCCGCCAAAAATAAATAGACGGGTGAACCCCGTCTATTTTGTTTTTTGTGAAGTCTCAATTATTCAACTCTGGTAAGGTTTACTATTCTTTCCAGGTCAAGGCCTGCTTCTTTTGCACGAAGAAGTGCAAGCCTTAAATCTCCTACGTCTTCAGGCTTGTGAGCATCACTTGATATGATGAACTTTGCATCTGTTTTTGCACACATCTTAATATGCTTTACTGAAAGATGTGCATGCTGAGCATTAATCTCCATAAGAGTGTCAGTATCTGCACATGCCTTCGCAATTTCAACCATGTCAAAGTGAGCTTTGTCACCTGGATGGGTGAGAATCTTAATATCGTTCTCATAAAGGGCATTTAGAACCATCTGAGTATTTTTCAATATCAGATCCTTACTCCTGATTCCCTTAGAATAAGTTCTAAAGTTCTCCAGACAGTATGCATCGTCAAGGCCGTAGTGATAACCTGCTATGACAAAGTCAAATTGACTGAATTCATCAGGTCTTATGTCAAGGCTGTTTCCGTTATTGGTTATGTTCGCCTCAATCCCAAGATACACCTTTATATCATCAAACTCGTTATTCAGTTCCGTTATTATCCTTCTCATTTCAGGAACAGATTCACGTTTCATTCCATGCTCGTTGTGGCCCGGCCCATGATCAGTTATAGCTATTGCCTTTAGTCCCAACTGCCTTGCCTGCAGGACATTCTCGCGTATTGTTCCCTTACCGTGTGAAAAGACAGTATGCGTGTGATAATCTACTGTCAATTTGTAACTCATTTATATATTCTCCTATTTTTAACCGTATTTTTGTAGTATATCATAGATATGGCAATAGGTGTACTTTTTTCAATCACCATATTTTATTCTTTACCTTGTTTCGAGGCCCATGTCCTTCGTCGGCAGGTGCGAGCGGTATGTTTGTTGCCAGCATCAGAGATTATGATGAATTATTAAAGACAAAGACTTCATAATATTATATATACAAGAGAATCATATTCTAACGATAAAAGGTCCTTGGCTTTTATAGCCTAAGGACCTTTCGTTATTACATAAAGATATTATGCCCCATATCCGATGGCTACTGCCAGCAGCAGGAAGGCGATATTTACGACCATCATCAGCAGCTGGATGCCGATGGTGAACTTAAACCATTTAGGGTAGCTGACTACTGTAACTCCGAGAGTTATCATCAGCAATGGGTTCGTAGGATAGAGCATGTTTGTGAATCCGTCACCGAAGCAGAATGCCTGTACTGCCATCTGGCTTGTGAGCCCCACAAGATCTGCCAGAGGCGCAATGATAGGGATAAGCAGGAATGCTTTGGCTGAGCCTGATCCGATGAAGAAGTTGAGTATCAGCACCAGCAGGTAGATCATGATGATCGCACCATAAGGACCCATCTGAGTAACTTTATCGGATACGTAGTAAAGGATAGTATCCATGATCCCGCCATTGCTGATGATCAGCTTAACGGACATGGCCATCAGGATAGGCAGTGCACTTGGTGCGATGGCACCTACGCCTGCTACGAAGTCTTTGAAGATATTCCCACCGTAACGTGATGCCTTTGCAGCGATTAAACCGCCAACCAGGAAGAACAGAGCCATCATAGGCAGTGAGAAACCTGAAAGAGCCGGAATGAAGAAGCCTGCTACGACGTAGAGAATTACCAGAACGAGAGCTGCAGCGAAGATTTTCACTGTAGTGCCCAGATACTGCTCATTGGCGAGAGTAGGCAGTGCGCTCATGTCAGAATATCTTTCTCTCATGGATGAATCTTCTTCATATATGGAAGACTTTAATGGGTCTTTTTCTATTTTTTTGGCATAGCGTGACAAGAATGTATAAAGGATCAGAAAGCTGACGATGAATACTATGATCCTGAATCCCAGGCCTGAGAAAGCAGGAAGTCCTGCCAGTTCCTGTGCAACGCCCAGCGTGAACGGGTTGAGTGTGGCTGATGAGAACCCAAAGCCTGCTGCCAGTGCACTCATACCGAGACCTGTCAGTGAGTCCCATCCCATGGCGTGTGACAGGAGTATAACGATAGGGACCAGTGCAACCAGTTCTTCAAACAGTCCGAATACTGAACCAAAAAGCATGAAGAAGAGGATCAATACGGCCATCAGCTTGTACTTGGAGTCTTTGAAGCGTTCTACCAGTACGGACATGATGTACTGGAGCATGCCGCTCTTATCCAGAACTGTGAATACACCTCCGATGATGAAGATGAACAGGATGATAGATATAACTGTTACCGCATCGCTGCTCCAAAGGACCTCGATAGGTGCTGTGAACCATCTCCAGATCGGATAGCCGCCTTCGCCTGTGAACCGGAAAGTGCCCGGTACGATACTTTCTTTACCGTCGATGAGTGTATGTTCGAATGTTCCCGCAGGAATGATGTGAGTCATGATACCGGCTGCCATCATAAGGCAGAAGAGAATCAGAACTGATGTCACGAAGGCTTTCGTGCTTATCTGGATCCCTGCATCTGAATTGTTGTTATTGTTGTTTGACATTTTGTTTCTCCTTAAGATAGTGGCTACTTGATGAAGTTGTTGGCGTAGCCGTCATTGATATATTCATAAATCACTTTTGCACCGAACTTGAGTGCGCTTACAGGGACTCTTTCGTTGGCATTGTGGGACAGATCTGTGAAGTCGTAGTCGTCAGGCAGGTCCATCGGCGTGAAGCCATAGCTTTGAACGCCGGCTCTAGCCAGGAAGCGGGCATCTGTTACTGCCTGCAGAACGAATGGTACAGGATAGCCGTTAGGATCGGCTTTTTTGATGGCTGCTGCCATAGATTCGTAAAGCTTCAGGTCTACTCCTGCCATTCCTTCGTCGTAGTTGAGGATCTCGATCTCGAAATCACTGCCGATCAGTGATTTGATGTCTGTGATCGCTTCGTCCATGGTGCATTCAGGGACCATCCTCAGGTCACACTTGCACCATACATTTGATGGGATCACATTGACTGCACTGCCGCCGCCAACAACCGTAACGTTGAGGCTGTTATGGAGCAGCGGGTCGAAGAGGTTGCCTGCTGTGCCAAGGAGTGCCAGCAGTTTATCTGTCAGGGATGGTTTGAGCAGCAGTTTGATGCCGAAGCCGATGACTCCGCCGAAGCTCCTTGACATTTCTTCCATCATATATCTTACTGATGGAGCGATCCTGACAGGAAGACGTTCTTTGCTCAGTTTGGCGATCGCCTCCGCGAGCCTTTCCATAGCTGTACCTGAATGCTTCATGGAAGCATGTCCGCCTTCGCCTTTAGCTGTGATCTTTATTTCAGCTACCTGCTTTTCTCCTATCTGGATAGGGTAGAGCTTCTTGCCCATGATCTTCAATGAGAAGCCGCCGATTTCACCGATGGCGTATTTCATTCCTTCGAACTGCTCGTGATGATTTTCTACCAGGTACTTCATGCCGTAGTCGGAAGTGCCTTCCTCATCACTGACTGCGATGTAGTAGATGTCAAATGGCAAGTCGATTTTGCCTTCTTTAGTTTCTTCGATTATCTTCAGAAGGGCCTCCAGCATCATGCCGTGTTCGCCTTTCATATCGATGGCGCCGCGCCCCCAGAGGTAACCATCTTCGATGATGCCTGCGAAAGGATCTTTGTCCCATACCTGATCTTCTGTTGGCACAACGTCTATGTGACCGTACATAACGAACGGCGGGATATTAGGATCGGGATTTTTAGCTTTCAGTTTGGCGAAGAGATTAGGTCTTGCCTCATCGTGGCTGATAAGCCATGTCTCCATGCCTGCTTCGTCTAAGATGTTTTTGATAAACATTATGCAGTCTTTCTCCGGATTCACACCGTTGGTGGTGTCGAAACGGATCAGTTTCTGAGCCAGAGAGACTGCATCGTAGTTGAATATGTCTTGTTTCATATATGCCTCCAAACTGATAGGGGTTATGTTTAGATCAAATTTTTACTCGCGTAAAATTTGGTTATATTTTAACATATACCCATTTGAAGTCAATTGATTTCAAAATATCGACGGCTATGTTATACTTAATTAGCAATATAGTTACATATATGACCGAAGAGACAGAGGAAGGGTTATGTCATACAAAAAAAGTGAAGCTACTAGGAAAAAAATACTGGATGCCGCGAGAGCGCGCTTTGCAGATAAAGGGTATTATGCTACGGATTTGAAAGAGATTGCAGCAGGAGCAGGCATGGCTCACACAGGCGTGTATTATTACTTCAAGAGAAAGCAGGATATAGCGGAGGCTATATATGCTGAAGAGACTGGAGCCATCATCGAAGAGGTTGAAAGAGTCAGAAGAGAAGAGACATGTGACCCGTTGTTTCTCTGCATATTGCAGTATGTGATGATCGTGCGTCGATTGGCGATGGACCCTGTGACTGAGGCGTGCTTTTTTGATATGATCAACTATCGCGGATATGACCGTGATGAGATGAAGCGTGTCAGAAACAGTTACTATGCGGCACTGGATGAACTGTTCAAAAGTCGCGGCATGGACATGACTGATGATGAGATGACCATATATATCTTGACAAGCGATGCTTATGCGAAAGCGCTGCTTGCTGCGATCAAGAGCGGAGTTATAGAGTATTCGGTGGAGGAAGCACTGGATCACTTCTTTAGACATCTGCTGCTTCCTGATCTTGGGATAAGCTTTGTGGAATATACGGAGTGCAGAGATCGGGTCATCAAATATTTGGACGAAAGAAAAACTATATAATAAATTGCCTCGAATTCGAGGCAATTTTTATTGTATACCAAAAAAGTACACAAAAAAACATTGATAATACTGGACAATTATGGTAAAGTATAATCAATGTTAAAGCAATTACAGTAGAGGAGGCTGCATACATTATATAAGGAAAGGTAGTAATCAACATGAAGGAATTAGTTAGAGCATGTAGAGATGCTTCGCTCCCATTGATAGCAGGGGTGGCATTATCCCTGGTTATGGCCAATGCGGCGCCCGGAGCATATCACAAGATAATAGACACACCTATCATAGGTGATCATATAAGTCTTCACTGGCTGGTAAACGATGTTTTCATGGCTTTCTTTTTCGCGATAGCCGCAGTTGAGATCGTTCACAGCCTGCGAAAAAACGGCCCGCTCAACCCGCCTAAAAAAGCAGTGACACCACTGATGGCAACAGTGGGCGGTGTGGCAGGACCTATAATAGTGTTCTTCATATTGAATGCGCTAATAGGAAATGCTGATTATTCAAGCGGTTGGGGCATAACTACAGCTACTGACATAGCTCTTTCATGGTTAGTTGCTAAAATGATTTTTGGTAATGATCATCCGGCGATCAAATTCCTTTTGCTTCTGGCAGTAGTAGATGATGCCATCGGACTTGTGATCATAGCCGTATTCTATCCGTCGCCTGATGCGCCTTTTGCACCGGTATGGCTGTTGCTCATACCCGTGGCAATGCTCATAGCATACGGATTCAAGAGGCTTAATGTGAAGTCATTCCTTCCTTACATATTGGTATGCGGAACTATAAGCTGGTTCGGTATGCATACAGCAGGGCTCCATGCAGCGCTGGCAATGGTATTTATAATCCCGTTCATGCCTGTAAAATCCGCATTACATAACTTCGAGAGGAAAGTAGCACCTGCAGTTGATTTCGGGCTCTTCTTCTTCGGATTCACTGCAGCGGGAGTCGAAGTATCGAATATTTCAACTCTGTCCCTCATCATCATGCTTTCACTGATAATAGGTAAGGCACTAGGTATCTTCTCCATGACAGCTCTGGCTGTCAAGCTGAAGTATCCGCTTCCTGAGGGAATGAACTTGAGAGATGCGGCTATTATCGGGATAATCGGCGGTATAGGCCTTACAGTAGCACTGTTCGTATGTGAAAGCGCATTCGTAGATCCGGGACTTATCGCAGCAGCCAAGATGGGCGCTCTCGGAAGCTTACTGGCAGCATTGATAGCATTAGCTGTGGCAAGGATCCGTAAGTTAAAGGGTAAGCCGGTACCGGTACTTGAATGCTTAGAAAACGAAAATGAATAAAATTTTCAATCTGGACAAAAAAAGTATTGCTTAATGTATACTAATATGGTATAGTATACTCAAGAAGAAACGAAACATCAAACTTACTCATATAAAAACAACAAGGAGGATATAAAAATGAAAAGCGTACTTAATATAAACAGAGATAATTTCGAAAGAGAAGTAATGGAATCAAAACAGCCGGTATTACTGGACTTCTATGCACCATGGTGCGGACCTTGCCGTATGGTAGCTCCTGCTATGGAAGAGATTGCTAATGAACGCGAAGATATCAAGGTTGGTAAAGTCGATATCGAAGATCAGAAGGAACTGGCTGACAGATTCGGAGTATTGAGCGTTCCTGCTTTAGTAGTAATGAAAGATGGCAAGATCATCAACAGAGCTATCGGAGCAAGACCGAAGGAAGATATCCTGAGTCTGGTAGTATAAGTATAAAGCAATATAATAAACACGTATCGGGTGGAGGCCGCAAGGTCTCCATTTTATTATGTAGCCATTATTATTTTATGGTATAATCATTCCATATGGACATAAACACGACAAGGAGATAAACATGACGACTAATTACAGATTCACAGGAACTGACGACTATATCATAAACGATGAGCTGATGCTTACGATGAATATCGCGATAAAGATGAACAAGCCGCTTCTGGTAAAAGGTGAGCCCGGCACAGGTAAGACAGCGCTGGCAGAATCCATCGCTAAGGCTCTCGACATGCCGCTGATAACATGGAGTATCAAATCAACGACAAAAGCACAGGACGGCCTGTACCAGTATGACGTCGTACGAAGACTTTATGACAGTGAACTGGGTAACGAAGGAGTCGAGGATATCAAGAAATACATCAAGCTGGGCAAGATAGGCGAAGCTTTCACTTCAGATAAACAGTGCGTCCTTCTCATAGACGAGATCGATAAGGCAGATCTGGAATTCCCTAACGACCTTCTTTGGGAACTGGACAGGATGGAGTTTTACATCCCTGAGACTGATGAAACTATCAAGGCGAACCATAAGCCTATAGTGATAATAACCTCAAATGCCGAAAAAGAGCTGCCCGACGCTTTCCTGCGCAGGTGCGCTTTTCACTATATAGATTTTCCTGATGAAGAATTGATGAGAGAGATTGTTCTTGCTCATTATCCGGATATCGAGGAACAGCTGATGGAACAGGCGATGGATGCGTTTTTCTATGTGAGAGAGTATTTTGAACTGAAGAAGAAGCCGAGTACATCTGAGCTTCTTGACTGGATAAATGCACTGCAGCTTTCCGGCATACCGACTGACAATCTGAGACGTGACTTGCCGCTGATGAGTTTTCTCCTCAAAAAAGATGAAGACAGGGAGACTGTCAAGAATCCTTACGGAGGACTGAGATAATGTTTCTGGGATTTCTGCTTTATCTTCGCGAGGGCGGATTCAAAGTTTCACTCAAAGACTGGCTGACACTTATCGAAGGTCTTCAGATGGGACTCCACGACCAGAGCCTCAAAGGATTCTTCGTCCTTAGCAGGTCGCTTCTCGTCAAGACCGAAACGGAGCTGGACAAGTACGAAGAGCTGTTTTACAGATATTTCGGCAGTATTTCGAGCAAGCAGCTTCTGGATGAGATAGAAGAGCTGAGCTCCGATATGCAAAAGGCAGAGCGTCTCTTCGCAGACTATATGGGAAAGAAAGACATCACGCCTGAGGCGGTAGCTGTCGCCCTGGAGGAAAGGGCAGAAGCCATGGTCGCAGTTGAGGCTTCGGACGGAGCTGACGGCGACGACGTAACGGCCATAAGAGGTCAGCAGGCAGGAGGAACCATGGTCCAGGGAGCCGGCGGTAAATCTATCGTGCATGCTAAGCATGACCGCAGATTCAGAGACTGGCGAACTGACTGCACCATAGAATCGAGACAGTTTCAGATGGCGTTCAGACTGCTGAGGGAACTTTCGAGGAAGCTTGAAACCAGCGAAGAGGAACTTGATATAAGAGGGACTATAGAACACACTTGCAGGCGTGGCGGCATACTTGATATCAAGATGCAGCCGCCGAGAAGAAACAGGCTGAAGGTCATGGTCTTGATCGATTCAGGAGGCTCCATGAAGCCTTATGAAGAGCTTTGTAGCTTGCTCTTCCAGTCGCTCAACAAGGCAAACACCTTCTCCGATCTCAAGATATATTACTTCCATAATTGCGTGGAAGGTGAAGTGTACAAGGACCCGTCCATAGACCCTAACAATACGGTGAAGACGGAATGGATACTGCGAAATATATCTGACGATTATAAGGTGATATTCGTAGGCGATGCCGATATGTCAAGATATGAGCTGGAGACTAAATGGTTCGAGCGATTCAGAGAAAAGTATGATAAATGCATATGGCTCCATCCTCAGGAGAAGGAAGAAAATATAGCGTGGATGAGCGATTCATTCATTGAGATAGAGAAGATATTCCCGATGTTCAGACTGTCGATAGACGGACTCAAGGACGGGATGTATAAGCTGATGAAAGGATAATAATGAGCAAAACCAACGCAAACAGATGGATAATATTGATAATGGGAATGATCATTTTGCTGTTCCTGGGCCTGATATACGGTTGGTCCATATTCAGAGCACCGCTCAGTGAGTTTTTCCCTGATTGGAACACATCTCAAATGTCGATGGCGTTTACCGTATCTATGATATTTTTCTGCCTGGGAGGTTTTTTCTCCGGACAGATGCTTAAGAAAGTCAGCCATAAGGTTCTTCTCGCCGGAGCTGCTGTTGTGCTGTTCATAGGATTTTTCGGTGTATCTATGCTTGATACGGGAAACTCTGCCAAAAGCCTGATAATGCTGTATCTGATGTACGGTGTGCTGGGCGGAGGCGGCGTAGGCATAGGATACAACTGCGTTATCAGCACGGTCAACAAGTGGTTTCCTGATAAAGCGGGACTGGCTTCCGGCGTTATGATGATGGGATTCGGACTCGGCGGGATAGTTCTCGGCGGAGTCGTCAATGTGCTTATAGGAAGTGTGGGGTTGTTTGCGACATTCAAAATCTTAGCTGTTGCTATAGCTGTGATCCTTCTGCTAGGGGTCATCCTTCTGAAGACTCCTCATGCAAAGGTTCAGGCAGTCTCTTCGCAGGGATCAGAAGATGAAGAAAACTACTCGCCTATGCAGATGATGAAAGAGGCCAGCTTCTGGTTCTTTGTACTTTGGTGTATCCTGCTCAACTCTGCAGGTCTTCTCGTTATCAACAATGCGGCAACCATCGCAGTCGCATTCGGTGCGCCTGCAGTTCTGGGACTTGTGGTTTCAGTATGTAACGGCGTGGGAAGAGTATTCATCGGAGAGGTGTTTGACAGGACAGGAAGGAAGATATCCATGCTTCTCAACACTATCTTCGTATGTGCAGCGGGAGTATTCCTGCTGCTGGGAGACATGTCAACAGCGGCTATCGTTATCATTGTGGGACTGCTCTTCACAGGGCTTGGTTACGGCGGAACACCTACATTGAGTTCTGCATTCATAATGAAGCAGTTTGGTCCTAAATATTATCCGGTGAATTTCAGTATATGTAATTTCTCGCTGATACCTGCAGCCATCATCGGACCGATGGTATCAAGCTGGCTTATAGATAAATCCAACGGAGCTTATACAGGATCATTCATCATGATGATCGTGCTGGCAGTGCTGGCTGCGGCAGCATGGGTGATGGTGGATAAAAAAGCTCGATGCATATAGCATCGAGCTTTTTGCTTATTCTGTACTTTTCTTTTTATTAGCTGATTGTTCATCGATGTTTTCTTCATCAATCAGTTCAGCAGGCTTCTTTGCCGGGTTGAACAGGAATCTGTTTACAAGGAATGATACTGCAAGACCTATCACTGTATCGGTGAATCGCTGGATACTGTGGACTACAGGACCGATTTCGGGGTCTGTCTGATTCATTGCTACGAAGAGGAATACCACACAGCAGATGACGATAGCATCAGGGCTCTTGAATAAGTTGCAGAGGCTGATGACTACGATTATGAACAGTGATAGGAGTATCATATCCGACATGGCTTCGTCCAGCATTCTGGCCAAGTAGATATATGCCATACCGGACACGGCGCCGATAAAAGTGCCTACCAGTCTGAACAATCCTGTGTGCAGTGATTCATCTACCGAGTCCTTCATACAGATTATGGCCGTCACACATGCCAGAAATGCATTAGATGTGTCGGTGAATCCGAACTGCTCTATCAGCATATATACAACTAAACACAGGAAGATCGATATGCCTGTCTTGATGGTACGAAAACCTATAGGACTGGCATTCTCTATCACCCAGACCTGCTCTTCCAGACCTTCTTCGGTGCGCTTTGCTTTTTTGAAGAATATCCTTATTCTTTGTCTCAGCTTGTTCATTTCTCTTACCCCTGAATTCTTGAGTGCCTGATCGGCACCTCAACTTTTTTATTATGTAGGAAATATCGTCGCAGACGATATGACGGAATATCAAAAAAGTCTACATATGAAATAGAATCGGCGAAGCCGACTTTTTTATCAGTATAAGTTAATACAGATGAAAAATCAATCGAGATATGGTATAATATAAACAACAAAAATAATACGAAGGTCTTATCCGGCCGGGCTATACACGGGCATGAGCGTGCAAGGATGATTGCGGTAATTCCGCAGCATACTTGCGCGCTTTTTTGTTTTTTGTTAAAACGCATCGGATTCGAGGCCTTTAAGAGCAAGGAGGAAAGAAAAATGAGCAAAATCAAAAAAGAAACAATTCACGCAAAAGGCATTAAAATCGGGATCTATACGACGGACTTTGAAAATGAGTATATCTCGCTGACAGATATAGCGAGATATAAAAGTGAAGATCCGAATGATGTGATTAAAAATTGGATGAGAAACAGAGACGTAATAGAATTCTTGGGTTTATGGGAGCAATTGCATAACGAGGATTTTAAACCCGTCGAATTCGACGGGTTTAAAAAAGAAGCCGGAGCTAATGCATTTACTATGTCACCTAAGAAATGGATAGAGACAACAAACGCCATTGGTATTGTGAGTAAATCCGGACGTTATGGTGGTACTTTTGCACATTCGGATATAGCTTTTGAGTTCGCATCATGGATTTCCGCGGAATTCAAGCTATACATAATAAAGGACTACAAGCGACTTAAATACGAAGAGAGCAGCAGGCTTTCCTTGAAATGGAATTTGAACCGTGAAGTATCAAAGCTAAATTATAAGGTGCAGACTGACGCCATAAAGGATAGTCTCATACCGGCTAGTCTGACTTCAAAGCAAATTCGTTGCACGTATGCCAGCGAAGCTGATCTGCTTAACACAGTTTTATTTGGCAAGACCGCAAAAGAATGGAGACTAGATAATCCTGAGGCAGAGGGGAACATCAGGGATCATGCTACGCTTCATCAATTATTAGTATTATCGAACATGGAAAGCTATAATGCAGTACTTATCAAACAGAATAAATCTCAAGAAGAAAGAATGAATCTTTTGCATGAATTGGCAGTACAACAGATGGCATCTTTGGAGAGCAATGTGAAAAATTTGCGACAACCACTTTCATTATTGTAGTATAATACTCCCATGAAACTATACAACGCAATAAAAAACTACATACCATTCAATGAACAGGAAGCCGAAGATAAGGTGCGTATACTCAAGTTCATCGATGAAAACCCGGATTTCCTGTATCGCGAGAACTTGGAAGGCCATATGACCACATCCATATGGACAGTTAACAAGGAGCGAACTAAGACACTCATGGTTTATCACAACATCTATGATTCGTGGTCATGGGTAGGAGGTCATGCTGACGGCGAAGACGATTTGAGACTCGTCGCACTTCGTGAGCTGCAGGAGGAGACAGGGATCGGCAATGCATCATTTATAAACGATGATATATTCAGCATAGAGATCCTCGATGTTGCGGAACATATGAAAAAGGGCAAGAAAGTCCCGGCACATTTGCACTTCAACGTGACATATATCGCTGAGGCAGACGAAGAGTGCCTTTTACACATAAACGAAGAAGAAAACAAGGCCGTGAGGTGGTTCACCTTTGAAGATGCCCTCAAGGCATCGAGCGAACCTTGGATGGTCGAGAATGTATATGAGAAGCTTATAGCGAAAACCCGTACAAAGCTCAGGGTATAGAGGGGAGAATGAAACGATGAAATTCACAACTGATAAAATAGTATTTGACTTTTGCAAGGACAACACACCGATAGCAGCCATAGATGTCCCGGCGACAATAGAAGTCGCGACGAAAGACTGCTTCTCAAATCAGCTTCGTGAACCGGGCGATACGCTGGACGCTCTCGATTGGGACGATACTAATCCTGCTACGGGACCGATCTTTATAAACGGCGCAGAGCCGGGCGACACTTTGAAGGTGACAATAGATAAGATAGATGTAGATGCAAAGGGCACCGTGTGTGCCATAGAAGGAGAAGGGACTATAGGTCATAAGGTGGTCGGTTCTCATTCCAAGATAGTTCCTGTAAAGGACGGCTTCGCCGAGTTCTCTGATGATATAAAGATCCCGATAAAGCCAATGATAGGTGTTATAGGCGTGGCGCCGGAAGAAGGAAGTATCAACTGCGGTACTCCGGGAAAACACGGCGGTAATATGGATAATACCATGGTGTGTGAAGGAGCGACCCTGTATTTTCCTGTAGCTGTGGAAGGTGCGCTTCTGGCACTTGGTGATGTCCATGCTGTTATGGGAGACGGTGAAGTGGGCGTGACAGGGCTTGAGATACCGGCAGATGTGACTCTTACAGTAGAGATCATCAAAGGACAGGCACCTGAATATCCCATCCTTGAAAATGATGAAGTTTTTAGCGTGATAGTGTCTAAGGAAACTGTAGATGAAGCAGCTGAAGCCGCATCAGAGCTGATGCTGGAATTCCTCAAACCAAGAATGGAAATGCAGACAGAAGAGATAGTTATGCTAATGAGTCTTGTAGGAAATGTGGAGATCTGCCAGATCGTAGATCCTCTCAAGACAGTGAGATTTGTATTTCCTAAGAAATATATGACAAGAGCGGAGTTTTAAGGGATCATCAAAAATAGGATATTGACAATAGATTGAATTTGCGGTAGCCTATGTAACGAAGGGCAGCTATGAAAATTGGC
Organism: Bacillota bacterium; assembly: GCA_017416795.1. Lineage (GTDB taxonomy): Bacteria > Bacillota > Clostridia > Peptostreptococcales > Anaerovoracaceae > Lentihominibacter. Next base: position 1,447 of record JAFQBD010000062.1, on the reverse strand, counting down.
AGTCCTTAAGACTTGAAATTGAATAACTCATAAGTTGGTAAAAAGAAAAGAGAATCAATAAGATTGGCTTTAATGACGACCGACACGGATTTATTTCTGTGGCGGTCGTTTTTTATTGCATGGGGCTCATACCCCGCAAAATACAATATAATAATTACAGCAAAAGCCCGGCCGCAAGGGAGTTCCTGTTTTTACGGGATTTCGCAAGGTCGGGTTTTTGTTTAAAGAAAGGATCCTGTGATGCAGAGAAGACAGAGAGATTATAAAAATTGGAAAGAAAGAAACAAACCGTATCGCATAGCCTTCGTACTTGCTGTTGTAGTCTTCATGTTATGTGCACCTGAAGTAAATGAAGGAAGTGCTATGGAGCCGACACTTAACGACGATGATGTTCTTATCGTCAGCAAGACAACATATAATCCGAAAAGAAAACCACCTGAAAAGGATGATATCATAATAATGGAAAAACCATATGCTCCCGAAGTAAGCGAAGATAATATCATCGCTCGTGTGGCGGCACAGCCGGGAGACACTGTTGAAATAAAGAATGGCAAGGTGTTGGTAAATAGTGTGGAATATGTGACACGCGACGGTATCAAAGGTTCCCCGGAAGACATGAAGAAAATCAAGCTGAAGAATGATGAGGTGTTCTTACTGTGCGATAACAGGGATGAATATATAGACAGTAGAAATCCTGATCTAGGTCCTGTTGATATTAGAGAAATCAAAGGCAATGTGATCATAAGAGTCTGGCCTATCTCAGAATTCAAGTTCTTAAATAGCAGATAAAATCTTACTCGAATAAATAAGCAAATATATATTAGATTTAAGGCAAAGTAATGTGCTGAAAAATTTGACATTGCAACAAGTATTTTATATTATAAAGGTGAATTCTGATTGCGTGTTTGATCAGGGTTACAGTATCTAAACTCAATAGACTTATCGATGTTTATAACTTGGTAAGATGAAGAGGACTTGAACGTCGGCTTTATAAGACCAATGCAAAACTATAGTTTTGTATTGGTCTTTTTTATTTCATAAAGCAGGAATAATGGTTGTATTTATTTTGTTAAGGAGGTAAGAAAATGTCACAACAACAGACTAATGTTGCAGATGTTGGTGAACACGGCTTAAAAAAAGTCAATCTTAAAACTTCAACAGTCGTATTCATGATTTTCTGCCTGGTAGCAGCAGGTTGTTTCGGTATCGAAGAAATGATACCTGAATGCGGCCCCGGTCTGACTATCGTTATGCTGGCTGTACTTCCATTTGTATGGGGATTGCCTTTCGGTCTTGTAGCTTCAGAATTGGGCTCAGTAAGACCACAGGAAGGCGGATACTACAAATGGGTACAGGAAGCTTTAGGTGAATTCTGGGGATTCCAGGCCGGTTGGTGGAGAACAATTTCCATTTATATCGATAACGTATCATACGTTATCCTGGCAGG
>JAFQBD010000061.1 GCA_017416795.1 Bacillota bacterium | reverse complement strand
TTAGTCATTATCAGCAGGCCGGAATTGTTATAGTCGAGACGGCCCACATGAAAAAGTCTCTCAGGAATGTCTGAAACCAGCTCTGCGACTGTCGCCCTGTCCTTATCGTCATCCATCGATGTGATATACCCCAGCGGTTTGTTGACAACTACATAGACCTTCTTGCCGGCATTTTCGATCTTCTTACCGTTGACCAGCACCACATCGCCGTCTTCCACCTGGTATCCCAGCTCCTTCATTGTGGCTCCGTTGACCTTGACATTGCCGTTACCGATGAGTTCGTCTGCCTTTCGTCTGCTGCATATTCCTGCATCTGCTATATATTTATTGAGTCTAACGCCCATAGTTTCCTCCGATTATTCGCGCCCGACGGACGCATTGTTTTACCATTTGTTGAAGACTTTCTCCGCGAATCCGAAGAACTCTTTCAGTTCAATGACCGTGCCGTCATCCAGTACAGCTTTGCCTGTAAACTTACCGAACACCTGATGCTGCTTAGAGCACAGGATCTTGAAATCTGTATTTGATGCTCTGTCGATGATCGGAACGAAGTCCATCTCGAATCTTCCGTCATCACTGGTGAAAGTCCACGGCTCCATGAACGCATCTTCACCCTTAGCATCCTTAGGGATATTGAATGTTACTTGTGACAGCTTATGAGCCTTGCCGTCAAAGAAAAGCATGTTTTCGGATGCGGCAGATGTGTCACCGAATCCGTAACCTATATTGAAACCGAACGGCTTACCTTCATATGTGCCTGAAGCACTGCCCCAGTACCATGTGTTCTTATATGTCCACACGCCTCTTCCCCAGTCGAGGACACCGAATGCAGTATCAGGTGTGAATGTATGCTTACGGCCGTATATTTCAACATATCCCGATGCCGGCAGACAATTTATCTTCTGGTTATAGTAAAAGGCTGTTTCCTTCTTCGGGAACGGTGTTGCTATCACCATAGTTTCAGGCTTAGTGTTTTCGAGGACGATCTCGCCCTTGATAGGTTCATCCATATGGAACTTGTCCATCTTGAAACTGAGGACACGTTTTTCACCATCGTTCTTGAAGGAGATGAAGTAGTTCTTGCCGAATATCTCCACATCGCCTTTATCTGAAGTTGCCGGGAATCCCGTCTTGCCCATAGTCATTATTCTCATTGGGCTCACTGTCTTCTCCCAAGGTTCCTCAAAATCCAGGAACGAAATACTGTCCAGTCCCATATATGAATTGTCGGCAATAGTCAGCGCCACACCTACTTTACCGTCTGTTATAAGGTAGTAATCCCACTCTTTGATCCTCAATGCGCCGCCCTTGATAGCTTTTCTGTCATAATCAAGAACAAGACTAGTCGCATAACCTGCTTCTGTAAGTATGCCTTTCTCATCCAGCAACGGTTTTTTCTCTGTGATCTGATGCTGCATATTGACCTCCTGTCTCCTCAATAATTTATAGTAATAATTATATTCACTCAAAACATTTTTTGCAAGATGTAGTATAATAGTCATACGAACAACATCTAACATTCGATATCCTCGGAGGAGTATATGAAGAAAAACTTACATCAACTGAAAATACAAATCGATTCACTTACCGTCTTCGCCAAGATCAAGGAAGACGATGTCATAAAGAAGCTGTGCGCTTTGCTCGAGGCCGTTTCAGGGAAACCGGGAGATGATACGGTTCGCCTCTACAGCGATTTCGTCGCAGCGCTTTATCCCAACTCTGTAAGCCTCACAGAATACGTCAGGACCCTGATGCTCCAAGATGATAATTTTTATGTAAAGGGCAGGGCCGCCGGCCGCCCGGCAGAGCCTGAGGTCATGGATGCTGTCGAATCAGAATTAAGTATTTTGCAGAAGATCGCAGACCTTCGTGCAGGCGATATGAAGGCAGCTCTGGGATATGACGATTATCTTCCTTCTTGGAAAAACCATTCTGTGGATCTCAAATATGATTTCATGGAAAAGCTGCAGAATATCACTAAAACCGGCTATGGTATTTTCGCCAAGTATGCTTTCTTCAGATTAGATGAAGGAGACATCATTCCGGTAGCACATCCTGATTTTCAGAAGATGGATCAGCTGTTTGAATACAAACGCGAGCGCGATCTGATCTTGAAGAACACCGAAGCTCTTGTCAGCGGTGCGGGAGCCAGCAATATGCTGCTCTACGGCGATGCCGGCACAGGCAAAAGCTCCACTATCAAGGCCGTTGCCCATCACCTGGCGCCACAAGGTCTTCGTATAATAGAAGTGAAGAAAAATCAGCTTTATCAGATCCCTAAGCTTATGGAAGAGCTGTCCGATAATCCGCTGAAATTCATATTATTCATAGACGATCTCAGTTTCTCCGGAAACGATGATAACTTCTCAGCCCTCAAGGCTACTCTGGAAGGCAGTATTTCAGGCTGCGGCGACAACGCAGTTATATATGCGACAAGCAACCGCAGACACTTAGTCAAAGAATCCTTCGGTGACCGAGCAGGCGATGAACTCCATCTTAATGACACTATGCAGGAAACCATGAGTCTGGCAGCTCGTTTCGGGCTGACCATCACATTCCAGAAGCCGGATAAGGATGAGTATCTGTCCATCGTCAAATCGCTGGCAGCAGAATACGGCATCGACATGGACGAAGAAGAACTCTTCAAGAAGGCCGAAGCACATGCTATCCGAAAAAACGGCAGAAGCCCGAGAACCGCTAAACAGTTCATCGAGCTTCTTAAGATCGGTATATAGAGAGGCGCGCCATCAGCGCCTCTTTTTCATTCTCACATTCCTCATCTATCACATCATCAAGCAGTCGCTGCAGCATATCACCCAACTCAGGTCCCGGCTTCATTCCGGCAGCGATCAGATCATCGCCTTTTACAGCCAGATCCTTCAGCGAGAAACACTGTTCCTGTTCGATGATATCTGCCATCATGTCTCGTATGTCAGAGAATTTCCGGCCCAGCTCATTGCTCATATTCCCTGTTCCGATATTATCTGCCAGCTTTATCTCAAGGATCTCCTGCAGCACATCTGCACCCAGCTTATTCATCCATCGCTTGAGCAATCGCTCATCTTTATCAAACAGTAAGTCGTGATATTTCACCAGCACAGCGATCCTCTCAACAATAGCCTTATCAGCCTTCAGCCTGCCGAGCACCCGCCTTGCCAATTCTTCGCTTTTCTTAGGATGCCCGTAAAAATGACCCACACCTTTATCATCCATGAAATACGTGTCAGGCTTTCCCATGTCGTGGAACAACACCGCCATCTTCATATATTGGTGATTCTCAGGAGTTGTCCTCACCGCTTCCATTGCCCTGATGCAGTGCTCCAGCACATCGTATTTATGATATGAATTATGCTGTTCGAATCCTTTCATGGCCGCCAGTTCAGGCAGTATCGGCTCCAGCACATCAACATATTTTCTGATCACATCACCGGCTTTTTCCCCTGCCAGCAGCTTTTTTAACTCTACGAATATCCTCTCCGCAGACACGTTAGCCAGCAGAGCACTGTTCCTAAGCATCGCCTCTGCAGTCTTTTCTTCTATTTCAAAGTCCAGCACAGATGCAAAGCGCAGCCCGCGCATTATCCTGAGAGCATCTTCCCGGAAGCGCTTATCGGGATCTCCGACCGTCCTGAGTTTTTTTGCCGCCAGATCTTCTTGCCCTCCATACGGATCGATCAGCTCACCTCTGATGCTGCACGCCATGGCATTGA
>JAFQBD010000060.1 GCA_017416795.1 Bacillota bacterium | reverse complement strand
ATATTTAAACATGATGAACCAAGGCCTGAAAAATCGATTTGATTCTTCAGGCTTTATTAAATAAAAGAGAGAATAAATCATAATAAAAGGAGAAAGCTATGAAGAAACGGTTATTATGTATCATTGCTGTACTGACACTTGTTATCATGACGTTCAGTGCATGCGGACAGAAAGGCGTAGATTCAGATCTTTCAATGGCGGGTGAAGTTCAGGCGTTTGCAGATGCTATTGATATGGATTATGCCTATGATCTGGCATACGAACTGGGCTACAACATGGATCTGGCTGATAATGAGCTGGGCTGGAGAACTGCAGGTTCAGATGCTGAACATAAGACTGCAGATTATCTGGCAGAAGAAATGAAAAAGATCGGTCTCGTAGATGTAGAAAAGGTTGGAACACCGGTGGATAAATTCCAGTTCAATGATTCCAGCCTTACTATAGAAGGAACAGATATCGATCTGATGCCTGCAGCATACCAGTGCTCCGGTACAGATGCTGACGGCATCACTGCAGAGATCGTAGATGCCGGCGGCGGATATGAGTATGATTACCTGGAAATGGATGATGTTAAGGGCAAGATCGTTCTGGCTAAAGTCGATCAGGCTAACGAAGCGTGGATAGACGGTTATGTTAGATGTGCTTATGAGCAGGGTGCTGCAGCTATCGTAACTTGGGCTAACAGCGGATACGGCGAAGTAAGCGAAGATTCCATCAATGTACAGGATATTTGCTGTGAAGACCTGATCCCTACAGTAGCTATTTCAGCTAATCAGGCTAAGGAAATCAAGGCAGCGATCAAAGAGGGAAATAATAAAGCTACTTTGAAGGTCGATGTAGAATATGCTGATGATAACAGCGGAACTACATACAATGTAGTGGGTAAGATCCCTGGTAAATCAGGCGATCAGCAGATCATTCTGGGATCACACTATGATAAATACTGGTATGGTTTCCAGGATAACTGTACAGCTGTATCACTGACATTTGCTGTAGCGAAAGCTATGATCGAATCCGGCTATGTTCCTGAAAACGATATCCTTGTAGTCGCTCACGGTGCAGAAGAATGGGGTGCTGCTGATTCTCAGTTCGACTGGACAATCGGAGCATGGGAAATGATAGAAGCGAATCCTGATTGGGCTAAGAAGACTATCTGCATGATCAATACAGAGCTTCCTGGTTATGTGAATGAAAACAATACTCTTAATGTCATCACAGTTCCTGAATACAGAACAATGGCTCAGAAACTGATTGCAGAATCAGGCCTCGTTGTACCTTATGGCGATATCATCATGAGTGAAGAAGTTACTAATGTTTCCAACATGGAAGACGGCGTTTCATACAGATGGCACGGCGTTCCGTATATGCTCAACGGTGGTGTAGGCGGTGATTTCGGTACTCAGCGTTACCATACTCACTTCGATGATGCTGATACATACGATGAAGATGCTATGAAGACTAATATCCACTGGTACGGTGCATTCTCCATCTACATGGATAAGATGCCTGCTATGGAATTAGACCTGACAACTACTTGCGATGAACTGGAAGCTAATTTAGGCGATGATATCGCAAAGGCTGCAGGAGTTGATGTAGAAGCTTATAAGGCTGAACTTGCTAAGTTAAAGGATGCAGCAGCTGCACATAACGAAAAGATAGCTGATGTGAATGCGAGATATGAAGCGGCTATGGCAGAAGGCGCAGATGAAGAAACTCTCGCAGCACTCAGAGCAGAAGGAAACGCTTTGGATGCGATTTCTCTGGAAGCTTTCAAAGAGATCCAGGTACAATACCTGAAGGCAGATGACTGTGACGTATATCTCGGACATCCGCAGGTGAATACAAACATCGAATTGCTGCAGGGAACTCTGGCAGCTCTCGATGAAGGCGTTCTGTGGGGAGATGATGGCGACGGAGCTCTCGACATCGCATTCAACATGAACTCTTATCACGACTGGTACTACTATTACTTCGGTGAAGAAGTAGGCGATAACTCCGCATCACAGTATGATGCAGAATTTGTTCCTGAAGAAAACCTGTATTGGGGCAAAGACAGACTTGCTAAGGTGACATATGTAGGCGATACTACATACGATCTGTACATGGCAGACTACAATGGTGAAGATCCTGATATTGAAGGAGCTAAAGCTGTTTATGAAGATGCCCTTGAAGAAGCTTATGGTTGGATCGTAGATTACTGCAAGCAGGAAATCGCAGGAATGCAGAAGATCGTTAAGATCCTTCAATAGCTAGCTGTAAGAAAACTGAATTTAACGACATAAATAAAAAGCTCCGAGATCATGTATCTCGGAGCTTTTGAGCTTTGTCTAGGATTTTTTACGCTTTGTCTAGGCGTGCTTTGCACCTTATTTGCCAAATGCTTCTGCCGCATCCTTCATCGCCTGGGCAATAGGGATGGACTGAGGACACTTTTCTTCACAGGCCTTGCAGCCGATGCAGTCGGAACCGTGCTTAACCAGCCATGTGCTGTATTCGAACTTAGTTGATGGGTTATGTTCATAAACGTTCCAGTCGTTGTAGTAGCCGATAATCTTAGGGATCTCCAGTTTCTGAGGACATGGCAGACAGTACTGACATCCTGTACATGAATATTTGATAAGTCTGTTGTACTCATCTGAAACTCTGTCGATCAGTGCTCTTTCACTGTCAGTTAGAACGGCAACGTCTTCCTTGGATATCGTTTCAATGTTTTGCATAAGCTGATCTCTTGAACTCATGCCGCTGAGCATAAGCTTGACTTCAGGGAATGCGGCGAGCCATTTGAATGCCCATTCTGCAGGAGTTTTCTGCGT
>JAFQBD010000059.1 GCA_017416795.1 Bacillota bacterium | reverse complement strand
TCAACACCCAGTTCAGGGAACATTTCACCGCTGAGTGATTCGAATCTCTGAAGTTCGGATTCGAGAAGCTGCTTATACTTGCTTCTGAAGTTGATGAATCTTGCTTTGATAGCCGCGCTTTCTTCAGCTATCCTGTCAGCCATATCCTTAGCTTCCTTTGTCATCAGCTGTGCATCCAGCTCAGCATTTTTAAGAAGGATGTCAGCTCTCTTTTCTGCACTTGATGAAATGTCAGCCATAAGTGTCTTAGCTGCTTCCAGAGTTTCAAGTACAGTTCCTTCAGTTCCTCTATGTCTTTCCAGCTCTGTAACGAGTCTGCTGTTTTCTTCCTTCGTAGCACGAAGCTCATCCAGAAGTCTTTCTAGATCTATTGTTATCTCGTCCAGGAATTCATTGACTTCTTCTTCTTTATATCCACGAACTCCTCTTGTAAATTCTTTTTCCTGTATATCGATAGGTCTGATCATTACAGTGTTCCTCCCGTCCGGTTATCTGATACTATTTCCACGGATTCACATCATCGGCATTGCCTGTGCCGAAGCTGTAAGGCTTGTTTTCGCCTTCTGCGAATATAGCTACATTTTCAGGTGCGAATACGAAAATGTTGTTTGCTACCTTCTGTACATTACCGTTGAGTGCATATGTAGCTCCTCCCAGGAAGTCAAATATCTTTCTCGCTGTATCTGAATCGAGCTGTTCCAGATTCACTATGATAGGCTTTCTGCTCTTCAGGCTGTCTACCAGCTTAGAACATTCATCGAACCCCTTTGGCTCGATAACTACCAACTTAAAAGCATTTGTAAGTGCTTTCACAGTTCTGTTCTGCATAGGTACCACGTTGCTGCTGTTGTCAAACTTTGCAGGAGGTGCTAAAGGCTGACGCGGTTCTACAGGCTTGCGATCATAATAGCTTCCCTTATTATATTCTTCAGCTGCTTCAACCTCTTCCTCTTCATATTCTTCAAATCCCATCAAATCCTTGAACTTATCAAAAACTCCCATGATTACCTCCTACTTATTATAATTTCTTTCACCGAATATAGCGCTTCCAACTCTTACGAGGTTAGATCCGGCTTCAATAGCTACAGGGAAATCATGCGACATTCCCATTGATAAATATTTGAAATCCAGTCTTGGATGATCGATCTTGCCGAACTCATCATACTGCTTTTTCACATCTTCAAAGTACACTTTGATATCTTCGGGATCATCTGCATAAGGAGCTATGCACATAAGCCCTCTGATCCTTATGTTCTCGCATGTATCAAGGATCTCTTTTATCAGTTTCTCTGTTTCATCTGTAGTGATCCCGAACTTACTTTCTTCTTCAGCTGAATTCACCTGAAGTAAAATATCCATCACCAGTCCGTGCTGCGCTGCTCTCTTGTTGATTTCTGCTGCCAGCTTATATGAATCGACAGAGTGGATCATTGACACCTTATCGATGATATACTTGACCTTGTTTGTCTGGAGATGTCCTATCATATGCCATTTCACAGGTTTTACCGCATCGAACTTGTCCATGATCTCCTGGACTTTATTCTCGCCGATATCTGTAACCCCTGCATCGATAGCGATATTGATCTCCTCAGGAGTCCTGGTCTTGCTCACTGCGCAAAGAAGCACGTCTTCGGCATTTCGACTGCATCTTTCAGCGCAAAGTTTTATCTCTTCGTTTATCTTGTTAAGATTTCCTCTTATATCCTCCATGACTTACTCCTCCTGTTTTGCTTCTTTCTCAGCTTCAAGATCTTCTTCCAATGCTCCCTTTGGATTTTTGAGCACTTCGTCGTAAACATCTACTGTATATACTTGATAACCTTCTTCATCATAGAAAGTTACGTCTTCGATCACCGACTGCTTATCATCATAGGCGATCACTTTTATCGGAGTGAAATTATAGTCGCCGTTCTTATCGACTACATATACGCCCTTAACTCCCTCTTTTTCTATGATGCACTTATTGTCTACTATGAGTCCTTCATTATCGCTTGTTACAATGCTCATGTCTTCTGCTCTGCTTTCTGCAAGAGCTTCATAGTAGACATTCAAGTAGAATATTATCCTATAATCGTTGCTGTCTTTTTCTTTCTTTATGCTTTGGATCTTTGCCTTGACATCACCTTCAGGCAGTTCCAGGATCACAGATCTGCCTTCTGTATATGTCTCCGCAGTCTTCTGATCTACCCAGCATAAGATATACCAGGAATCATCCCATGTGATCTTATAGATCGGTTCACCTTTGATCACTGACTTACGTTCAAGCTCTGCAGTATCATAAGAAAGGTCTTCAACGGTATCACGTTTTACTTTGTCCATCTTTTCAGGTGTAAGGTAGTCCTCATATCCATCGATGGTCAAACCGAATATCCCGCTTATCGGTGCATCATATTCTTTGTATAATCCGTCATATCCTTTCAGACGCTCGGTATACTCACTGAATCTAGGAGTTTTATCTCCCGCGTCTTTCTCTGCTTTTACCGCTACCAGCTCATGACCTCTTTTTACAGCCGTACCAACTTCGACCAGGTAATCTATATCACCTGTATCAGAGGCGATACCGACACTTTCCTCCTTGATAAAGTATCCTGTGGTATCATATGCCAGTTTGATGTTTCCGGGCTCCAAAACTTGAGTAGTCTCGAAGACATCCGTAACTTTCGGTAAAATATAAATAACGAGATATAGTATGATCAAGGCAGCTACATAAATAGATATTGCCTTTTTTGTCTTCTTATTGAGATTGATCTTCATCACTTTATTTTACACCAAAGATTGCCGGGTTGCAATCTGCTACAGGTCTATTTTATCTATTTCTTCGACTATTTTAGCTTCGTCTTTTGAAAACCTGCTGCGATCCTTCACGAATTTCTCATAAAGGTCAGGGCGTCGCTCTTTCGTCAGCTTCAGCGCTTCTCTGAACTTCCAAAGATCGATCAGTTTATGGTTACCGCTCACGAGAACTTCCGGAACTCCCATGCCGCGATACTCTCTCGGCTTAGTATATTGAGGATGCTCAAGCAACCCTGAATATATAGACTCATCAAGTGCCGAGTTTTCATTGCCCAGAACATCCGGCAGCATCCTGGCAACAGAGTCGATCACAACCATGGCAGGAAGTTCTCCGCCGGTAAGCACGTAATCACCTATAGATATCTCTTCCATATCCCAGTAGTCGATGACTCTCTGGTCAACACCTTCATAATGTCCGCACAGAATGACGAACTCATCAAGGTTTGCCAGCTCATTTATCTTCTCGCTGTCAAGGATCTTTCCTCGAGGTGACATATATATTATTTTCTTTCCTTCTGCTTTTATAGATTCCAGTGCACCGAAAATAGGGTCGGCCATCATGACCATGCCGCCTCCCCCGCCGAACGGATAATCATCCGCCTTATTATGCTTATCATTGCTGAAATCTCTGATATCGGTAGTCCTTACTTCAAGGATCCCTTTTTCTCCCGCTCTTCCCAAAATGCTGCTGCCTACTACAGGCCCGAACATTTCCGGAAAGAGTGTAAGTATATCTATCTTCATCTTTTTCTCCAATCAAACACCATGAGCTACAGATCCAGCAATCCGTCCGGAAGGCTTACCTTTATCTCACGTGTATCAAGATCTATATCAAGAACGAATTCATCTACTCTAGGTATGAGCAGCTGCTTACCGTTTTCTCTTTCAACTTCAAAAACATCTTGTGCCGTATTCTGGATCACATCTTTCACTTTGCCGAGAACTATGTCCCCTTCTATAACAGCCATGCCGATAAGGTCTCTTATATAGAATTCTCCTTCTTCCAGTTCAGGAAGGTCGTCCTCGGTTATGAATATCTCTCTACCCTTTACAGCTTCTGCAGCATTTCTGTCATCCATTCCTGCGATTTTAAGGATCACCATGTTCTTCTGCAGTCTTACATTCTCGATCTCCATCAGCTTGTCCCCGATATACATCTCAGGTGTGATCTCATATATCTCTGAGCTGTCGGAGTAGTTATATACTTTGACTTCTCCCTTGAGACCTACTGCGTTTACGATTTTTCCTACTTTGATTTTTTCCATTCTTCTTTTCCCTTAAAATAGCATAGGCACATATATCCTTGAATACATGTGCCCTACATTCGTCTCTATTGAACTATCTCAACTACCACCTTGGCGTTTGCCTTGGTAGCTGCAGCTTTAACAACGGTACGGATAGCTTTAGCGATACGGCCCTGTTTGCCTATCACTTTACCCATATCGTCTGAAGCTACTTTCAGTTGTATAACAGTAGTGCCATTGGACTGTGATTCCGAAACTTCTACAGCTTCCGGATGTTCAACTAGTGACTTAGCAATTGCACTAACTAATTCTACCATTGGCTTCACCGCTTTCTTATAAGATACCAGTTGTTTTGAAGAGTCTCTTTACTGTGTCTGTAGGCTGAGCTCCATTTCCTAACCAAGTCTTAGCTTTTTCTTCATCGATCTTGATGTCAGCTGGTTCTGTCATTGGGTTGTAGTAACCGATTTCTTCGATGAACTTACCATCTCTAGGTGCTCTAGCATCTGCAACAACTACTCTGTAGAAAGGCTTCTTATGTGCTCCCATTCTCTTCAGTCTGATTTTTACCATTTTTGTTTCCTCCTAAAAATATTAAAAAAATTGATTGTCATTTATTCTGTAAAGGGATTACATTCCCCTAAACATTCTACCCATTTTTCCTTTACCGCCCATCATGCTCTTCATCATTTTCTTTGATTCTTCGTAGCGTTTAACGAGCTGGTTGATCTTTGATACCGGCTGACCGCACCCTGCCGCTATCCTTCTTCTTCTGCTGGCGTTGAGGATTGACGGATTTTCTCTTTCTTCCTTAGTCATACTGAGGATGATAGCTTCCATCTGTACGAATTCCTTTTCGCTCTTTTCCATATCAAGATTTTTCATGGCCTTGTTGTTCATTCCCGGCATCATGCCAAGCACCGAACCGATACCGCCCATCTTCTTGATCTGTCCCATCTGATCCAGGAAGTCTTCAAGCGTGAACTTGTTGCGACGCATCTTCTTTTCCAGTTCGATGGCCTTCTTTTCATCGTAATCTTCCTGAGCTTTTTCGATGAGGGTCAGCATGTCTCCCATGCCCAGGATCCTGCTTGCCATTCTCTCAGGATGGAAAGGTTCCAGCGCATCGAATTTTTCACCCATACCGACGAACTTGATAGGTCTTCCTGTTACTTTCTTTGTAGAAAGCGCAGCACCGCCTCGTGAGTCACCGTCCATCTTAGTCATGATGATACCGTCGATGCCCAGCTTGTCATTGAAGCCTTCTGCAGCATTGACAGCGTCCTGACCTGTGAGGGCGTCCACTACGAGGAGTATCTCATGAGGCTTTACAGCCTTCTTGAGTACTGCCAGTTCTTCCATCAGTTCTTCATCTATCTGAAGACGACCGGCCGTATCGACGATCAATACGTTGCAGCCAAGTCTTTCAGCTTCCTTGATAGCAGCCAATGCGATCTTATCAGGTTCTCTTGACTCTCTCATCGTGAATACAGGAGTGTCAACAGTCTTACCTACTACTTCCAGCTGATCTATCGCCGCCGGTCTGTATATATCGCATGCACAGAGCATCGGTTTCTTACCGTTTTTCTTCAGGTAGTTAGCAAGCTTACCGCAGGTCGTTGTCTTACCTGTACCCTGCAGACCTACCATCATGTAAACTGTGAATCCCTTAGGAGAATAAGTCAGCTTGCTGCCTGTTCCTCCCATCAATTCGACCAGTTCTTCATTTACTATCTTGATTACCTGCTGTCCCGGAGTCAAGCTGGCCATCACTGTTTCGCCAAGGCACTTTTCTTTGACGCTTGCCACGAATTCCTTAACGACCTTGAAGTTTACGTCAGCTTCGAGTAATGCCAACTTAACTTCACGCATCGCCGTATTTATATCGGCTTCAGTAAGGCTGCCCTTTCCCTTAAGACCTTTAAAGACCCCTTGCAGTTTTTCCGATAATCCTTCAAATGCCATATGATCATTCCTCCAAATTATCTATTATATCTTTAACTTTCTTGAGATTCCCTATAACTGCCTGATCTACATCAGACTTATCCTGTAGTGCACCGATCACATCATCTATAACGATGTCTATCTGCTGCACTGCATCTGTGCTTTTCTGAAACTTTGCCACAAGACCAAGTTTCTCTTCATATCCGTTCAGCGATTTTTCAGCATTCTTAAGTGCATCATGTACACCTTGTCTGCTTATGCCGAACTCATCGGCGATCTCTGCCAGAGTCAGGTTTTCTTCATGGTAAAGCTCCATGACCTCCCTCTGTCTTTTGGAGAGGAGCTGACCGTAAAAATCATACAACAGGCTAGCCTGCGTTATGTCATCTATCCTCATATTCTCTTCTCCTTCAGTCTATCATTGATACAAGCTTTTGACAAGCAAAAATACTTGACACATTATCAACCTATGATAGTATATATCACCGGTGCATAAGTGTCAAGTATTTTTGCTTGAAATATTTGCCTGTTATTTAAAAATCAAATCTGCAAACATAGTTGCTTCTATTGTACTTGCCATTCGCAGTAAAAGGATAGTAATACACAGCATACACCTTGCCGTTAGCATTGAATGAACTTTCCAACTCATACTTCTTATTGATGTTTACAGTGCCTATATACTTTCCCGACCAGTTATGAAGCTGCACTATATTATATCCGCCACTGTTATATCTGTATTGAGTCGATGCTATATATCCGTCGATCACATCAAGTCCGGCATAGACAGCTTGTCTATGTTTCTTTTTCTTAGGAGTCACATATTCTATAGGATTAAGATTCCCGTCAGTAATAAGGTAATCGCCTAAATTTCTTATCCTTAATACGTATCTGTTATTCTTGCTGTCATATGCTATGGCATTAAATCCGGTGATCTTCTTTATTTTAAATGAACTTACACCCGGAAGCCCTTCAGGTATTTTGATAGTGACATTCTTTTCAAGCTTTAAAGTGCCGGCGTTGATAACTCCTATAGCCATAGACTTTTCTGTCATATGTACTGCCATGACTTTCTTTGTCCTGTTATTGTACGTCAAGTCGTTGCCATGATGTATATCGAGCACCTTTGACACACCGATCAGCTTATTATCAGAAAGCCTTATTTTAGCTATCTTACATTTCTCAACATTCCTGTTATAAAGTGCATAATACCCGTTTTTACCGTCAGTGCAGCTTCCCTGGACAGTATCATACCCATAGAGTTTTTGTCCTGCTACATCTTTTATGTCCATAGCTTTACCGTTCTTTGCCAGCCTAATGATTTTAGGATAATACTGATCGTCCGTTTTATACGCTATCCTGTCAGACCATGGACTATAAATCTTCTTACCATCTGAAATCGTGTATACTCTCACTCTATAAAAATATTTCTTGCCTAAAGGCGCCGCAGTCTCTTTGCTGGCACCGATCGCAGACTTTATTGTATATATGATGTTGTTCTTATTTCGCTTAGTAGATTTTGATAATTGATATCCCACTACACCATTTATATCTTCCCATTTCACTTTTACTGTTGTGAAACCGCACCTATCGATCTTGACATCAGGTTTTATCAAAGTATCTATAGATGAATTTCTACCATAGTATCCCACATAATACTTGTCATTTACTTTATAACGCGGTTTTACCCTGAAAACATATTCAACACCATCAGTTAAATCTGCTTTTTTAAAGTATCTGTTGCTCGTTTTCCCCAAGTATGCATATGTCTTTTGAGATGCTTTTTTATAATACACTGAATAACCGGTGGCTCCTTCTACTTTTGACCACGTGATCTTCACATCATCATATCCGTATAGTACGGTCTTGACTGATGCAGGAGACTTGATGTATTTCTTAGTCATTATTTTAGTCGTACAGGCTTTAGGTGATTTGTATTCTGTTCCATCCAGATCACTTGTTAAGTATGAAATCACCTTGAAATCATAATTCACATGATCACTAAGATCTTTTATTTTAAAAGTACATTCAGTGACCTTATCTAAAAAAATGTATTTAGAAGAAGCTGACTTCTTATAATAGACATAATACCCCTCAGCACCCGGAACTTCTGTCCATGTCAGCTTAACATCGTCATGACCGATAAGTGTCGCCTTGAAATTTTCGGGAGCATAAGGTTTTATCGTAAATCCCAAAGCTATTTCTCCACAATACTTGCCTGCACCGCTTATTACGACATAAGCCGTTCCGGGATCGATATTGTTTTCATATGTCACGGTATAGTCAGTTCCCTTTTTCAACCCTTTTAACACTACGCTTGGTTTTACTTCCGCACCTGTATAGTTAAATATATTTTTTGATAAACCCGCATCATATTCCGATATGTCGATCTGTTTCGTTTCTTCAACTTGTATGTCTTTTTTTACATCTGACTGTATTTCTTCAGCATATGCAGCGACCGAAAAGCAACACATAATAACAGCCGCTATACATACACACATTAATAATTTCAATACTGCATCGTTTTTTCTATCCATATCACACCTATTGTTGTTCTGCGCACATTATATTGATTAAATTATACACTATATATTGCAGCACAACAACCGAAAGCAGTATTCAAATATCCGTCGTGACTACTCTTCTTTTCTCCTCACGCTCACCAATGCTCCCATAAACGAAATGATAAGGAGAGCTATACTGAGCGGGATCACCCTTCCCATGTGATCTCCCGTATCTGAGGCTTGATCTTCCGGTACTGGGAGCGGCATATTGTCTATCTTAACTGACATTGTTCTGTTGAAATCATCAAGCATTACTTCAATGTCTTCTATCGGTGCATACCCGGGCAAAGGTTCAGTCTCCCTGATGATATATTCTCCGAGCAACAGACTTCCACCAACTTTTTCTTCGCAAGCTGTAGTGGCATAACCAAGATCATCTGTTATAAGTTCTGCAACTACTTCACCGTTCAGCTTATCTATGATCTGGAATTTTACGCCTTCAAGAGGTTCTCCCGTAACCTTGTCCCCCTTATATATCTCAATATCGCCTACAGATATGAATTTTACTGTTTGCTCTGAATCAGCTATATCTGCATGACTTGCTATCGGAATGTCTCCTATGTACAAATTCTCAAATACAGTAACGGATTTTCCAGAAAGACTAGATGCATCCAGCATGAATTCCATCAGTACGACACCGTTAGAGTTTTCAGGAATGAAATCGATCTCCGAAGTCACTTCTGAACCATCTATCAATAGCGGCTCACCGGTTTCCGTATCCATCAGTCTTCCCGTCAACCTGTACTCTTTTCCCGAGATCAGGCTCTTATAATAGACCTCATCTACTATCGTTACGGATCTTGCCGGCAAGATCTCTTTGGAGCTGTTTTCTTCAAAATATGCTTTTGTCCCTATTTCTGCCGGAGTATTTTTTACAGATAAAGTGATCGTCTTTTTATTCTCCGATATGTTCACCTTGATATCCTCAGCCGGAAGATATCCTATAGGAGGTTCCTGTTCTCTTACTATGTATTCTCCATAGGGCAAGCTGCCGTTTGTCGGATCCCCGGATGCTGTCGTAGCATATCCGTTTTCATCAGTCTTAAGGACGGCCGCCACATTCTTGTTCTGTACATCTATCACTTCAAACACCACTCCCGCCATCCGTTTTCCCGTTTTGCGGTCAGATTTGATGATTTCTATATCACCTCGTATAGGCTGCTGTTTGACTTCAACGGTAGGTATCTGACTCAGTGACACACCCGGCTCATCATCATCTTCCAATACCTTCAGAACAAAGACTTCATCATTTCTTACATACCCTCTCGGTGCCTTGGTCTCTTGTATGGTGACAGTACCTATTGGTATAGTAGGATTCCCCAAATCATTCAAATACAATTCATCACCGGAGACAAACTGATTTGCGTCATCAAATTTAATATATCCGTTCTCATTTGTTTTGAAAATCCACTCACCTTTGACTTCGGCACCTGCTTTTGCCGGATCTTCTTCCCAGTCTGTCCCCTCATAATACTTGACAGTGAATTCCGCTCCTGCAAGTGTGCCGTTTCCCGAAGGTACAGGCTCACCTGACACCGCATCTATCTTCTGTATCATGACCCACACCGGATCCTCCTCCGGGATATCTTCGACGTTCAATACTTCCACATTCCCTAAATCATCTATATCGACCTTTATTTCATATATCGTATCGTCTTTTAGATATCCTTTTGGTGCCAGAGTCTCTTTTATATAATACGTTCCTGCTAAAATCGACAGTTCATTTGATCTGCCGTCACTATTTGTTGTCAAAGTTCCTACTGCCTTGGTAAGTTCTTTATCAGACCAGACTCCATATTTAGCTCCCGACAGAGAATATCCGGCATTTCCATTCGTCATATCAGGTTCAGCAGATGATTTGACAAGCTGTATCCTTGCCTTTTCAGGAGCATCTTTCACCGTAATCGTCTTATCACACTGGTCTGTGATACTTACAGTATATACCGTACTGCTTAACATGAATCCTTCCGGAGCAGTTATTTCCTTGATATAATAAGTCCCCTTATCTAATGTGACCTTATTCGAAGTCCCTGCCGTGCCTGTAGTAAGTTTGGCCACTCTGCTGTCACTTGAACATGCTTTTTTAGTATACACTCCATATACAGCTCCTGCTAATGAATATCCTCTCTCAACAGTTGCCTCTGCATCAGCAGATACCTTTTTTAAACGAACTTTACCTTCCGGTTCGTATATCCAGTAACAGAGATCCTGAAGCCCTCCTGCAGTATTACATATATACACCTTAAAGCTGTCAGGTGGAATCGAATAATCACCCAGCTTGTTATAAAACTTCTGTGCATCAGTCGTGCCTCCGCCTTTACCGTTGGCTCGCGACAAAGCAACTGATGTAGATACCCATCCTGCATTATTTTTGTTCACCTTTGCCTTGGGTCCGCCGTACCCGTAATACAGCGCTTTTCTCATCTTATTATTGGTGACCAGCTTGGTAGATGTGATTTTCGTCCCTGTAGGCGGTGTGGTTTTAGGATGCTCTGCACAGAAAGCATCGTGCCCCTTTATAGTAAATTTCCCGCAAGTAGTACCCATCGATGATATTGCCCCCTTATAAGTCACCTTCGTTCCTGTCGCCGATTCAGCAGTAACATCTTCAACAGCGATCATCTGCATTATCACAAATAATGCCATTGCCATAATAAACACCATTACCCGTCTCCACTTTTTACCCCTTATTGTCTGTCCATATGATATCTTTCCCATTACACCCTCCTCTTTTGTAACTCGCTAAGTGCCAAACATTATTTCCAACAAAAAAGCGCAAGGATCCCAGTTAAACTATGATCCTCACGCACTTTTGCCTGCGAATGGCCCGGCCGGATAAGACCTTGCTTATTCTTTTTAACAAGTATATATCCGCACGAACTTATTGTCAATATTTTACTGTTAATTTATTCCAGCAAAATATTTTGTTTCATGTTGCATTTGCCACATACTTATGTTATTGATTATATTAAAATCAGACCATAAACACGAAATGTATATATCGTTTGAAGAAGGAGATAAAGAAATGATAAGAAAAATAATAAAGATAGATGAAGAAAAATGTAATGGCTGTGGTCTTTGTGCTAAGGCATGTCACGAAGGCGCTATCGGTATGGTTGACGGCAAAGCAAAGCTGCTGCGCGATGACTACTGCGACGGACTCGGCGACTGCCTTCCTGTATGCCCTGTAGACGCTATCTCATTCGAAGAAAGAGAAGCTGCTGCATATGATGAAGCTGCAGTAAAAGCAAACATGGCAGCTAAAGCTTCCGGCTGCAGCGGCGGATGCCCGGGTTCACAGTCAAGAGTCATCGAATCATCACCATGCTCATGTTCATCAGGTAATGATACTCCGGCTGATATCCCAAGTGCACTGACACACTGGCCTGTTCAGATCAAACTGGCACCTATAAGTGCTCCTTATTTCGAGGGAGCCGACTTACTGATAGCTGCAGACTGCTGTGCATACGCATATGGAAATTTCCACGGAAAATTCATGGATGGCAAGAAAACTCTCATCGGCTGTCCTAAGCTTGATATGATCGACTATTCAGAAAAGCTGACTGCTATCATCTCAAGCAATGACATCAAAAGCTTAGCAGTTGCCAGAATGGAAGTCCCATGCTGCGGTGGTATGGAATATGCCGTGAAGCAGGCATTATCAAACAGCGGCAAGGATATCCCGCTTGAAATCGTTACTGTTGGTATCGACGGAACTATCAAGGATACGCGTAAATTTTAATAGTAACTACATAAGATAAGGCGCCGGATCACTCCGACGCCTTATTTTCATACGTTATATTTATTCTTCTCCTTCAGTTTCTTCAGGTATGATCTCATAGTCGATATCGCAGTTCTGGTCTGCAACTTCTACCCATGACTTACCTCTTGAAAGTCTGAACTGGTTACCTTCTGCATCAACAAAGATAGTTCTTGAATCGAGATCTTCTCTTGACCATGTGCCTTTGACAACTCTGCCGTTAGTAAACAGCAGTGCATCGCCGCCTGCACACATATCTATTTCAAGTCTTCCCTTGGAATCTACTTCACGACTCTTAACCAGCTGTACAAGTACATTTGAAACCTTGATGGATTTGCCTGTTTCCTTATCGATATACTCAGCGCCATCTACTGTTCTCACATACTTGTTTGATTCAGCATCATATGTGAATTCACAATCGGCTGCATCATAACTGAATTCTACCTTATCTACTCTGTCTCCTGCACTTTCTGTACCGTCCTTAAGGAACTTGAATGCTTTTATCTTTTTCTTTTCATCCCACCAGCCTTGAGCATCGATTTCTTCCTTAACAGTTTCCCATTTGATGTATGAATTATGAGGAGCAGGTTTATCATCTACTCTATAAAAGTCAAGGCCGCTGTTCATTGCATTGATGTACGGAACTACTCCGCTGAACAGATAATCTCTGGCTGCAGGGCTCCATCCATGCGCCAAGAATACGCCCTTATATTCTCTTGTTAGGTCCACAAAATATGGTCTTGTACTTCTGATAGGTCCGAAATGTTCAGGGAATTCAGTGTAATAAATTGCCTGAAGTCTTGTCTGCTCACCTTCAACAGGGAATTCATAAACGAGATCAGCCTTAGACAGCCATGATTGAGGAACGGCTTCATTCACGTTATCTATAGAAACCACCAGCGGTCTTGCTGTATCAACCTCTGTTTCAGTGATTTTACCGGTAAGCGGATTTGTATATGTCACCACTTCCTCTTCTGCACCGCATCCGCTGAATATAACCATCGCAGCTGCACATACCATCACTAACAAGACACTTGTCAACGTTTTTCTGTGTTTTTTTGTTTTCATATAAAACCGTCCTTTCTATCAGCCAACTATCAAACACCATACTACAGGTACTATCAGTGCCGGCAGTATATTAAGAGTCTTACAATCCTTTATCCCTAATATAGCAAGTCCCGAACTGAGAATCAAGGCTCCGCCTACTATTGATAATTCTGTCATCATAGGTTCTGTAATAAAATCGCCTACCAGCATAGTGAGACCATATATGCTTCCCTGCCAACAAAACAGTATTGCTGCAGTTGCCATGATACCGATCCCGTAAGTAGAGGCCAGCACCATAGATGTCACGAAGTCCAAGGTGGCATTTGTAAACAAGAATGTATGGTCATCGTAAAGCGCACTTTGCACAGGTCCCAGTATGGATAAAGTTCCTATGCAAAAAAGCAGCGCCCCGGTTATTATGCCCTGACCAAGTCTGGCATCTCCCGAAGCCTTGGCTGATATGTTGTTGATACGCTGATCAAGCTTAAGGATAGTACCTATGAGGCTTCCAAGCGCCAAACTTGCTATAAAAAGCACAGGATACTGGCTATCAGGCATATTCTGCACCATTGCATTGGCGCCAAGTCCAAGCGAAGCCAGTCCCATCGCAGTAAACAGACACTGACTGTACTCTTCCTTTATTACTTTTTTGACAAGTCCGCCTATAAGACTTCCCGTTATTATCAGCCCTACGTTAACAAATGTTCCTATCATGATTACCTCTCAACGATGTCATTTTCCTAGTTGAATTCTACAGGCTCGTGTTCCTGCAAAGATGCCAGGAAACCCTTTTCCCACAGTTTTTCCTGGATTATATCAAGCAGCTGTACGCTGTCAGCAAATACAGTGTGGTAATGATATCCGCTTGTAACGTTCATCAGAAGATTAGATTTCCCGCTTGCTATTTTCTCCATAAACTTCTCGATGTCATGGCGTGAACGTATATCCATATCTGCTTTCAGCACTCCGTAAGCCTTATGATATACGAATACATCTTTGATATACCCTCCGAAATCCACGATCAAGCCAAGTTCATCCTCAACCTGGTCATCACCATGGATCACCTTGAATACTCTGCTTATCCTCTGCCCTGACTGAATAAGATAGCCCTGATTCATGGACAGGATATCATTTCCTGCCGCTCTGAGCAATGCTATATCCTGAACGATGACCTGCCTTGAAACATTAAGCTCATTAGCAAGAGCAGTCCCCGATACAGGTTCCTGCTTTTCGGACAGCAGTCTCAATATATTTTCTCTTCTCTCGATGGCCTTCATCGTTTTCATCTATCCACCTCATTCCTAAACAGTATGGAGATTCTTCAGTGAAATATCGAGTATCGGCGCGGAATGAGTCAATGCTCCGCTGCTTATTATATCAACGCCCAGATCTGCAAGAGATGCGATATTCTCTCTTGTTACATTTCCTGAAACCTCGATTTCTGCTCTGCCGTCGATATATTCTATAGCTTCCTTCATCTGGTCATGAGTCATGTTATCCAGCATTATAATATCTGCCCCTGCTTCAACAGCCTCTCTGACCATATCAAGATTTTCAACTTCCACTTCGATCTTACGAACGAAACTGGAATACCCTCTTGCCATTTCAACAGCTTTCTTCACTCCTCCGGCAGCACCTATATGGTTGTCCTTCAGCATAACACCATCAGAGAGATTATATCTGTGATTATGACCGCCGCCCACTTTGACAGCATACTTTTCGAATATACGATTATTAGGAGTCGTCTTACGAGTATCGACAAGCTTAGTCTTAGTTCCTTCCAGCAGCTGCGCCATAGAACGAGTATAAGTTGCAACACCGCTCATTCTCTGCAGATAATTGAGCGCAGTCCTTTCTCCGCAAAGCAGCACTCTAACGTCTCCCCTGAGCTTTGCCATAAGCTGCCCTTTGCTTACCTGATCTCCGTCCTTTACAAAAAATTCTACAGAAGATTCTTCATCAAGAAGTTTGAAAACTCTCTCAAAAACCTGCAGTCCGCAGATTATCCCGTCTTCTTTGCAGATAAGATCTGCTTCTCCCATCTGGATGTCACGCATCACACTGTTTGCAGATACGTCTTCACTTGTTATATCTTCGCGGAGTGCGCTCAAGATCAGCGGATCCACGTTAAGTTTCAATGTCACTTTATCGAACATTTTTCTTCCTCTCTTCAGCTTGTCTCTTTATCTCATCCAGCACCAGGCGGCTGTATTCTTCCGACAGAGCCTGCGCATCTTCATATGCTGTCATATCGACTTCCGGAAGACCGGATAAGTCGTTATCATTCTCACTTTTTTCCATTATATCACGCGCAGCTCTTCCTGCGAACACTAAACTTTCCAGAAGTGAATTGCTGGCCAAACGATTTTTGCCGTGGACGCCGTTACATGCGGTCTCGCCTATGGCATAAAGGCCGTCCATGCTCGTCCTGCTTTCATGGTCTACTTTGATGCCACCCATGAAATAATGCTGTGCCGGCACTACAGGGATGCATTCCTTAGTTACATCGTAACCCATCTCCATGCATTTTGCTGCTATATTCGGGAAGTGGCTCTTTATCTCTTCTTCAGGTATGGTTCTCATATCTTCCCACACGTAATCAGTACCGTCTTCTTCCATCTGCTCATGTATAGCATTGGTAAGCCTGTCTCTAGGCATCAGTTCATCTGCAAAGCGCTCCATATCCTTATTGTAAAGGTGCGCCCCTTCGCCTCGTACAGATTCTGAAATAAGAAAGCTTCTGCCTTCTCCTTCGGCATAAAGTGTTGTCGGATGGATCTGTACATAGTCCATATCCTTGCATTCTATTCCGTGTTTGATGGCTATCGCTATAGCATCCCCGGTCAAATGTCTGTAGTTTGTCGAATGTTCATAAAGACCGCCGATACCTCCGCATGCCAGAACGACATCTTCTGCTTCCACAGTCTCAAGACCTCCATCTTTAGTCCTGATAACTGCACCTACACATCTTCCGTCTTTTTCTATTATGTCGACAACAGTAGTATATTCCATCAGCGTTATATTCTCACGTCTTTTGGCTTCAGCTAATAATTTGCTTGTGATTTCTTTACCTGTAATATCTTCATAGTAAAGAACACGTTTAGCTGAATGGGCTCCTTCTTTAGTGAATGCCAGAGAGCCATCCTCTTCTCGTTCAAAATCCACACCGTATTCGAGAAGGTCATCCACTACATCGTGTGATGATCGTATCATTATTTCAACTGACTTACGATCGTTCTCGTAATGACCCGCCTTAAGGGTATCTTCAAAATAAGCATCATAGTCATCCTCATCTCTCAGCATGCACATGCCGCCTTGTGCCAAATATGAATCGTTGCTTTCAAGATCTGATTTGCTTATTACTAATATCTGCTTGTCTGCCGGGAGCTTCAGCGCACAGTATAAACCTGAGCATCCGCTGCCTGCGATAAAAATGTCTGTTTTCATTGTGATCCTCCTTGCCGACGGACAGTATACCACATTTATTGTCAGCTGACAAGACAGCTGTATATTTAATTTATTTACATTTGAGTTGACACTTATATGTGACAGATATATAATCTTTGTTGGTGCGGCATGCGCTGCATGGCAATAATTATATCTCGTTGGAGGAAATAATGAACACAAGAGAAATGCAGGACGAGATCCTGCGCCTTAAAGAAGAAAACGATATATGTATTTTAGTACATGCTTATGAAAGTCATGATATATGGGAAGTAGCAGACTTTATGGGAGATTCATACGGTCTCAGCCTAAAAGCTGCAGAAGCACCGCAGAAGACTATCATTATGTGCGGCGTACGCTTCATGGCAGAAACAGTTAAGATCCTTTCACCTGATAAGAAAGTCATCTTAGCCAACCCATTGGCAGGCTGCGCCATGGCAGATCAGCTTGACGTGCCGAAGCTTGAGGCTTTGAAAAAGCAATATCCTGACCATACAGTAGTTGCTTACATAAATACGACTTCAGAACTTAAAACTATATGCGATGTATGTGTAACATCATCTTCAGCACCTAAGATCATCAGCAATATGGAAGCTAAAGACATCCTCTTCGTTCCCGATCAGAACCTTGGCGCTTGGATCGCAGCGAAACTGCCGGACAAAAACATCCAGCTTATCGATGGATGCTGTCCTGTCCATGCATGCAGCATCACTGAAGAAGCAGCTCGCGAAGCCAAGGAACTCCATCCTGATGCATTGATGCTTGTTCACCCTGAATCCCTTCCTGAAGTAACAGCGATGGCAGACTATGCCGGCAGCACAACAGGTATCATGGACTTCGCCAAGAAAAGCGATGCCAAGGAATTCATAATCGGAACAGAAACAAGTATCGTACAGCATCTGCAGTTCGAATGTCCTGACAAGAAGTTCTATCCGCTTAGCAAGAACTGCGTATGCGATGACATGAGACTTACTACTCTGGCAGATGTATACCAGTGCTGTAAGGGGCTCGCCGGTGAAGAGATCATCTTGTCTGACGAAGTCATGGATAAGGCGAGAAAGTGCATTGATACAATGATCGAATTAGGTTAACCTTTTGCTTTATCACTATGTACAAATAAAAACTCCATAAATCACCTTCAATGTTTAGGTATTTATGGAGTTTTTTTATTTTAGGGTATTATTTCCCCTGTGTATTCTATAAAAGCAAACAATTATAACCATATTTATAGATTTTTAAGCTATTAAACACGTTTTACTCCATAAAAGAGTCTATAGCTTTATTATTTTATGGAATCACATGCTTAAAAGTATTGAAAATTAGTGTTTTTTCTATAAATGTAACCTATATCCAACTAATTCATAGAATTCACTCTATAAAATACTTATAAAATATTAATTGTTATAGAATTATTAGTCAGCGAGTCTCTCCTAGTATAGTCAAATAGCACATATCTATCTATTATTTTCTCAAGATGAGTGTACTTACGCAAAGTTCGCGGATCATCACAATCTATAAGTTTCGGGCTCGTCAAATATCTATGCTCGCGTGCCTCCAAACTGTAGAATTCCTTAGCAAACTCCTTACTGACTGCTTCTTCACCTAAGAATTCAGGTCTTGTTTTGACGTTTTCTCTAGAATAGTAATCGAGAATCAAGGCTTCCATCAAATGAACCTCATCTAACAAATCAGCCTTAGTTGATGCATCTGCACTATCAACTGAAGTATTCGTCTTATTCAACATCTCTCGCCCAAACTCCAGAAGAAATTCATATCTGCTGTTTCTACTTAAATTCAACATATCAAGTCCGCGTCTTTCATAGAACTTTCCTAACGCACTGAACAGGCCGAATGCTCCACCATAGTCATCTCTATAAATATCACGACTCGCTTCTTCGAACTCACTAACAAGCAATTC
>JAFQBD010000058.1 GCA_017416795.1 Bacillota bacterium | reverse complement strand
CATCCTGAGCCAGGATCAAACTCTTAATTAAATGTTATCTAGACTCCGAAGAGTTTAAATCAAGTTTGCATTTCTAACTCATTCAACGCGCTTGCGCATCTTAATTCTTATCCGAATTATGTTTCTTAGAAATTGTCGGAAACTTTGCTTTACCATTTTCAGGTTTGCATTGTTTATTTGAGAAAAAATATTATTTTGACTCAAATTTCTACACTATGAAGTTTTCAATGTTCACCTGCCGCTCTTTGCGACAGCTTGTTTAGTATATCGCATGTCGCGCTCTTTGTCAACAACTATTTTAACTTTTTTTAGAAAGTTTTTTGCCTCGCTCTACCGCGCTAGCGGTGCTCGGCTTGTCGTTTCTCGCGACAGCTTGTTCATAATACCAAACTTACATCCCCTTGTCAACAGCTTTTTTCAACTTTTTTCGCCCTTTTTCGCAGAATCTTTTTCATATATATAATACGTATATTTTTACAATATTTACTCTAAATTCTACATAGTATATTTAGCTGTATATATGAGAAATAATAGCAAAGAATATGTCTTGATAAATGGAGGTGATATCTTTGCTCGTTATATTTATACGTACTATTATAATGTACCTTCTCGTTTTACTCGTGATAAGGCTTATGGGGAAAGCCGAGCTTTCTAACATGTCCCCTTTTCAGATGGTCGTAGTTTTTATGATAGCAGAACTTGCTGCCATCCCTATTGAATCCACAGATGCCTCTCTGGAGATAGGCGTCCTTTCCATCGCTACACTGACACTTTTGCAGATCCTGATTTCTTTCATTTCTCTCAAAAGTGAGAAGTTCAAACATTTTATCAACGGCAAACCAAGCATTCTTATAGATGAAGGAAAGATCAATTATAAAGAATTGAAGAAGCTGAGGATCACGATCAATGATCTTATGGAACAGCTCAGGCTTGGCAACTCTCCTTCTATCTCTGAAGTGGAATATGCGATAATGGAATCTAATGGCGATCTTTCCATCATCCAAAGGGCAGACAGCAAGCCTTTAACACCTAAGGACATGTTAAAGCCTGTCGATCGTGAAATAATGCCTATCGTGCTGATTTCGGATGGTAATGTATATAACGAAAATATCATTAGATGTGGCTGGAACGAGAAACAGCTTACAGAAGAACTGAACAGACATGATATCTTCGATGTATCGAAAGTCTTTCTCGCTTTTAGTGACGGTGCCTCCCAGCTTCACATTTATATGAAGGAAGCTGATGGTAAATTTGCCGTTGAAGTATAATTCGTACTTTAATTGTTTCTTATGTTTCTGCTATTGTGCCTTGCCTGCCAATGTGATAGAATCAAGTTGCGTAGAGTAGATATTGTGCGTAAAGTGTCACAGGATGGGATGTTGCCTGTGAACGAAGGACATGCCTGCCGAAGGTATGCCGCGGTATAATGTCGCGTCCGCTACTACACTTGAGCCTCAAGTCTGATAAACTTCTTACTCAATAGTGTAGTTTGACCTACGACTATTTGAGAAAGGAGTTTTTTTTATGAACAAAAGATCAGCTACGACAAGATTAGTCATCATGGCATTCCTCATAGCCTTAGAGATAATCTTAACAAGGTTCTGTTCAATAAATACACCTATACTTCGCATAGGCTTCGGATTTCTCCCTGTAGCCATGATGGGTATAATGTATGGACCGATCTGGGCTGCTATCGGATATGCTGTAGGCGACATCCTCGGCATGCTGATATTCCCTTCCGGGATTTTCTTCCCGGGATTCACAGCAACAGCCATGTTGACAGGCTTGGTATTCGGTCTTTTCTTACATAACAAAGAAAAGATAACATGGAAAACAGTCCTTCCTGCCAGCCTGATCATAGTACTGGTATTGAACTTGTGCCTTGATACATTATGGTTGTCCATAATGTTTGGCGATGCTTTCATAGCACTGCTGCCGACCCGAATATTCAAATGTGTAGTGATGCTGCCGATCCACCTTGTTCTCATACCTCTCGTATGGAACAGAGTTATGTCAAAGATACCCGGCATCTCGAAATAATCCATAATCATAAAACTCCTACCAAGGATCATATATCATCCCGGCAGGAGTTTTTTATTTCATATTTATTTATTACAGATCATTCGATGACATTGTACATGCCGGCTGCATCTTCCTTACGACATGATTCCGTAAGGGCTGCAACTTCTACCTTGAGACTGCCGTTACCAAACTGGATGAATATCTCATCTCCGACCTTGACTTCAAGACCAGGTTTAGCAACTTTACCGTTGACAGTTATCCTTCCCTGTTCACATGCTTCTTTGGCCACTGTACGTCTTTTGATTATTCTGGAGTTTTTTAAGTACTTATCTATACGCATTTTATCCTCCGCGTTTAAAATAGTAAAAGGGTAACTAAACGTTACCCTTTGTTGTAGACTCTCTTATTTGTTTACTGCATCCTTAAGAGCCTTGCCTGCCTTGAATACAGGAGCTTTTGATGCATCGATCTTGATAACTTCGCCAGGCTTTCTAGGGTTTCTTCCCTGTCTAGCTTTTCTTTCACGTACTTCGAAAGTACCGAATCCGATCAACTGAACTTTTTCTCCATTTACTAAAGCGCCTTCTACACTTGATACGAAAGCGTTAACTGCTAATTCTGCATCTTTCTTAGTGAAACCGGTTTTTTCTGCAACTGCAGCTACTAATTCCGCTTTATTCATCAATAAATCCTCCTTAAAATTACTCGAGCAATAGCCGCACCCAACGGCTTGCTTTGTTATTCTCCCATTTTTCAACGGTTTTGTCAAGGTGTTTTAACTTAAACAAACCTTTTTTTCACGCAATTACCATAATCTTAATTTGTCACAAACTTTAGCTATTTTTCTGCCTATAGATATGGTCACCATTTCTTCTTTTTCAATAGTTTTAGTCTTTAATACCATGATGCCGTAAACTGCTACTCCGACAAAAACTGAAAGCAATGTTGCCGTGCCGTTGCTGCCGAGAAGCATGAACAACACCTTGTATCCCGCGAATACGATGATCCCCATAACGACAGATGATATGAAAGGTTTGACAAGTGTCAGCTTGACGGATAATTTGACTCCACTGTACTTTATAAGTGCTAAGAAGTCAAGCACTGCCGCAACAGCATACGCAGAAATAGTGCCTATCGCTGCACCCATAACATTTATTGAAGGTATAGCAGTAAGCACCCATGTAAGTACCAGCTTAGCTATAACACCGATAAATAAGTTCCTAACAGGAATCCCCTGCTTGCCAAGACCCTGCAGTGCGCCTGTGAAGATCGTAAGTGCAGCAAGAAAAATGAATCCTACAGCTAAAATCTGCAGACATGGAGCTGCACTTATAGCACTGGCTCTCTGCGAGCTGTACAACAGCAGCAATACCGGTTCTGCCAGAACGAACAGCCCTACAGATGCAGGGATCGTGATTATAGATGTCATTCTGACGCCAAGTGAAATATTATTATGCAGTTCATGTTTATCGCCCAGCTTGTTGGAAGCTGCGACCATAGGAACAAGGCTGACTACTATAGCTTGTATAAGTACCAGCGGGAACTGTACTATCGGGCTTGCAAATCCTGTGAGCTGTCCGAATAAACTTTCTGCCGTAGTTCTGTCCAGACCTGCCTCAAGAAGTCTTGTCATTACTATACTGGAGTCTACAACATTTACTATCGGCATCATTGCCGCACCGATAGTAATAGGAATAGCTATTCCCGCTATCTTCTTCAAAATAGTGCCGCTGCTTTCTTTAACACCGGTCTTGTCATTTCTTACCCTTGCCTTTATCTGCTTTCTTGCAGCTAAATAGAACAGAAGCATTACAAGCAATCCGCCGACAGCACCTGCAGAAGCACCGAAGCATCCGCCTGCAGCTCCTCTCGCCTGTGCATTGTCCTCAAGGAATGCATATGCACTGTTCATCAATATAACAGCTAACGCAAGACCGCATACGACTCTGAATATCTGCTCAACGACCTGGGATACAGCAGTGGAAGTCATATCCTGCATGCCCTGGAAGTATCCTCTGTATGCTGACATTATAGGAACTAATATCAATGCCGGTGCAGTCGCCTTCATCGCAAGTGCCGATCCCGGATTATTCATCATCTCAGCTAAGCTGTTGCTGAAGAAAAACAGAACGACGAAACCGATAGCTCCAATTACAAACATCAGAGTCCTAGATAGTTTGAAAACTCTCTCAGCTTCACTGAACTGTCCTACCGCATATCTTTCGGAAACCATCTTTGATATGGCTACAGGAATACCTGTAGTCGCGAATACCAGCAGGAATCCATAGATAGAATACGCCGGATAGTAATATGCCATACCAACGTCGCCTATGAAGTTTGCAAGAGGTATCCTGAAGAACGCCCCTATGAATTTAACGATTATTCCGGCTGCAGCAAGTACCGCAGCGCCTTTTAATAAAGATTTCTTCGCCATTATTAAAGCCTTTCAAGTATTTTTTCTGTTGATCTCTGTGCTTCGAAGATAGTCTTTTCTATATCTATCGTAGTATATTCTCCGTTATCATAAAGCACCTTGCCGTCTACCATAGTCAGCACCACATCTTTACCTGAACAAGAATACACCATATTATTGATGAGATTGTGAACAGGATGCATATTAGGCTGAGAAATATCAATAACTATGAGGTCAGCCTTATTTCCTTCCTTGACCGATCCGCTCTCTGCTCTTCCCTGAGCCTTTGCTCCACCGAAGGTGGCTGCACGAAGTGCATCCTTTGGAGTTACCGCAGTAGGGTCGCCTGTGTGGGCTTTGCACCCTATAGTCATTACCTTCATTTCTTCCATAAAGTCCAGACTGTTATTGCTTGCTACGCTATCAGTTCCGATCGCCAGGTTTATTCCCATATCTATGATCTTCTGTACGTTGCAGATACCGCTGGCAAGTTTCATGTTGCTGACAGGATTTGTCGCCACTGTCACGCCCCTTGATTTGAATATTTCCAGATCATCGTCATCGGAATAAACACAGTGAGCAGCAATAGCAGGCACATCAAACAGTCCCATCTTTTCAAGGTATGCTGCAGGTGTAAGTCCGTGTCTGGCTATACATTCTTCATGTTCCGACTTGGTTTCGGAAACGTGGATATGCATGATCGTATCGTCCAGCGATCTTGCGTAATCAGCAAGTGCCATCGCAGTTTCAGGGTTAGATGTATATTCGGCATGAAGGCTCATATCTACTTTTATTCTGCCGCCTGCTGCATTATGAAAGCCTTCATAGAATTCCTTCATTTCATTAAGACTTGCCAGTTCTGACAGCGGCGAGCCCATAGGATTAGTTATGGATCTTGAGATATTAGCCTTGGCTCCGCTCTCTATAACGGCCCTCGCCATATCATCGCAGAAATAATACATGTCACTTGTAGAAACTATGCCGTATCTCAATGATTCTGCCATCGCGAGCATAGTTCCCCAATATACTGCACTGCTGTCCAGCTGATCTTCGAACGGGAAGATCTTCTTGAACAGCCAGTCTTGAAGCGCCATGTTCTCCCCGTAACCTCTCATGAGAGACATAGGAGAATGACCGTGCCCATTGAAGAATCCGCTCATCAGCAGTTTGCCGCGTCCGTCATATTCTCTTGAATACCCGTCCTCAGGCTTTACATCCCCGATATAAGTGATCCTGTCACCTGAAACTTTGACATACTTATTTTTTTCTATCTCTAAATTTTCATTTAATATTGTTATATTGCTGAATAACATTTGTTTTCCCTTCTACATAAGAGGTGCTATAAGTCTTAGAATCTGTCCCAGTAATTTATATAATTTGTTGTATTCCTTGCAATCCTGCAAAGTCATCTTCTGACACTGCTTAAGTGTATTTTGGAAGTCGGTTTCTACGTCCATGACAACAGGGTTCTTCCATATATATGCCGCACACTCAAAATGCAGGAATAAGCTTCTGTAGTCGAGGTTTATCGTTCCTACGACAGCTTTCTCATCATCGGATGTGAAGCTTTTGGCATGGATGAATCCCGGTGTATATTCATATATCTCGACGCCTTCGGAAAGCAGTTCATGATAATGAGTCCTTGCAAGCCAATAAGCATATTTCTTGTCCGGGATATGAGGCAGTATCAGTTTAACGTCTATACCACGCTGGGCTGCAAAGGTCAGTGCGTCTACTATCTCTTCATCTATTATGAGATAAGGTGTCATGATATGAACGTAATCGTTAGCTCTGTTGAGTATATCGAGATAAACTTTCTTACCGAGTTCTTCATTGTCATAAGGACTGTCTCCGTACGGTGCTATATATCCGCCGTTCCTCATGCCAGCTTCGATGTATCCGCCATTATACATGTATCTTCCGAAATTTTCTTTTTTGTTTTCTGTAATGTTCCACATCTGAAGGAACATTAATGTGAAACTGTTGACAGCCTCACCCTTTACCATGATGGCCGTATCTTTCCAGTGACCGAATCTTTCTCTCTTATTGATATATTCATCGGCTAGGTTTACACCGCCGGTGAAAGCAGTATGACCGTCTATGACCAGGATCTTACGGTGGTCTCTATTGTTCTGGTGAGTCGAAAGGAATGGAGTCATCGGAGCGAATACTTTGCACTTGATACCTCTCTTCTCCATTTGTTCGGGATAATTTTTAGGAAGAAGAGACAATGTATTGGTCCCGTCATACATGAATCTGACTTCCACGCCTTCGCGAGCTTTTCTTGTCAGGATTTCAAGCACAGTATTCCACATATGACCTCTCTCAACTATGAAATACTCGAGGAAAATGAAATCCTTAGCCTTTTCCAGCTGATATATCATCTCTTCGAACTTATCTTCGCCCAGAGGAAAGTACTTGACGCTGGCATTATCATATACAGGATAGTTGCCCTTTTCATATATATACTTGAACAAGCCGAATTCATGCTTAGATGAAACGAGAACTTTGTTCACAGCTTCTCTGGATGGTCTTAGGAAAAGTGTTTCCTCTTCTATTATCTTTTCTATTCTGTCTCCTATATATTTCGTTCCAGGCTGTACCTTAGTATATATGAAAAATACTACGCCTACGATAGGGACGGCTAAAATAAAGATTATCCACATCAGCTTGAAACTGGAATTCTGCCTTGCATTCAATATATATATGAGGATTATTACACCCAATATACCGATCAGGAAGTTGAATACGATCACGTGTTTACCAAGTATCGCAAATCCTCCAAGCAGCAGTACGACCTGGATAAGCATAAGTCCTACAAGAATGGCTGTACGCCCGAATATTATCTTCCAAAGTCCTCTAAGTTTATTCATCGTAACCTCTCTGTCCCTTTCTGATATCGTTTTTTGCAAATACGCATACCTATTAAAATGTTACTCCATGATAGATTAAAAGTCAAAGACTTTAATGTGTATATTTACCCATGTTTTACAAACAATATCAGCAGATAAAAAATATCGGAGGAAATCAAATGAAAGCAACAGGAATAGTACGAAGAATAGATGATCTGGGGAGAGTCGTAGTCCCTAAAGAAATAAGAAAGGTTTTGAGGATCAGAGAGGGCGATCCTCTTGAGATATACACAGGTGTGGCAGGAGAAGTCATATTGAAGAAATACTCTCCTATAGGCGAGCTGAGTCAGATGGCTGAGATATTCGCAGAATCTGTTTCCTCAACTCTCGGATTGCCGGTACTGGTATCAGACACCGACCATTATGTGGCAGCATCAGGTGTCAAGAGCAAAGATTATCTCAACAAAGAAATCGAAGATGAACTGGATTCCATCATTCAGCAGAAAAGCGAATACAAAACCGATTCCAAAGTCATCATACCGATCCTGGCAAACGGAGATCCTATAGGTTCAGTCACCATACTTCCCGCCGCAGGCAAAACACTGTCTGATCTGGAATTCACTACTGCCAGACTGGGAGCAGGTTTTTTAGGCAGACAAATGGATAATTAAAAAAGTGCGGAATTTTTTCCGCACTTTTGATTTTTGGGGGTCATCTTCACTTATTTGATGATTTCTGCTACTGCGTCAGGTCCGCATCCTGCTGCGTTACCTTCGTCTGTATCCAGATGAGCTTCTCTTTCGTGAGCATCTCCTGATCTAACCAGAACGTTATCAAAGATAAGACCTCTTTCGCCGCCAACCTTCAGGCATACGATGTCCTTATCCTTAACGCCTGCTTCTTCAGCCTGTGCAGGGCTCAGGTGAACGTGTCTCAGAGCAACCATAACGCCCTTTTCCAGTTCAACTTCTCCACAAGGTCCTACCAGCTTGCATCCAGGAGTTCCGTCCAGCTTACCTGATTCTCTTACAGGAGCCTTGATTCCCAGCATTCTTGCATCTGTCATTGAGATTTCAACCTGTGTTTCAGGTCTAGCAGGTCCCAGTACTCTGATACCCTTCAGAGTAGTCTTAGGTCCTACGATATCAACTTTTTCTTCTGAAGCGAACTGTCCAGGCTGTACGAGAGCCTTAGTTGGTGTCAGTTCATGACCTTCACCAAACAGGATGTCGATATGTTCCTTCTGAAGATGTACGTGCTTGTTTGATAATCCGATTTTTACTTCGTAACCCATTTTGTTTCTCCTTATTATTGGTTAAATTGGTTGTTTATGCTAGTCTTCCAAAAATGATATGTACGGAAGATTTCTGTATTTTTGATCATAGTCAAGACCGTATCCGATTATAAATCTGTCGTCTACGGTAAAGCCTATGTAATCAACATCTATATCTACCTTTCTTCCTTCAGGCTTGTCGAGCAAAGTGCAGATCTTCACAGTTTTAGCTGCTCTGCTCTCGAAGTACCCTTTGAGGTAGTTGAGGGTATATCCCGAGTCAACGATATCTTCTACGATAATAACGTTCTTTCCCTCTATATCTGTATCCAGGTCCTTATTGATCTTAACAACACCTGATGTCTTCTTAGCTGAACCATAACTGCTTACCGCCATGAAATCGATAGTCATTTCCAGATCAGTATTCTTCATGATATCAGCCATCCAAAGCACCGCACCTCTGAGAATACCTACTAAAACTACAGGCTCACCATTTAAATCTTCTTTGATCTGTTTTCCTATTTCAGCTGCTCTTTCATTGATCTGCTGCTGAGTTATCATTACTGTTCCGATAGTGTCGCTCATAGTATTAATCCTCCACCTCATATTCTACATCATCTACGAAGGTTTTGCCACGATATTTTTTTGAATAATCCTTAGATTTACCTCCAAGCCAATACTTGTCCAGCTCACTTGACAGATACCACAATATGAATATCCATAAACACAAGTCATCTATCAATGACAGCGGGAAGAAAATAGGCGGGATAATGTCTATAGGGAAAAATATGTATGCGATGCCAAAAATAATGAGAGCTTTCTTTCTCTTCGGCACCGACTTATCAGCCATCATGAACTTTATCGCTTTGAATCTTTTCATGAGGACTCTGATACCAAAAGCGTTCATCTAATCCTCCAGTAAACCTTCCATTACATCCAATAATTCTTCATAACCTGTCTTCTTGAGAGCAGATACAGGAATGACTTTATCATCTGATGACAATTTTAATGTCTGTCTAATTTCTTTGATATGCTTAGGCAGCTGATTTCTTGATATTTTATCGGCTTTAGTTGCTACGACTATACCGTCAAGCCCATAATGCCTGAGATAATTATACATCTCCACATCCTGTTTAGACGGTGCATGGCGGATATCTACAAGCTGAATGACCTTGACAAGGTTAGGTCTGTTTCCAAGATATGTTTCCATCATATCTCCCCAGCCTTCGGACATGGACTTGGAAACTTTCGCATAGCCATAACCCGGCAAGTCAACGACTCTGAACTCATCGTTGATTATATAGAAGTTGATAGTTCTTGTTTTTCCGGGACTTCCGCTGACTCTCGCAAGTTTCTTGCGGTTTGTTATCAAATTAAGCAAAGAAGACTTGCCGACATTAGATCTGCCGGCAAAAGCTATCTCCTTAAGATTTTCCGGTGGGTACTGGCTGGGTTTAACAGCTACAGTTTCCAGGTCGGATCTTTTAATTATCATTTTTACCATCCTTTACGAGTACATGCTTGAGTGCATCATTCACTGTTTTGATAAGAACGAATTCCATTTCTTCTCTTACTACTTCAGGGATATCATTGATATCGGCTTCATTATCCTTAGGTAAAAGCACCTTTCTTATTCCTGCTCTGTGAGCAGCAAGCACCTTCTCTCTGATACCTCCAACCGGCAGAACTTTTCCTCTGAGAGTTATTTCTCCCGTCATAGCCACATCTTTTCTTACAGGAGTATCTGTAAGAGTTGAAATGATAGCTGTACACATCGTTACACCTGCTGAAGGACCATCCTTAGGTGTTGCTCCTTCAGGAATATGGATATGCAGGTCAAGCTTCTTATAGAAATCTTCATCGATCTTAAGCTTGCTCGCTACAGATCTTATATAGCTCACGCCTGCCTTAGCTGACTCCTGCATAACATCGCCAAGCTGCCCTGTAAGAACGAGCTTGCCGCTTCCCGGTACTGCAGTAGTTTCGATGAAGAGTGTATCACCGCCTACGATAGTCCATGCCAGACCTGTAGTAACGCCGACTTCAGTCTCACCCTTGATTATATCGTATCTAAACTTTTTCTTACCGAGAAGTTCAGTAACTTTTTTACCTGACACATTCACCTTTTTGTCGTCACCGCATACTACGTTTCTTGCTACCTTACGACAGATGTTTCCGATTTCTCTTTCAAGATTTCTTACACCGGATTCTCTTGTATAGTAGTTGATCAGAGTCCTGATGCTCTGTTCGTTGAATGCGATGTTCTTTGATGTGAGTCCATTCTCCTTCACCTGTTTAGGTATGAGATACTTGGACGCTATATTTACCTTTTCTTCTTCTGTATATCCGCTTACTTCGATAACTTCCATTCTGTCAAGAAGAGGTCTTGGTATAGTATCGATAGTATTTGCAGTTGTGATGAACATTACCTTGGAAAGGTCAAAAGGAACTTCCAGGTAGTGGTCTGTAAAGTCTTTGTTCTGTTCCGGATCCAGTACTTCCAAAAGTGCAGATGCAGGGTCTCCCTTATAATCGGCCCCCAGCTTATCGACTTCGTCGAAAAGGAATACAGGATTCTTAGTGCCGCTGTCTTTGATAGCGCTTATGATCCTGCCCGGAATAGCTCCGATATAAGTTCTTCTGTGACCTCTGATCTCAGCTTCATCTCTCACGCCGCCAAGTGACATTCTCACGAACTGTCTGTCAATAGATCTTGCAATACTCTTAGCGATAGATGTCTTACCTACTCCCGGA
This sequence comes from Bacillota bacterium, assembly GCA_017416795.1. Lineage (GTDB taxonomy): Bacteria > Bacillota > Clostridia > Peptostreptococcales > Anaerovoracaceae > Lentihominibacter. The sequence continues at coordinate 5,295 of JAFQBD010000058.1, read as the reverse complement.
GGTCCCACGAGACAGAGAATAGGTCCCTTAAGGCTTTCACTGAGCTGGATAACAGCCAGATACTCAAGAACTCTTTCCTTGACCTTGTCTAATCCGTAATGGTCTTCATTCAATATTTCTTCAGCCTTATTAAGGTCGATATTATCTTCGCTTTCAGTATTCCACGGCAGTGCCAACACTGTTTCTATATAGCTTCTGCTAACTGTAGCTTCCGCTGATGAGGACTGCATCTTTGAAAATCTCTTGATTTCCTTCTCGATCTTGTCCCTTGTCTTTTCTTCAAGCTCCAGCTGACCGAGCTTTTCCATGTATCCTGCTATTTCATCTTCGATGTCTTCGCCAACTCCCAGCTCTTCCTGGATAGCTCTCATCTGTTCACGAAGATAATATTCTCTCTGGTTCTTATTGATCTGTGATTTCACCTTACTGGAAATATCCTGCTCAATATTCAGTATCTCGATTTCTTTAAGGATGACTGAGTTGAGCTTTTCCAGTCTCTTCTTAGGTTCGAGTATCTCCAGCAAAGCCTGCTTGTCCTCCAGCTTTATCTCAAGATGAGATGAGATCATATCTGCCATCCTGCCCGGATCTTCTATAGTAACTACAGTAGCGAAGATCTCCGGTGCAAGATTCTGATTGATATTTATATATTCATCGAAACTTGCAAGAACTGTTCTCATCAAAGCCTCTGCTTCAGGATCATCAGATAAATCAGTATCATCATCTATCCTTCTAACTTTACATCTGAAGTAAGGCACTTCAAACATCACTTCTTCTATCCTGCCTCTGAACATGCCTTCCACCAGCACTCTGATAGAATCTCCCGGCAGCTTGAGCATCTGCTTGATCTTGCCGATAGTCCCCACGTGATAAAAATCATCAGGTGTAGGCAGATCGGTATTCTCGTCCTTCTGTGATGACAGGAAAATATGCTGTCCTGTTATCATAGCTTTTTCCAGAGCATTTATAGATTTTTCTCTGCCTATATCAAAATGAAGCACCATGTTCGGAAATACAGTGAGTCCTCTCAGTGGGATCATCGGCAGTTCCATAATGCCTTCATCTTCTGTCGCTTCGTTTTCCAAAGCATCAGGTTCTTCGATCTTCTCGTTTTCTATTTCGATTTCCACATCCGGGAATTTCTTATTATCGTCCATATGTTGCCTCCTTCATATCGCAAAACCGATATATCTATTTATTGAACAAGGCGACTTGATAAAGCCGCCTCGGAATCGTCTAATTAAGCCGTTTCAGCCGCTTCTTCAGCCAAAGCACGTTCAGGCTTAGCCAAAACAAGCTCAGGTTCTTTATCCGCTTCTACGGTTTCTCTTGTGATTATGCACTTATCCACATCATCTCTTGATGGCAGTTCATACATAATTTCAGTCATTATTTTTTCCATGATGCCTCGCAGACCTCTGGCCCCTGTCTTTCTGGAAAGGGCTTTTTCCGCTATAGCTTCGATGGCGTCTTCCCTAACTTCCAGCTCCACATCATCCATAGCAAACAATTTTCTGTACTGTTTGATGAGAGCATTCTTAGGTTCTGTTATTATCTCGATAAGAGCTTCCTTGGAAAGTTCTTCAAGTGTCACCAGCATAGGAAGTCTTCCTACGAATTCAGGTATCAGACCGTATTTCAGCAGATCTTCATGCTGCACATTCTTCAGCAGCTCTGCCTTTTCCAGTTTATTGGCTGATACATTGGAATTGAATCCGATAGTCTTCTCACCTATTCTTCTCTGTACTACCTTGTCGAGCCCGTCAAAAGCACCTCCGCAAATGAATAGAACATTAGTAGTGTCAAACTGCAGAAAGTCCTGATGAGGATGCTTTCTTCCTCCCTGTGGAGGAACATTGGCAACAGTGCCTTCAAGGATCTTGAGAAGCGCCTGCTGAACACCTTCACCGCTGACGTCTCTAGTGATGGAAGGATTCTCTGACTTCTTGGAGATCTTATCGATTTCATCAACGTAGATAATGCCACGCTGTGCTTTTTCGATATCATAGTCCGCCGCCTGGATAAGCTTGAGAAGGATGTTTTCAACGTCTTCACCTACATATCCCGCTTCGGTAAGAGCAGTAGCATCTGCTATCGCAAAAGGCACGTTAAGGATCTTGGCAAGTGTCTGCGCAAGTAAAGTCTTGCCGGAGCCTGTAGGTCCTACCATAACAATATTGCTCTTCTGGATCTCAACGCCATCTTCATCCAACTTGCTGTTTATTCTCTTATAATGATTATATACAGCTACTGCCAAAGCTTTTTTGGCTTCGTCCTGACCTATAACGTATTCTGACAGCACATCATAGATTTCTTTAGGCTTAGGCAGGCTTTCGGCCTGCTGAGAAACGATCTCGCCATCCATTACATGCTTGCTTTCTTCTGCTGTCAGTATATCCTGGCACAGAGTCACGCATTCGTTACAAATGTATACTCCTGAGCCGCTTATGAGCCTTCTGACCTGGCTTTGCGGTTTCCCGCAAAACGAACATCTCAGCTCGTTGTTTTCGTTGTATTTGTTCATAATTATACCCCTTGCCTATCTTTCTTTTATCACCTTGTCAATGAGGCCGTATCCCATCGCCTCTTCAGCAGACATGAAATTGTCTCTGTCGGTATCTTGCGTGATGATATCAATAGGCTGTCCTGTTCTCTCACTCAATATCCTGTTTAATTTTTCCCTTGTTCTCAATATCCATTCTGCATGGATCTTGATATCTTCAGCCTGGCCCTGTACTCCTCCCAGAGGCTGGTGGATCATGATCTCAGCATTAGGCAGAGCGAATCTCTTGCCCTTCTGACCTGCTGCCAGAAGGAATGCGCCCATGCTTGCCGCCATGCCGACACAAATAGTGGATACTTCAGGCTTGATATACTGCATAGTATCATAAATAGCCATTCCGGCGGTCACTGAACCGCCGGGGCTATTGATGTAAATGCTTATATCTTTATCCGGATCTTCCGCTTCAAGGAACAGCAGCTGAGCCACGACAAGACTGGCGATATGCTCATCTATAGCTTCGCCTATGAAAATAATTCTGTCTTTTAAGAGTCTTGAGTAAATATCGTAAGATCTTTCTCCTCTGCTTGTCTGTTCGATCACGTAAGGTACTAATGCCATGATCCGGACCTCCTTTTATAAGTTTTTGATCTGTTAAGATCGCTTATTTTTTAACTGCGCTGTCATACATGAAGTCAACAGCCTTTCTAACCTTGATATCTCCAGCCAGCATTGCGATGTTCTGAGCGCCGAGCATTTCCTTGATCTTGTCAGCTTCCAGACCATATGCCTGAGCCATGTTAGCGATTTCAGCATCGATATCTTCTTCGCTAGCTTCGAATTTTTCCTGTTCAGCAACTGCTGTAACGATCATTCTTGTCTTTGTCTTCTTGTAAGCATCTTCTCTTACTTCATCTCTGAATTCAGCAGGTGTCTTGCCGATGTACTGGAAGTAAGTGTTGATGTCCATTCCCTGAGCTCTCAGCTGCTGATCGAATTCACCGATCATGTTATCGATTTCGCTTTCAACCATTACGTCAGGAATATCGATTTCGTTAGCATTGTAAACCTTTTCGAGAACGCTGTTCTTCATTTCTGTTTCTGCTCTGTCAGCAGCAGCCTTTTCCAGACCTGCTCTGATGTCTGCCTTCAGTTCATCGATAGTATCGAATTCGCTGATGTCCTTAACGAATTCGTCATCGATTTCAGGGATCTGTTCTTCCTTGATTTCGTGAACTGTGCACTTGAATGTTGCATCCTTACCTGCCAGATCTTCTGAATGATACTGTTCAGGGAAAGTAACAACTACGTCCTTGCTTTCGCCTACGCTAACGCCAACCAGCTGTTCTTCGAATCCAGGAATGAATGTACCTGAACCCAGCTTAAGAGGCTGTCTTTCTGCAGTACCGCCAGGGAACTGAACTCCTTCTGACCATCCTTCATAGTCGATCAGAACTGTGTCGCCTTCCTGAGCAGGTCTTTCTACAGCTACCATTCTTGAATTTCTCTTAGCTCTGTTCTGCAGTTCGTTTTCAACGTCTTCATCTGTAACTTCCTTAGTGATAGTTTCGATTTCAACGCCCTTGTAATCCTTAACTTCGAATTCAGGGTAGCAGTCTACAGTGATAGTTACTGTGAAACCTTCACCCTTTGTAACAGGACTGAATTCTGATCTTGGATAATCGATAACATCCAGATCCAGTTCATCCAGTGCCAGTGGATAATGCAGTGAGAACAGATTGTTGATAGCATCTTCGAAGAAAACGCTTTCGCCATACTGCTTTTCAATGATGCTTCTTGGAGCCTTACCTTTTCTGAATCCATCGATAGTGAACTTATCCTTCTGAACTTTGTAAACGCTTACAACAGCATTTTCAAATTCTTCAGCAGTAAACTCCATAGTGAATTTTGCTACGTTTTTTTCCTTTGAAATCAATGTTGCTTTCATTATATATATCCTCCTCGATTATAAACACATAGTGCATATTATTATACCTCTTATACATTGAAAAGTAAAGGAAAAAGAAAATTATTGACAAATAATATGACCACTTCCATAATCAAAATTATCAAACCAATAACGGAGATATAACTAATGTCGAATTTACTTACAAAAACAACTGAATTAGCTATGTATATAGCATCTTCATATGCATTCCCCGGCTGCGTGATAGTGGACGCCACATGTGGAAACGGCCATGACACCCTGGCCCTTGCAGCATCCTGTCCTTCTAAGCTATATGCATTCGATATCCAGCAGCAGGCTGTCGATAATACGGCTGCTCTTCTTCGCTCTGAAGGATATGGCTCGCTTTTAGAAAACGGCACAATATCCATAATATGCGATTCACACAGCAATATGTATGATCACGTCACAGGTCATGCCGATCTCATTGTATTCAATCTTGGGTATCTACCCGGCGGAGATAAAACTATCACTACCTCAGTCACTGAAACCATGACGGCCATAAGATCATCTCTCGATTTGCTTAACAAGGGAGGACTTCTCTGCATCACTATGTACAGCGGACATAAAGAAGGCTCCGTCGAGAAAGAACAACTTATGTATCTGGCAAAAACACTTGATCCGAAGACATACCATGCAGCTTATGTCAATTTCATCAATCAGCATAATGCTCCGCCTGAAATACTTCTAATCACACGAAAGAAATAAAAAAGAGCACACCTTATATACTGACCCCCAAAAGTTGGACCTAAAATCCAACTTAAGGGAGGTCAGTTTTTTATGTCTAAAAAATATGATTTTGAATTCAAACTAAAAGTGGTAGAAGAAT
>JAFQBD010000057.1 GCA_017416795.1 Bacillota bacterium | reverse complement strand
GCGGCAAGAAATATTCCTGCAGGTCTTGCATGGGCTAAGACTCTCGTAGGAAGCGAAGGTGTCGGCAAGCAGATAGAAAAGGGCAAAGGCCAGTTTGCCGGTACAGAGATCATGGGCAAAACTCTGGGCGTTATCGGCCTCGGTGCTATCGGCCGTCTCGTTGCCAACGCCTGCGTAGGACTGGGAATGAACGTTATAGGATACGATGCTTTCCTGACAGATGCTGCTAAAGCAGACCTTGATCCTACAGTTACTATCGTTGAGAACTTGTCAGAAATGTATCCTAAGTGCGACTACATTTCTATCCATGTTCCTGCTAACGATGCAACTAAGGGAATGATGAACGCTGCAGCTTTCGCACAGATGAAAGACGGCGTGAAATTCATGAACTTCTCAAGAGATAAACTGATGAATGACGATGATCTGCTGGCGGCTCTCGAAAGCGGCAAGATCGGCACATATGTAACAGACTTCGCTGACGATGCCGTCCTCAACGCAGACAGACCTGACATCGTAGTGCTGCCGCACCTTGGTGCATCTTCTGCAGAAGCGGAAGATAACTGTGCTGTTATGGCAGTAAATGAAGTTATGGATTACCTGGAAAACGGCAACATCGTAAACTCCGTAAATATGCCTGCAGTAAGCCTCGGCGCTAAATCAGGTCCTAGAGTTTCAGTAATCGCTAAAGCAGATGCTGCCGCTGCAGTGCTGGCTAAACTGGCTGAACTGGGTGCTGCCAATGTGGCTTCCGCAACACGCGGCGACTATGCATACGTGCTGGCAGAAGTAGAGGCAGACGAAGCTTCTATAACTGTTGATGGTGTGATAAGAGTTAGAATCTTAAAGTAAGCAGGTGTGCGAAATGGCAGCTGAACGAATTCCACAGGAGCTGTTTCAATCATAAGCGAAACGAGAATAAAGAATAGCAAAACCCCGTGAACTGTCTGAATGTCGTAAGACATGAGTTTTCACGGGGTTCTATTCTTTTTGAGTGAGCTTATATGATTGTCAGCGACGAGGACCTAGTGAAGCTGCCATTTCGCACATCGCTATATTATAAGATTCCCAACAATCACCACTACCAGCGCCGCTATCCATGCTACGACACACTGACCGATGACTACGCCGACAGCCCACTTGCCGCCAAGTTCCTGCTTGACTGACGCCACTGCAGCTACACATGGTGTGTAGAGCAGGCAGAACACAAGAAGTCCCATGGCGCTTACAGGTGTGAGCAGTCCCAGAAGAGCTTCTGTAGATCCAAACAGTACCGACAATGTAGCCACTACGCTTTCCTTAGCCATGAAGCCTGTTATGAGAGCTGTCGATATTCTCCAGTCTCCGAATCCCAGCGGTGCGAATATCGGTGCGATGACTCCAGACACGGCAGCAAGCAAGCTGGTCTGAGAGTCTTCAACAACGTTCATATGTATATCGAATGTCTGCAGGAACCATATCACGATAGTCGCTATGAATATGACCGTGAAAGCTCTCTGCAGGAAGTCCTTAGCTTTTTCCCAAAGCAGCTGCCATACGTTTCGCACGCCCGGCATCCTGTAGTTAGGAAGTTCCATAACGAACGGTACCGGTTCTCCTTTGAACATAGTTCCTCTTAAAAGCAGGGCCATCAGCACGCCTGCAACCATACCAAACACATAAAGACCTATCATTACCAGCGCCCCATGGTTTGGAAAGAATACTGCTGTGAAGAATGCATATATCGGCAGCTTTGCTGAACAACTCATGAAAGGTGTCAGCAGTATGGTCATCTTCCTGTCTCTTTCAGACGGAAGCGTCCTGCTTGCCATGACTCCGGGCACTGTGCAGCCGAAGCCTATCAGCATAGGAACGATACTTCTTCCCGAAAGGCCGATCTTTCGAAGAAGCTTATCCATTACGAAAGCAACTCTTGCCATATATCCGCTGTCTTCCAGCAGAGATAAGAAGAAGAACAGCGTTACTATTATCGGCAGGAAGCTTAATACGCTTCCCACTCCGTTGAATACACCGTCTATTATCAGCGAGTGGAGTACATGATTGACTCCGCTTGACGTGAGCACACCGTCTACCAGATCGGCAAGCCATGTAATACCTGCATCCAGCCACTCTGCAAGCAGCGCACCTATCACATTAAATGTAAGCCAGAAAACGATCCCCATGATACCGATAAATGCCGGGATAGCTGTGTATTTACCTGTAAGGATCTTATCTATCTTAAGGCTTCGTTCATGCTCTTTACTGGTCTTAGGTTTCACTACTGTTTTCGCACAAACCTTTTTAATGAAACCGAATCTCATATCGGCGATGGCTGCCGAACTATCAAGTCCTCTTTCTTCTTCCATCTGAATTATGATATGCTCCAGCATTTCTCTCTCATTTCGACTGAGATCAAGTTTTTCGAGGATCAGATCGTCGCCTTCTGCCAGCTTGGACGCTGCGAATCTGACAGGTATATTAGCCTTTTCGGCATGGTCTTCTATAAGATGCATGATGGCATGAAGACATCTATGTACTGCTCCGTCCTTTTCTTCGGCGCTGCAGAAGTCCATTCTTCCGGGACGTTCCTGGAACCTTGCCACATGAAGAGCATGGCCGATGAGTTCCTGTATACCTTCGTTTCTTGCAGCAGATATCGGCACTACAGGTATACCCAGCATTTCTTCCATTTCATTCACGTGGATGGCTCCGCCGTTTTCCTTCACCTCATCCATCATGTTGAGCGCCAGCACCATCGGCACATCAAGCTCCATCAGCTGCATGGTGAGATAAAGGTTTCTTTCTATATTAGTAGCATCTACGATGTTTATTATTCCTTTGACATTCCCGTTCATCACGAATTCTCTCGTAACGATTTCTTCGCTGCTGTACGGTGACATGGAATAAATACCGGGAAGGTCAGTCACAAGCGTATCGGGATGACCTTTTATCACGCCATCCTTCCTGTCCACAGTAACTCCCGGGAAGTTGCCCACATGCTGATTTGAACCGGTAAGCTGATTGAAGAGTGTAGTCTTACCACAGTTCTGATTTCCCGCAAGTGCAAAGGTCAGTGTTTCTCCTTCGGGAACAGGGTTTTCATCAGCCTTGACGTGATACTTACCCCCTTCACCAAGGCCGGGATGGTCGATATCCTTTTGTTTCTTCGCTTCGGCCTTGACTTCTTCTGCAGTCCTCACGTTTTCTATAACGATCTTCTCTGCATCGGCGAGCCTGAGAGTAAGTGCATATCCGTGAAGTCTTACTTCAACCGGGTCGCCCATCGGTGCATATTTGACCATGGTGACATCTGTTTCGGGTATCAGCCCCATGTCAAGGAAATGCTGCCTAAGTGCGCCCTCTCCTCCCACGGAAACCACAGTCGCTGTTTTTCCTATTTCAAGTTCTCTTAAAGTTGTAACCGGTGATGTCATCTATTTCGTAACCTTTCTTCTGTCATTTCTTCATGTTTTGGTACTTCCGATCAATACCTGTCTCCTCTGGCAGGCGGAGTCATCTTACTGAATGGTTCACTGGTGTCGTCCCATACTTTGTTGAACAGCACTCCAAGGCAGAGCACCCAAGCAAGGAAGTAGAACCAGAACATTATCGCAACCACCGATGACAATGCCCCATAAAGCACGTCATAATCTGCAAGGGATGTAGTATATCTGGAGTAGAATCCTGTTACTACCAACAGTCCTACTGCCGCAAACACACTTCCGGGTATGACTTTTCTGTATTTAACTCTTTCTGTCGGTAAAATGTAATAATTATAGCTGATCATAAGGAAATAAAGGCCAAACCCCAGCAGCCATCTGAGCCACAGCCATGTACTCTCTACTATGATCTCAGGATCAAGTCCCAGCGCCGCAACTATGGCTGTGAGTATCAGCTTGCCGTACGCCAGTATCACCAGTGACAGCACTATGGTTATTATGGTGATCCCCATAGTCTTGACTGCTCTGAATCTCTCTGCGAAATACCCTTTGCCTGTCGTCTTACCGTCAGTAAGGGTATAGTTGGTTATCCTCATTATCGCAAAGGCCGCTCTTGATGCAGCCCAGAGAGCAACTACTATGAATACAATATTCCCTGCCCCGACAGACGAGAACTCAAACAGGCTCATAAGCATGCCTGACATACGCTTGCCCGTATAGTCTTCTATGAGAGCCAGCGCGCTTTCCAGTGATATGCCAAACAAACCGAGGATCTGTGTTATCAGCAGTATCGTCGGAACGATGGACAGCACAAGATAAAAAGATATCTGCGCCGCAAATCCCTGATAAAACGGATCCTGAAATTGTTTGAATCCCAGTATGAACATTCGCGTGAATCTTGTCTTGATCTTTGACATTGAACGCCTCTCCTGTTCTGTTCAAAGAACGCTTCTTTAGAAACTTTTCTCTACAGTGTATTTTCTCTCGCTGAGAGCATTTCTCTCAGTTTGATAAGCGCATTAGCCCTGTGGCTGATCTTGTTTTTGATTTCAGGTTCGATCTCACCAAAAGTCCTGTCATATCCTACAGGAACGAAGAGCGGATCGTATCCGAAACCATTAGGGCCTTGTTCTTCAAGAACGATGTGTCCTTCCACTTCGCCTCTGGCAACGATAGACTCGCCACCAGGAAATACCATGGTGATCACCGAAACGAAGCGGCCTGTACGCTTTTCATAAGGAACATCCTTGATAAGATCTATCAATTTCTTATTATTGGCATCATCATCGCCGTCTACACCTGCGAATCTGGCAGAATATACTCCCGGTGCGCCATCGAGGCAATCTACTTCAAGACCTGAATCATCTGCGATCGTGATCTTACCGCAAAGCTTCATTATCTCATATGCCTTCTTGTAAGAGTTTTCTTCGAAGGTTTCCCCGTCTTCCACTACTTCTACCTTAGGGATACCTGCTTCGTCTCTGGCTATGATAGACATGCCGAATTCCTTAGTGATAGCTTCGATCTCTCTGATTTTATGTTTATTCTGCGTTGCCGCTACTATTGTCTTCATTTGATTCTCCTGATAATTATAATTTCATGCGTTAAATCATCTGCACGCATACATAGTTATTATAGCATAACTCCCTGAAATACGCCATAACTCTGCTGGACTTTCTATGGTTTATGGTGTAGAATGTTCGGCGGAGGTATTGATATGAAAGCAGTTATTTTTGACGGCTATACCATAAACCCCGGCGATCTTTCATGGGATAAGATCGACAGACTCTGCGAAAGACTTACTGTCTTTGATGCGACACCTATGGACAAGGCTCTTATGCGACTCGGAGATAGTGAGATCCTGTTCACCAGCAAGTGTCCCATCACTCGCGAGTTTATGGAAAAAGCACCTAACTTAAAATTTATCGGCTGCACTGCTACAGGCTACAACAATATCGATGTTGCCGCCGCCGCAGATCTGGGAATAGCAGTAACTAATGTTCCTGCTTATTCAACAGATGCAGTCGCTCAGCATACTATTTCACTTATTCTTGAACTGGCTAACAATGTGGGACTCCACAACGAATCAGTCCAGTCAGGTCAGTGGCATGAAAGCAAGTATTTTTGTTACTGGAAAAGTCCGATAACTCTCCTTGCCGGCAAGTCTCTCGGCATCATCGGTTACGGCGCTATCGGCAAAAGAGTCGCTGAGATCGCTAAAGCACTCGGCATGACTGTAAATATCTACAGAGAAGATCCTATGGGAACTATGAAGTCTGACTTCGTGTCTCTCCATTGTCCTCTCACTGCTGAGAACGAGAAAATGGTAAACACTCAATTTCTGGTAAACATGAAGCCCGGCGCTTTTCTCATCAACACCGCCAGAGGCGGCCTTGTAGATGAAAGAGCTCTGGCAGATGCACTTAAAGCAGGATTTATAAAGGGCGCAGCTCTTGACGTTCTGGCTCAGGAGCCTCCGGCAGCAGACTGTCCTCTCATAGGGCTCAAGAACTGCATCATCACACCGCACATGGCATGGTCCCCTAAGGAAATGCGCCAGATCGTCATCGATACTCTGGCAGAAAACCTTCAGGGATGGATGGAAGGCCGAAGGATCAACCGCGTCGATCCTTATTGATCTTGATGCACAAAATATTCGTTATTCGATATCAACATAAGATATTCAATAATATATGATTCATTATTTACATTTACGGAGGAATTTTTAAAATGAAACACAGAATCTTAGCACTGCTTCCATTCTTTGTATTCCTCGTGTTCTTTGCAGGTGCCGGCATCATCAGCGGCGACTTCTATGCAATGCCTGCTTACGTGGCATTCATAATCGCACTGTTCATCGCTTTCCTGCAGAACCGCAAGGTATCATTTGATGAGAAGCTGAAGATCGTAGCTAAAGGTACAGGAGATGTAAACATCATCACAATGGTTCTCATCTTCCTGGTAGCAGGCGCATTCTCAGGCGTTGTATCTGCTGCAGGCGGAGTTGAAAGTACAGTCAACATGGGCCTTTCACTGCTGCCTCCACACATGATGGTAGTTGGGCTGTTCGTTATCGGATGCTTCATCTCACTTTCAATGGGTACATCAGTTGGTACAGTAACTGCACTGGCTCCTATCGCTCTGGGCGTTGCTACTCAGACAGGTATCCCTGTAGCACTTTGCGCAGGTGCTGTAGTATGCGGAGCTATGTTCGGTGACAACCTGTCCATCATCTCAGATACTACTATCGCTGCTGTAAGAACACAGGGCTGCGAAATGAGAGATAAGTTCAAGCAGAACTTCTTCATCGTACTTCCTGCAGCTATCATCACACTGGTACTGTTCTTCTTCACAAGCAGAGGTTTCGAAGCATCTGCAGAAGTTGGCGCATGGAACTTCGTTGAAGTTATTCCTTACTTAGTAGTTCTTATCGGAGCTCTTATCGGCCTCAACGTATTCCTAGTACTGTTCATCGGTATCATCCTGTCAATGATCGTTGGTATCTCAGGCGGAGCATTCACATTCATGGAAAGCTTCACTATAATCGGCCAGGGCATGACAGGCATGTTCGAAATCTCCATCATCTCCATCATCGTTGCATGCATGGTATCACTGATAAGAGAAAACGGTGGTATCGCCCTCATCATCGAAACTATCGAAAAGACTGTCAAGGGCAAGCGTGGTGCTGAACTTGGTATCGGTATCCTGGTGCTGCTGGTTGACCTTTGTACAGCTAACAACACTGTTGCCATCGTTATGGCAGGTCCTGTTGCAAGAGACATCGCTGACAAGTTCGGAGTTGACCGCAAGAGATCAGCGTCCATCCTGGACATCTTCGCATCAGTTGGTCAGGGACTCATCCCTTACGGCGCACAGCTGCTGACAGCTGCTGCACTTGTAGGAATCTCACCTATAGCACTGATCCCTAACCTGTACTATCCTATCCTGATGCTGGTATGCGTTGTTCTGTTCATCTTCTTCAGACCGCAGAAGGATAATAAGTAAAAACCGCAATCAAAAAGCTGGTGTATATACTGACCCCCAAAAGTTGGACCTAAAAATCCAACTTGAGGGAGGTCAGTTTTTTCATGTCTAAAAAATATGATTTTGAATTTAAAGTAAAAGTAGTTGAAGCGTACTTGGAAGGCGAAGGCGGTCTTGACTATTTAACTGCAAAGTATGCCTTATCTTCATCATATTTACTACAAACATGGATAGCTTTATACAAAAAACATGGTCCACAAGGGCTCTTTCGAAGCCGGGAGAAAAAGAAATATGATTTGCAGTTTAAACTTAATGCAGTACAATTGTACTTAACAACGGAGATATCGTATAAAGAACTAGCACTGCAGCTCGACATTCCAAGTCCGTCGTTACTTTGTCGATGGGTTTCAGACTTTCGTAAGTATGGGACAAGTGGTATCTCTGATAAACCAAGAGGGAGACCATCCGTAATGCCAAAGAAAAAAGAAATACAAAAAACAGAAACTGTAGGATCTGTATCTTCAGATGCTGAAAGAATCAAAGAATTAGAAGAGAAAGTATTGCATTTGGAAATAGAAAACGCATTTTTAAAAGAGTTGAGGAGACTGCGTCTGGAAGAAGAAACAAAGAAGAAATCGCAAGAATTATCTGCAGTCTCCGAAAAGAATACAGATTAAAAGATATTCTTGCGGTTACAGGATTTCCTAAGTCCACATATATGTATTGGCAAAAGCGATTTGATCGAAAAAACCCTGATGCTGAGCTTGAAAACCAAATTCTTCAGATCAGAGAAGCGAACAAAGACTATGGATATCGAAGAATACATAAAGAGTTATTGAATTCTGGCATCAAAATCAATCGTAAAAAAATACATCGTCTCACTAAAAAACTCGGTATTCAGGTTACATCATTCACAAGGAAAAGCCGAAAATACAGTACTTACAGAGGCCGTATTGGTACAGTGGCACCTAATAGGATAAATCGCAGATTCAATACATGTATCCCACATCAGAAAATCACTACTGATACTTCGGAATTCAAGTATTATGAGCAGGATGATAAAGGCAGAACAGTGATTAAGAAGCTTTACTTGGATCCGTTTATGGATATGTATAATCTCGAAATCATAAGCTACAGGATATCGAAACAGCCAAATGCTGAATCTATCATGTCAGGTTTGAAAGAGACTATCGATAAAACAAACGATTGTAAATATCGAAGGACTTTCCACTCTGACCAGGGGTGGGCATACCAGATGAAAGCTTATGTACGAGAGTTGAAAAGCAATCAGATATTTCAGAGTATGTCCAGAAAAGGAAACTGTTTCGATAATTCGCCAATGGAAAACTTCTTTGGAATTCTAAAACAGGAAATGTATTATGGGGAAACATATTGCAGCTTTGAAGAACTCAAAACTGCAATAGAAAAATATATCAAATATTACAATGAAAAAAGAATAAAGTCAAAACTGGGATGGCACAGCCCTGTTCAATATCGTCTTATGAATTGTGCCGCTTAATCAAAAAACGAAATACGGAGAGGAAAACTAATTCCTCTCCGCTAAAGTCCAACTTTTGGGGGTCACCTCAGTATCAACACCAGCTTTTTTTATGCTGCACTGAATGTGAACAGCATGTTCGCTCTATTCGCAAATTCTTCTGACTTGGATATCCAGCATCCCGGATCGTATCCGCCTAAGCATATGAGCTTCCCCTTATCGCTCAATCTCAGCTGCGATTTAATGTTCTTATTATCATGTCCGGTCTTATAGTGAAAATTGAGATACCCGTCTTTGTCGATGGAGCATCTCCTTCCTCTGTCCACCATCCTCGCCAGCTTAGATAGTTCTGCCAGCGGGATGCCACCGTATGTTTTGTTTCTCATATCCACTCCCTCCTTATCCTTTTCCCTCTTGAGTATATGATATGCCTTTTGCCCCAAAATAAAAACGGCAGCATGTGCAAATTAGCTGCCGATATTTCTGCAAAAAGTGCAGAATAACTCTTTATTCATATTCCTCCATATACTTTTCATACAGCTCCTTATCGATCGCACCTGTCGCCACCATTTTCTCTGCCCAAAGCTGCAGAGCATCGACTGTCATCGATATGTTTTCAAGCTCTTTCTTGATATGTACGAAATCCTTTATCTCATCACTGCTTATCTCTCCATCCGCAGCTATGTCGATCAATGTATCTTTGTTCTTCTGGACAGTATTGAGCGAAGACAATACCTCAAGTACTAAACGAGACAGATCTTTCACCTTGACTTCAGGCACGTGATCTTCACCAAGTGGGCACTGATTGGCACAATAATGATTCCTAAGTTCCGGCTTATTATACTTCTCCGCCATGATCTTCACTTCATCAGGATGCGGCGCCGACTTCTCATTCTCTATACGCTCGATACGTTCAGGAGATATCCCCTCCAAGAGCTCACTGGCTTTCTCACGCGAAAGCCCAAGTTCTTCTCTGATCAGCTGATATGCGTTTTTGTTTTCTTTTGTTGAGATCTTTCCCATATTATTCCCCTTTCTGTTTACATAGTACTTTCATTTCATCTTATGCTCCATATAATACAGTCTATTTTCTTTATTGTCGATACCCACTTATAGCCCGGTAAAACGCTATCAAATGCTTCTATGCACTCCTTAGCTTTATCTGTTTTTAAAAATTTTTCATACCATTTTTCTATATCAGAATATAAGCTGATGGCATTTTTTAGTTTTTCATCTTTCGTAACACCGTCTAATTCTATGCCTAGATTCTGCACAATATATTTATCCCAAATCGGCTTTTCCGGACAAATAGTTGCAAGCATTTTACTTGAAAAAGAAGGCTCAATGTTTCCTGTATATTGAAACAAATGCATAATGATTTCTTGAAATGTTGGCTTATCAGTTTTTACCTTTTCAAAATAATCATAATAAACTTTTCTCCACGCTTCATTTCGCCTTACCATATAAAACCCATTGAAGTTTCTTTGAAAATCTGTGTGTAACGAAACATCAACTTGCTTCACTTTTTCCATTATGTATTTATATTGATCAAGCCCCATGCTTGCAGCTAAGCGTTCTTGAAATACTTTATTTACGTCAAAATCAAGTTCTATCATTTTACTCAATGTCCTTTTTTCTTTATATACCCTAATTATATATCAAACAAGATTGTTGGCAATATTTAAATCCAGTCACTTACCCCGCCGCCCGCGAGGGCGTTTTTTTGTTGCTCATCAATAATCGGATACCTATATGCCTTGCTGAACGGTTTGTGAGTGTGCAGGTACAACTGGATGCGAAGCGAGCATAAAGAATAGCACAACCTCGGGAACTGTCTGAGGGCGAAACGAAGCAAAGGTTGCTGAGTGTAGCCCGAGTTTTCCCGAGGTTCTATTCTTTGCGAGCAAGCATATACAGTTGTCTGCACAGGAGTACTAGTGAAGCAAGGCATACAGGCTTTCGATCATTTAATAATGAGCAACAAAAAAGAGCCGATCGCATTTGCAGTTCAGCTCTTCATTCTCGCATCAATTCTCCCGGTCAGCTAATACCTACGCTACAGGTGTAACGTCGATAGCTCTCAGCTTTTCTGGGTTTTTAGGATCCGGCTCTGTTTCAAAAGTGACCTTCTGTCCTTCAGCCAGAGTTTTAAAACCTTCAATATTTATAGCTGAGAAGTGTACGAATACATCTTCATTAAGTTCGTCGTCACAGATAAAACCGAAGCCTTTGTCAGGATTAAACCACTTTACAGTACCGTTCTTCATTCTAACTACCTCCATACTACTAACTGTAAATCAATGCCATTGCCATATCATAAAAAAACACATGTCCCTGCAACTCACCTGTTTAAAAACGAGCCCACAAAAACATGTGAAATTCTTCTTATTTATGATACTTTGTTATTCTAACATGGATATTTTTGAAAGTAAAGCTAAATTTCCACGCTTTAATCGGTTACATTTTTAACGAGGCGAACCATTGTGGTCCGCCTCGTATTCATTATTCGTATTCCTCTTAAAGTTCTTCGCTACACCCCTGCAAAGGGGGCATAACGTTATTCAGCTGTTTTCAGCTTACATCATTCCCGGCATTCCGCCGCCCATGCCGCCCATTGGTGGCATCATAGGTTCATCTGATGGAGCATCTGTGATTCCTGCTTCTGTAGTCAGCAGCATTGCTGATGCAGATGAAGCATTCTGCAGAGCTGATCTTGTAACCTTAGCAGGGTCAACGATACCTGCGCTGATCATGTTAACGTATTCTTCAGTAGCTGCATTGAAGCCGATTCCTTCTTCGCTGCCCTTTACCTGAGCAACTACTACGCTTCCTTCATAACCTGCGTTTTCAGCAATCTGTCTAACAGGTTCTTCCAGAGCTCTTACGATGATAGCGCCGCCTGTCTTAGCATCGCCTTCAAGACCTTCAACGTAAGCAGCAACTGCAGGGATAGTATTAACGAGAGCAACTCCGCCGCCTGATACGATACCTTCCTGAACAGCAGCCTTAGTTGCGTTCAGAGCGTCTTCGATTCTCAGCTTTCTTTCCTTCAGTTCTGTTTCAGTAGCAGCACCGACCTTAACTACTGCAACGCCGCCTGCCAGCTTAGCCAGTCTTTCTGTAGTCTTTTCTCTGTCGAATTCTGAAGTAGTATTATCGATCTGAGTTCTGATCTGTGCGATCCTTGCTTCGATATCTTCAGGTGCACCGCCGCCGCCAACGATAACTGTGTTTTCTCTGTCAACCTTGATAGTTGCAGCAGTACCCAGCATGTCAGCTGTAGCTTCTCTTAAGTCGTATCCCAGTTCTTCTGAAATAACTGTACCGCCTGTCAGGATAGCGATATCTTCCAGCATAGCCTTTCTTCTGTCGCCAAATCCAGGTGCCTTAACAGCAACACATTCAAATGTTCCCTTCAGCTTGTTAACGATGATAGTAGCCAGAGCTTCGCCTTCCAGATCGTCACATACGATCAGCAGTTTTCTTCCTGCCTGAACTACCTGTTCCAGCAGCGGAAGGATTTCCTGGATATTAGTGATCTTCTTATCTGTGATCAGAACGAATGGATTTTCGAGAACTGCTTCCATCTTTTCTGTATCAGTTACCATGTATGGTGAGAAGTATCCTCTGTCGAACTGCATACCTTCAACTACTTCCAGAGTAGTTCCCATAGTCTTGGATTCTTCTACTGTGATAACTCCGTCTTTGCCTACCTGTTCCATAGCGTCAGCGATCAGTTCTCCGATAACTTCGTCAGCAGCTGATACAGCAGCAACCTGAGCGATAGCTTCTCTGCTTTCCACCTGCTGTGAAAGTCTCTTGATTTCTTCAACAGCTACATCTACAGCTCCCTGGATACCCTTCTTCAGTACCATTGGGTTGGCTCCGGCAGCTACGTTCTTGAAACCTTCCTTGATGATGATCTGCGCCAGCAGTGTAGCAGTAGTAGTACCGTCACCTGCAACGTCGTTAGTCTTGGAAGCAACTTCCTTAACTACCTGTGCGCCCATGTTTTCTACAGCATCTTCCAGTTCGATTTCTCTTGCGATAGTAACACCGTCATTAGTGATGAGCGGTGAACCGAACTTCTTGTCGATCAGTACGTTTCTTCCCTTAGGTCCCAGTGTGATCTTAACTGTATCTGCCAGCTTATCAACGCCTGCCTGAAGCTTTCTTCTGGCGTCTTCTCCGTAATGTAATTCCTTAGCCATTTTCTAATCCTCCCTTTTATTATTCAACTACTGCCAGGATGTCTCTCTGGCTCATGATAGTGTATTCTTCGCCGCCGTATTTAACGTCAGTTCCGGCATACTGTGAGAATATTACCTTATCGCCTACAGCCAGTTCCATCTTCTCGTCTTCAGTTCCCGGACCAACTGCAACTACTTCTGCAATCTGTGGTTTTTCCTTAGCTGTTCCTGCCAGCAGGATACCGCTTGCAGTCTTTTCTTCAGCTTCAACTCTCTTGATAACTACTCTTGCGCCCAAAGGCTTGATTCCAATACTCATTCTGTCATCTCCTTTTATAATTTACACTTAAAGGAACTGTCCATCACAAGCACTCGGCCTGCCCTGTCAGTTCCTCCTTTTTTTCTTTGTTAGCACTCGCAATCGAAGAGTGCTAAATATAATTTACAGCTATTACCGCTGTTTGTCAACCGCTTTTTTACAAATCGTACCGATTCTATCCACTCTCCGCTTCACTCCTTCAAGTGGGTTATATAATAGAACAGATACTGCTGTGCTATACCGCCCAATTCACCGAATTTATCTGCCGCGAAAGCAGCCATTCCCTTAAGGTCATTTTCCTCGAATCCATACATAGTATTCATGACTTTCTTGACCCATACATCGATAGGAAAACTATCGAATTTTTTCATCGCAAACAGCGCTATGCAGTTGGCAACCTTAGGGCCTACTCCGCAGTAAGTTCTAAGTGCTTCGCAAGTTTCTCCCGCGGAAAGCTCACAGCTTCCCAGCGCCTCCAGGCTGTCTATGCCTTCGGCGTATACCTTTTTCGCCGTTTCTATCAGATATTTGGCTCTGTATCCAAGCCTGCAAGGAGCCAGATCATCCAAAGATGCTGACGCAAGCACCTCAGGCACCGGAAGGCTGTAATACTTCCTGCCTTCATATTCTCCTGCATATTCACCCAGAGTTTCAGCTAAAGACTCTATGCACTTTTTTATCCTCGGTATATTGTTGTTCTGAGATATTATGAACGAAAGAAGTGTCTCCCACTTTTCCTGATTCAGTATCCTGATACCGTGACCGTATTCGATGGCATCGCGGATGACAGGGTCTCTATCGGCAAGAACAGACTTGATACTTCCGTAATCTCGATCAAGATCCAGATAATCTCTCCATATGATCTCGAAATCTTCTTCATCAGCTCCGTGGATCATCAGAAGCTGTTTATCTGCATCATAAGCAATTTTTGCCACACGCCCGAACGCTATACCGGTATAGCTTCCGTATTCATTTCGACTCCATCTGAAACATTGACCGCAGTCAAATATATGGTCGAGGTGAAAATCTCTGACACCTTCTACATGCAAAACATCTCCACGCATATATTTTTTCATTTCGCTGCAAATCCCCGTCATAATCATCCCTACCAAACTATATCTTTAACTTCCAGGTCGAGTTTATTAACATTAAAGGCCGTCATTTCTTCGATCCTGGCAGCTACATTCTTCTGGAAATCTTTCGATGCATCAGCCAGCGGAACTCCGAATTTGAAGTTGGCGGTAATGAATACATCAACACCATCCTGAACCGGTGAAAGTGCGACCTTCACTACTTCATAGACACCTGCCGATTCTCTCTTGACACATTCAACGATATCGTTCATGACTTTTCCTGATATCTTGTAATCGCCCAGATAGCTGTAAGTCGGTCTTACTACAGATTTCTCGGACATGTCTCTCCAAGGTGAGCCCAGTTCCTTTATAAGAACTCTCATAGGGAGCATGAAATAACCGGAAAACTGTCTTTTTAGCTGGAAAGTCGGAGCAGGGATAACGTGCTGTCCCATCTCTTCCCTATGCTTCTTCGCCAGTGCCCTTTCTTCTTCTGTCGTTATGTCATCGATGTATATGCGCTTATTTATCTTAGGAAGCTCCAGCCTCGATACTATCCTGTCGACCATGCCGTCAGATGTACCTATTATAAGTATTGAAGACGGCTTGATCTTCTTTATTTTATCGCGCACTTCTTCCATATGTCCTTCTTCATTAAAAAGTGCGGTTTTCACTGCACCGACCTTCGTTGGCTGTCTTTTAGCAGAAGTCCCTGCCATCACTTTATTACGACATATGAACAGCCCGTCATCGATTATGCTTTCTATATTCAGTTCTTTGCAAAGGTTCACGGCCTGATAACTTTTACCTGTACCGCTTTTACCTATAAGTCCATAAACTTTCATCTTGAATTCCCTCAAAAGGTTTGCTATAATCAGTTTGTCGTTTAATGATAATCTTAAAGGAGGTAACAACCATGGCTTATAAAATTACTGATGCTTGCATCTCATGCGGAGCTTGCGCTGGCGAATGCCCAGTAGGCGCTATCGCTGAAGGAGATGGCCAGTATGTAATCGACGCTAACTCATGCATCGATTGTGGAGCTTGCACTGGCGCTTGCCCTACAGATGCTATCATCGAAGGCTAATTACATATAACAAATGATAATTAATAACCGTTTCATTATGAAACGGTTATTTAATTTTTATTTAATTTTCATCATTTTCGTCTGCCGCTATTTTATTCATGTGATATGCCAGTGAGTGCAGACTGTCACTTATATGCATGTTCTCTACAGCCACATGATCAGGCGTCTCGATATCTACAGGCGCGAAGTTCCATAATCCTTTCACTCCTGCGAAGCACAGCTTATCAGCTACTTCCTGAGCCGCGTCTTTAGTCGTACATATTATGCCTATATCTATATGGTTTTCTTCAACGTATTCCACTATATTCTCGTAATCCATTACTTCGATATCATTTATCCTGATCCCTATAAGTCTCGGATTGATCTCGAAAATACCGTTTACTATGAATCCTGCCTTGTAGTAATAAGTGTGGTTAGCGATAGCCTGTCCCAAGTTTCCGGCACCTACTATTACCATCTTGTACTGTCTGTCCAGCCCCAAGATCGCACTTATCTCATTATAAAGCCCGCATACACTGTATCCGTAACCCTGCTGGCCGAAGCCGCCGAAGTTATTAAGATCCTGTCTTATCTGCGATGCAGTATATCCGATAAGTCTGCTGAATTCATTTGAAGAAATCTTGTCGACTCCTTTTTTGCGTAATTCATTGAGATATCTTCTGTAACGAGGAAGTCTCTTGATTACAGCATTAGAGATCTTAGCCTGCTTTGTCATTCCTCTTTACCGCTTTTCTTATTTTGCTTCTACGTAACCAACGATGTCTGCTACTGTCTGGAACTTTTCTGCATCTTCATCAGGAATTTCGATATCGAATTCATCTTCGATAGCCATGATGATTTCTACTGCGTCCAGTGAGTCAGCTTCCAGGTCCTTCATCAGATTAGTTTCCATGCTGATAGCATCTTCTTCTACTCCCAGCTGTTCTGCGATGATTCCCTTGATCTTATCAAATGTCATGATATATACCTCCATTAAATTTCAACTTCATATTTATATTGGCAAGGCCTTCCGCCTTGACAATTCTTAATCATTATAGTGTACGCTTTTAGTTATTGCAATACTTTTGTTGCTAAATTAAATGTTCAAAAATATTTAGCACTGAAGTTCCAGCCACAAGTCATATTTTTCTTCCAAAACTGCACGTTTTTCTTCAAGTTCTCCGCTTATGGCGGCAAGCTTCACGTGGTCTGTGGCAACCTCTACCTTGCACACTTCTGCTTCAAGCTCCGCTATCTTTTCTTCAAGCTCTGCTATATCTTTTTCCAGCGCATCCTTCTGACGCTTGATACGTCTTTCTTCGGCTTCTTTTTCTTTCTGAAGCTTTCTCTTCTCGGCCGAAGATAATTCTTCTCCAAAGCCCGCAGCTTCGCCCGAAACGCCTGCACCTATGCCTTGTGCGCCCATGGTCTTGCCTGCGCTTGCGGATGCCGCGCCTTTTGTACCAAGCTCATTAAGATACTTCTTGCCGGATTCTATCTGCTGCTTTTTCTCCACATAGTAATCGTATGCGCCCAGATAGTTTTCCATACCGTCTGCCGTCAGCTCCATGATCCTGGTTGGTATACGATTGAGGAAATATCTGTCGTGGGATACGATGATGCATGTGCCCGGAAAATCCAGCAGCGCTTCTTCGAACACTTCCTTTGACTCGATATCAAGATGGTTCGTAGGTTCGTCAAGGATCAGCACGTTTGATCCTGACATCATCAGCTTGAGAAGGGAAAGTCTAGCCTTCTCACCGCCGCTGAGTGCACCTACATTAAGAAATACCGATTCTCCTCTGAACAGGAATCTGCCCAGTATATTCCTCAGTTCTCCATCCGTATAAAGTCTATATGAATCATGAAGTTCATCTATGACAGTGTTGGCGTTGTTGAGGAGCAGCTGTCCCTGATCGTAATATCCGATCTGGACGTTGTGACCGTGCTTGATACGGCCTGTTCCTGCCACCAGATCACCCATCAGCATCTTCAGAAGAGTAGTCTTACCTATACCGTTGGCACCGACTATGCAGACTCTCTCGCCTCGCTTGATGTCAAGATCTACGTTTTTGAAAAGCTCTTTTGCCCTCGCTCCGTATCCGAAAGTCTTGCTCAAGTTTTCAGCATATATGACATCCTTACCGCTCTGGAAGTTTTCCTTGAAGCTGAGCTTCATCTTGCCATGGCTTCCGCCAGGCCTTTCTGTCAGTTCCATAGCAGAGAGGCGTTTTTCTCTTGATGCAGCTCTCTTAGCCAGTTTCTCTGTACCGTGCTGTTTGAAGCGACGGATCATCTCTTCCTGACGGTCGATCTCCTTCTTCTGCTTCTCGTATTTTCTCAGTTCCGCTTCACGGCGGTTTTTTCTCTCTACCGCATAGAAACTGTAGCTTCCTTCATATATATTGAGCTTATGGTTCTCTATTTCAAATATCCTGTTTACCGTCTGATCCAGGAAGTATCTGTCGTGAGATACTACGACTATAGTTCCCTTGTAATTCTTAAGATACTGTTCCAGCCATTTGAGCGTCCCGATATCCAGATGGTTTGTCGGTTCGTCAAGGAAAAGGATGTCAGGTTTTCTCAGCAGCAGACATGCCAGAGCCAGCCTCGTTCTCTCCCCGCCGGAGAGAGTCGATATCTTCTTATGATAACTGTCTTCCTTAAAAGCCATGCTGGACAGCACGCCTGTCATCTCACTCTTGTATGTATATCCGCCTCGATTCTTATACTCTTCCTGAAGAGCATCGTATCTTTCGAGGAGCTTATGGTCTTCGACGTTTTCTTCGATCTGTGCCAGGAGTTTTTCCATCTCACGTTCCATCTCAGGGAAGTGTCCGAATATAGCCTCCACTTCTTCGATGACTGTCTTCTGCGAATCAAAGCCCCCGTCCTGCTTCAAATATCCGATCTGAGTATCCGCTGCAATAAAGAAGTCTCCCGATTCATAGCTCATCTCGCCTGTCAGCATCTTAAGAAGAGTAGTTTTGCCGGCTCCGTTGACACCGATTATCCCTACTCTGTCTCCACCGTTTATGGCAAACGATACCTTGTCCAATATCACATCCGTACCGTATGCTTTTGTCAGTTCCTTCGCTGATACTACTATCATATATTCCTTTGCTGCGGAGAACTGAGTCTCCGCCTATTGTTATAACTTCAAGTTCGGTATGGCATCCAGAGTCAGATCGTCCCTTTCTCCTGCCATGTATTTATAATATGCTGCGCATCCTATCATGGCTGCATTGTCTGTGCAAAGCACAGGTGCCGGGTAGTAAAGCTTGAGCCCGTGTTTAGCGCACTCTTTCTCAAGCATTTCTCTCAGCATGCTGTTGGCTGCTACGCCACCTGCCAGCACGATCTTATCCTTACCCATGTCTACTGCAGCTCCGACTGTCTTGGCTACGATGACATCCAGGACTGCTGCCTGGAATCCTGCTGCTACGTCAGGCACACTTACCTCTCTTCCTGCCTGTTTTTCTGAATTTATGTAATTGAGCACGCCTGTCTTGATACCGCTGAAGCTGAAATCGAGACTGCCCTTTTCGAGAAATACTCTCTTGAATTCAACAGCTTCAGGATCGCCTTCTCTTGCTATCTTATCGATGAGAGGTCCTCCCGGATATCCAAGACCAAGGACTCTTGCCACCTTGTCGTATGCTTCGCCTGCTGCATCGTCTCTCGTTCCGCCCAGGACTCTGCAAGTGTTATAGTCTTCGACTTCTACTATATTAGTATGACCTCCCGAAATAACTAGAGCCATGAACGGCGGCTCAAGTTCTTTATGCTGTATATAGTTGGCGCATATATGTCCGTGGATGTGGTGTACACCGATAAGAGGCTTGTCTGCAGCAAGCGCATAAGCCTTAGCTGTAGCAAGACCGATCAGCAGTGCTCCGACAAGTCCCGGTCCGTAAGTGACACCGATCATATCCACATCATCGATGGTCACGCCGGCTTCTTCCAGCGCCTGATCAACTACAGTGTTCACGTTGTTGAGATGGTGCCTTGATGCGATCTCAGGCACTACTCCGCCATACTGTTTATGTATCTCGATCTGAGACGAGATGATATTAGAGAGGACTTCGCGTCCCTCCGCTATCACGGCTGCTGCCGTCTCGTCACAGCTTGATTCAATTGCTAATGTAAGTATTTTTCCGTCTTTCATAGGTCGTATCGTCCCTCTTCAAGTTTTTTCTCACACTGGTTTTCTCCGTTGAGATGCCTGCAGTTCTCACATGATGTATAATCACTCATGCTGAAAACATCGAAATCATGTCTCCTAGCAAACTTCCTGCATCCCGAATAAACCACGTTCATGTTATCGCTGATGCCGCTTCCGCCGAATTTGTCCATAGTAGCCTCCTGCCGAAATAGTGTTGATACTATTATCAGCAAGGCCCTGCCGTTTTATTCTGCTTCCGCAGTAAACATCCTACTCTTGGTGCCTCCACATTATCAGCGCATCTTCTTTATTGTTTGCATAATACTCTTTACGGACGCCTTCTACGACAAATCCGAATTTCTCGTAGAGATTTATCGCCGGATCATTAGAGCGTCTCACTTCTAATGTATGGTGCATTATCCCTTCCTGCACTGTGAAGTCGATCAGCACCTGTATTATGCCGTTTCCTATATGTCTGTTCCTGTATCCCGGTCTTACTGCCACATTAGTGATATGACCTTCATCACCTATCCACCAGAGGCCGGCATATCCTACGACTTTCCCGTCAAGTTCTGCTGCGATGTAAAAGGCTCTGGGATTTTCGCTCAGCTCATATACCATGGAATCTCTGCTCCAAGGTTCAGAGAAGCAAAGCCTCTCTATCTCATATATATCGTCAACATCATCGACAGTCGCCTGCCTTATGATAACATCTGCCATAATATCAACCTTTCGCCTGCTGTTCCTTCAACTTTCTCTCAGCCTCTGCCATACGCATATATTCAGGCTGTACTTCGTTATATGAAAGTCCGCCCTTTTCCGCATAAAGCTTCGCTCCGAGAGCTGCGACGCATGAAGCATCTTGATATCTTATGTCTTCAGGCGTGTCTAATGTTCCTTCAGGTCTTATCTCGGCCATCTTATCTGCATATTTATCCATCGCATCGCCTAATACCAATATCTGATCGTATCCGGCAGCTTTCGCCAGAAACTCATCCAGCATATACGGGCCTGCTTTTATTTCTTCGACCGGATAACCATCCTTGATGAAATAGCCTCCTGCATATACCTGACTTCTTCTTGCATCCAGCATCGGACATATCAGCAAAGGGCACTCTTTCTCTTCTAAAAAGTCCTGCGCGCCTGCGGCGTGCGCCTTTGCATACTCACCGCCTCGCAGAGCGAGGGCATCAAGACTTGGTACTGCCACACACGGGATATCCAGTATCTGCGAAAGAGCTCTTGCTGTAGATACTCCTATTCTTATCCCTGTGAATGAGCCGGGACCGTTAGACACTGCGATCAAGTCTATATCGCCTATCGACAATTTATTTTCTTTTATGACAGTTTCCACCTGAGGCATCAGGTTCTGCAGATGAGAGAATCTGTCGTTTCCGCTGACATGGCCTATTATTTTGTCATCTTTCATGAGGGCTACTGATGCGAATGCGCCGGTAGTCTCAATTGCTAAAATGTACATTTATATATTCTTTCTCCTTCTTTTTCGCCATACTCTATATTTATCCAAAGAGTATCTTCAGGCATTATTTCTTCGATAAGGTCAGCCCATTCGACTACACATACTCCTTCTCCGTAGAAGTATTCCTCGCAGCCTATCTCATACATCTCATCGACATCTCCTACGCGATAAACGTCAAAATGATAGAGCGGGAGTCTGCCTGTATCATATTCCTTGACGATATTGAATGTAGGACTTGTGATGATGTCATCGATTTCGAGGCCTTTGGCGATGGATTTGGTAAGCGTAGTTTTGCCCGCACCAAGATCGCCGGTCAGCGCGATAACTGTTCCCGGAGCTGCATTTTTCGCCAGTTCTATTCCGAAGCTTACTGTGTCAGCTTCATTTTTCATGTAAATAATTTTTTCTTCCATAATCTATTTATTATACATTACAAAAAACAAAAAAACAACACTCCGGCCTTGCAGGGGCCGGAGCATTTGTTTAGGAGTGGACTTTTACATTTAATCGTTTAACGATATTATTCTTTGACTATCTGTGAAGGAATCCTGATATCCTCTTATAGAGCAGGAATGTGATTATAGCGTTTACGCCTGCCTTGATTCCGTTGAATGCTGCGATGAATGGCATCAGATCCCAAACTACAGCTCTAGGTACGCCCATGAACAGCGGTGTGATAACCAGGTTAGCACCGATCATAACGATGATCCATGCGATAACGCCGCATACTAAACCGATGATAGCGCCTTTTCTGGTCTTATTCTTCTTATAGATGATGCCTGCTACCAGTACCATAGTACTTGTTGCGATAACGTGCATCAGTATTCCGTATACTCCGCTGGCTGCACTTACTGTCACGCCCTGGATAACAGATGTAACTACTGTGAGAAGCACCCCTGCTACAGGTCCGAATGCGAATGTTCCGATAAGGATAGGAATGTCCGCAGGGTCGTATTCCAGGAATGCTACTGCAGGGAAGATAGGGAAGTGGATGAAGTATACCAGTACGATAGATACTGCTACCAGCATTCCCATCTTAGCCAGTTTAAGTGTGTTGTTCTGCTTTTTTACGTTGTTGTTTTCGGTCATTTCGTTTTTCCTCCTTTGAATGATCCATGATTTTTTCAGAATCTGTCAGGAGCTTCAAGCTAAACTATGGTGTCGTATCGTAAGTAAATAAAAATCCCCGGAAAACATGTTTCCGGGGCTAATAAAATACTCACCAAAAAATTCAATTGAATTTACTTGAAGTACTCTCGTTTCTTTCATCCGGACTATGACCGTCGGTACAGGATTCGCACCTGTTCAACCATCAGCATACGCATCAGGCTCGCGGACTTACGCTTGTTAGCGATTACCGCCGGTGAGGACTTCCACCTCGCCCTGAAACAGATTTTCAATTATGGTCTTATTATAGGATTATGGATGATATTTGTCAACAAAAATAGTGTGAATTTTCCAGACAAATCCGAAAAATATTTTGGACTCACTGAGTGCAAAATGTCAACCAGTTGATGCTTTCTCTCAGTTTTAAGCTTTCGTCTTACTTATGGGAGTTTTATTCGTTTTTGTCCTATTATGCTACCTCTCATTACCCAAGCTTCTCTTGAATTTAATTATATGGTTGTATCCATGGGAGAAACTAACGAAAAACTTCCATGGGATTGTCATTTCCCATTCACGCAAGAGAAAACTATATTTGAAACTGCCAATATCCCTCGAATTTTACTGCAAACTCTCACCACCCAAGCTTGTATCACGAAATCAAGAGAAAATCTTTATTGTATTCTGGTAATCTCCGGCAGACGAAGTGCATCCAAATATAAAAATGCCCGAAGCAGCTTTGCCGCATAATAAAAAGGCGGAACGTTTTATAACATTCCGCCTTCCCAATATAGGTGTTTTCTGTCGCCTATACTTATTACAATTTTCGATCGTCCTATGGATCAGACTAGTCAGCCATAGCCTTCAGATCAGGGCTTACGATCAGTTCGCAGCCTGTAGCTTCCTTGATTTCTTCAAGAGTGAAGTCAGGGTGCAGTTCTGTCAGAAGAACGCCGTCTTCTGTGATTTCCATAACGCCCATTTCTGTGATGATCATGTCAACACAGTTGATAGCAGTGTATGGCAGCTTGCATTCGTCAAGGATCTTATGCTTACCCTTCTGAGTGTGGAGCATAGCAACGATTACTTTCTTAGCACCTACTACCAGGTCCATAGCTCCGCCCATGCCGGGAACCATCTTACCGGGGATGATCCAGTTTGACAGGTTGCCGTGCTTATCTACTTCCAGAGCACCCAGAATAGTAGCGTCTACGTGTCCGCCTCTGATGATGCCGAATGAAGTAGCACTGTCGAAGAACATTCCGCCTTCGTTGATAGTTACATACTGAGCGCCTGCGTTTACAACGTCTACGTCAGGAGTTTCAGGTGAAGGTCCCATGCCCATGATGCCGTTTTCTGACTGGAGGATGATGTTAACTCCTTCAGGAAGGTTGTCTGCAACCATAGTCGGCAGGCCGATACCTAAGTTTACTACGTCGCCATCTTTCAGTTCCATAGCGACTCTCTTTGCAATTCTTGTCTTTAAATCTGCCATGGTTTTTCTCCTTCCACGATTCTGTCTACGAAGATTCCGGATGTTCTAACATTGTTAGGATCCAGTTCTCCAACTTCAACGACTTCACAAGCACCAACGATAACTGTTTCTGCTGCAGTAGCCATCATAGGGTTGAATGTCTGTGTAGTTCCGTTGTAGATAGTGTTTCCGAACTTATCAGTTACAGATCCTCTGATCAGCGCGAAATCTGCCTTCAGAGGCATTTCGAGAAGATAATCTCTGCCTTCTACGTTGATAACCTGCTTGCCTTCAGCAACGATAGTACCAACGCCAGTCGGTGTCAGGAATCCGCCCAGGCCTGCTCCGCCTGCTCTGATTCTTTCAGCCAGTGTTCCCTGAGGGATCAGGATACATTCCAGCTTATCTTCTTCTACGTCTGTGTTCATTCTCTGAGCAACTTCAGGATTAAGACCTACGTGTGATGCGATGAGAGTCTTGATCTGTCCGTTTGTCAGGAGCTTGCCTACGCCTCTTCCCGGTACGCCTGCGTCGTTGCAGATGATAGTAAGATCTTTAACATTCTTTTCTACCAGTGCATCGATGAGGATCTCCGGAGTACCGCAAGCCATGAAGCCGCCAACCATGATGACAGCACCGTCTTTGATATCTGCGATCGCTTCCTGAGCGGTCATGATTTTGTTAGCCATTTATTACTCCTCCTAGCTTATACCATCTTTCTATTAACGATTTCTGTTAATACGAATGAAGCAACATGTTCTGCATAAGTATGTGAACCGAAGCCTGCATCATATCCCAGTTCCTGAGCCAGTTCGTGGGAGATTCTAGGTCCGCCGCATACCAGGATAACCTTGTCTCTCAGGCCTTCTGCTTCCAGCAGTTCAACCATGTTAGTCAGGTTAGCGATATGTACGTCCTTCTGTGTTACAGTCTGTGATACCAGGATAGCATCAGCGTTAACTTCCTTAGCCTTCTGGATCAGAACTTCATTAGGAACCTGGCTTCCCATGTTGATAGCGTTGATTCCTTCATATCTTTCCAGACCGAAGTGTCCGTGGAAGCCCTTCATGTTCATGATAGCGTCGATACCTACTGTATGAGCGTCTGTACCTGTTGATGCACCAACGATAACAACTTCTCTCTTGATGTTGTCCTTGATGTACTGAGCGCATTCCAGTCTGTCCATGATATCTACTTCTACCTTAGTTACCTTGATAGTAGTGTAGTCAACAGTGTGCTGGCACTTTCCGTATACTACGAAGAAAGTGTAACCGTCTGTCATGTTCTTTGAATATACAACGTTTGGTTCGTCAAGACCCATCTTCTTAGCCAGGATCTTAGCTGCTTCGCTTCCTTCTTCACCGTAAGGAACAGGAAGAGTGAAAGCCAGTTCCACCATACCGTCATTGAGTGTATCGCCGTAAGGCTTTACTTTTGTCAGGTCTACCTGAGCGATAGCTGTATTGCATGCAGTCATTATTTTGCACCTCCCAACATAAGCGGAATAAACGGATTGAAGTATTCGTCATCCTTAACGCATACGCCTTCAAGACCCTTTCCTCCGTCTCTAGGTCTCTTAACTCCGCCGAACTTACCCTGTTCGATAGTTGAGAAGAGGCCTTCTTCTTCGATAACGTGGAGCAGCTTATCAGCTTCAGCCAGAACGAACTGAGCTCTTTCCTGAATGATGCCGCCTTCCTTGAATTCTACTTCTGAACCGATGTCTCTCGCATTGTTGAAGATGTACTGAGCATTTTCGATAGAGAGATATCTGTCATGCATGTGTGGTGTATGGATAGCTTCTGTCAGCATACCGAGCAGCTGCAGTGACTGTCCTGACCATACAGCGATCAGATTGAATAATGCATCCTGGATCTGTCCCTTGAAGATATTACCTGTCATGAACTTAGTAGGAGGCATGTATTTCAGATTTGCGTTAGGGAAGATTTCCTTAGCCATAATAGCCTGTGACAGTTCATACAGAAATCCGTTTTCGATATCAGGATCCATTTCGAATGCGTGACCCAGACCCATCTGTTCTTCCTTAACGTTTGCCAGAACTGCGAACTGTTCGTTGATGAACTGTGAAGCCAGTACTGTATGTGCTGCTTCGTAAGCATCGTCTGTAGTCAGGTAGTTGTCTTCACCTGAGTTGAAGATGATGTCGCAGTATCCGATGATAACTCTTGAGAAGTACTGGTCTACCAGTGTTCTCTGCATGTTGATGTCTCTGAACAGGATTCCGTAAAGAGCGTCGTTAAGCATAACGTCAAGTCTTTCGAGAGCTCCCATAGCAGCGATTTCAGGCATGCACATTCCTGATGAGTAGTTGCACAGTCTGATGTATCTGCCAACTTCTTCACCAACTTCGTCCAGAGCTTTTCTCATTATTCTAAAGTTTTCCTGAGTAGCATAAGTCCCGCCGAAACCTTCAGTTGTAGGTCCGTAAGGAACGTAGTCCAGAAGTGACTGAGCAGTAGTTCTGATTACTGCGATGATGTCAGCTCCCTGTCTTGCAGCAGCCTGTGCCTGTACAACGTCTTCGTAGATATTTCCTGTAGCTACGATTACATACAGATAAGGCTTTCTGCCTTCGCCGATAGTCTCAAGATACTGATTTCTCTTTTCTGTCTGCTGTCTGATTTTCTTCAGAGCGTCTAAAACTGTAGGCATGATCTTTTCTTCAGCTTCCTTAGCAGATGCCAGTGGCAGCTTAGTGATATCCAGGTTGCCTGCAGCCATTTCTTCAGCGATTTCCTGCGGTGATTTACCTGTCTGGATCATAGCATTACCCATCCAGTATGCAACGCCTCTAGGAAGTCCGCCTGCATCTTTTATCTGATCTACAACTACGTTAGGCAGTGGAGTTTCAACTTCGTCGATACCGTCAACGCCCAGAAGTCTTAAGATCGTTCTTTCAGTACTGACAGTAGTATGTCTGTCGATGAATTCCTGCATGCTCTCTGCGATTCTTGCTGCGCAGGAG
This sequence comes from Bacillota bacterium, assembly GCA_017416795.1. Lineage (GTDB taxonomy): Bacteria > Bacillota > Clostridia > Peptostreptococcales > Anaerovoracaceae > Lentihominibacter. Next base: position 8,650 of record JAFQBD010000057.1, on the reverse strand, counting down.
CGTGCACTGTCAATTACTTTAGGATCTAAGTTCAGTTTGCTTTTCATCCTTTTTCTCCTTCTTACTTAATATAATCCTTTGCTTTCTCTATGATGCTCTTATCTATGCCAAGCATCTTAGCTATGTTCAGCGCATCCTTAGGGATCTGCGCTGCATCATCAACTACTCTGAGACGATAATCCATATACTTGGAGATTATGTTTATCCTGTCTTTTTTCTTGGCATATCTGAGTTCCTTATCCAGCTTATCAAAGTCAGCACCTGCAAGCCCCATCACCTGAAGGTTCTTCACGTCCTTATCTTCTGTGACTGTCTCGAAGTGAGTAGTCATCAGCGTTATATAAGGCTGATCTTTGATATGATCCACAAGGCTTCTGGTCAATGCCAGGCCTTCGACCGGATTCGTACCGCTGGCTATTTCGTCTATGAGAAGCAGGGATCGATCTTTACTGTTATCAAGGATCTCCTTAAGCTCCTCCATTTCGCTGCCGAAGCTTGACAGTCCTCTCTCTATAGATTGACTGTCACCTATAAGTATCTGCATGTAGTTGGAAAGGCCCACTCTGGCGCTTTTGCACGGTACGAAGAATCCGTACTGTGTCAGTATAGCTACCATCCCCGCCAGTTTCAGGGATATGGTCTTGCCTCCCATGTTAGCTCCTGTGATGCAAGTCACCCCGTCAGTAAGCGCCATGCTTACCGGGCAGTACTCTCCTCCCTTTCTGGCAAGAAGCGCTTCTTCCAGCTGGAGGTTTCTGCCGTCCTCGAATTCGAGGATATGTTCATCTGCTATCTCAGGCATTACGCAGTTGTGTTTCTCAGCATACAGCGCCTTGGAAAGTGTTATGTCCAGTTCACCTATCCTGCGACAATTTTCCAGAAGCACTGCTTCATACTTTGAAATCTCCTCCGACAGCTTTTCTCTTACATTCAATTCCTCATCCTCTATTGCGGTCATAAGCTGATCGCAAACCTTCATGAGGTTTTCCACCTCTTCTGTTGCCGTAAGAGAAAATGTGACCGACATGTAATCTTCGTCGGTTCGTGTCATTTCGGAAATCTCATCAATCATTTTCATACTCTGACGATCACTCTTAGATACCACCATTTCGAATTTCGGTGTAAGAGACAGACCGTACTTTTGTTTAACGAGCTCTTTTCCGACTTTCTGCTGTTTCCTTATTTCTCTTTCTTTTTCCTTCTTCTCTCTTCTCAGCTGTTCCAGTTTCTCTGAAAAGCTGTCATAGATATAGAAAGTATTCAATCTGTCGCCGCCGGGATCGAGCACATCGAGAAGTGCTTCCGTATCCTCCGGCACGAACTCTTTCGGAAAGTCCAGCTTATCGGCCAAAGCCCTGACTTTCAGCATTTGCAAAAGCAGGCTCTTGAGCTCGAAGATTTCGACCACGGACAATACGGAGCTTTTAGCTCTCTCTATACTGAATGTATTGTCCTTCATCACCATAAAGGTCTCAAGAAGTAATCCGATGTCTTTTGGAGCAGCTCCCGCGATATCCATCATCTTCTGGACACGCTTAAGCTCTTCTCTCAGCTCCTCTTCTTCACCCGCTAAGAAAGGCTCCTGCTCTTTTATCTGTTTAACACCAAAAGGTGTCTGCAGATTGATGGCAGATACGACAAAATCAAGACCGGTCTCTTTCCTTGTCTTCATATTTGCCAATCTCTTCACTGCCATTGCTGTCTCCTCTCTGCTATAACATCACATCTATCACCGGGATATCGGTGATCGCTTCCTGCATTCCCTTTAATAATTCCTCATGTTCGAAGGCATATCCGCCGGGAGCCGAAGGATTCACTGTAATGGCTGCAACATTGATGTTTTCCAGCACTTTTACCGTAAGACCCTTTTTCCTCAGCTGACCCCATGATACGGAATCTATGAATATTTTCGTAGGATCTTTAAGAACGAACGTAACGTTCTTCAGCTTCCTTGGGTTGATATCTGCAACCACACTTTGGGTGAAAGCACCGGGTACATAAATGTACTCAGTGCTTTCATTTATTTGCCCATCAAGGAATTTGCCTGCACCCAGGCCGGTGGTCAGGTCAAGTATCCTGACATCACCGTTGCCTACGATCATAGGCCTTTCTTCACCCAAATGTTCTAATATTATGTCCTTATCCTCACCATCTTCCAGAACAGGAAGTCTATAGAGACCGACTGTATGAGCCGTTTCTTCTATTACCTTCTTCATGCTTCTGGATAATACCGCTCCTGTGGAGAGGATGATCGCATCGGACGTGCCTGGTGCAGCGATGGATTTTCGATCTATTGCCCCATCGATCAGCACCAACTCGGCACCCAGTTCCAGCATTTCTTCGCACATCTTCTGATGGCTGGCATTTATAACGGGACCTGCTATCTGCACATACCCGCTGCTCGCAACTCTGCAAAGCATTATCTGTCCGATAGATGAATTATATTCAGTCATCTTCAGGATCTCTAAACCTGCATCTGCCAGTTCATAAAGCTGTGTAGGCACCGATACGATGGTGTCTGTGTCCAGAAATACTCTGGGTTTATCAGTCCCTGTTACCAGATCAGTGCTCTCACCGTCTCTTCCTGTGGATGTAATGCCTAAAACGATACCTTCATCCATCGCCTCTTCAATAAGATAGTTGAGGGCGGTAGTCTTGCCGGCATTCTTGGCCATTCCAACTATGGAGATCGTCTTATATTTTTGTGAAAGCTCTTCCAGTAAAAACATGGTCTATTTCTTATTCCTTTCGTGTCTCAGAAGTCCGTTTGGTTCCATTGACATTCTTTCGCCCTGTGCCAGACCTGCAACGCCTTCGTATCTGTAGCCTTCGATGTCCTTGCAGTTTTCATAGCTGCACTGCAGTGGAGGCTGATATCCAGGTTCTGTGTATGTAGTGATAACGCCTTCGTAGTTTCTCAGGATCACCTTGTCAGGAGTCTGTGAGATCACGTACTGAGGCATTACAGGAGTCTTGCCGCCGCCTCCCGGAGCATCAACTACGAATGTAGGTACTGCATAACCTGAAGTATGTCCTCTCAGACCTTCGATGATTTCGATACCCTTTGATACAGGTGTTCTGAAGTGTGAGATTCCCAGTGACAGGTCGCACTGATAGATGTAGTAAGGTCTTACTCTGTTTCTTACCAGATGGTGCATCAGATTTCTCATTACGTGAACGTCATCATTAACACCTCTCAGCAGTACTGACTGGTTGCCCAGAGGGATACCTGCGTCAGCCAGCTTACGGCAAGCTTCTTCAGCAGCAGGAGTCATTTCCTTAGGATGGTTGAAGTGTGTGTTCAGCCATACAGGGTGGAACTTCTTCAGCATTTCGCAAAGCTTGTCAGTTATTCTCATAGGCATAACTACAGGAGTTCTTGAGCCCAGTCTTACGATTTCTACATGAGGGATCTTTCTCAGTTCTGTGAAGATGTATTCGAGAACATCGTCTTCTACGCAGAGGCAGTCTCCGCCTGACAACAGAACGTCTCTAACTACAGGAGTTCTTCTGATGTAATCGATGCAAGCGTCGATATCTTCTCTGCTTCTAGCGCCGTCAGTTTCTCCTGCCAGTCTTCTTCTTGTGCAGTGTCTGCAGTACATTGAGCACTGGTCAGTGATCAGGAACAGTACTCTGTCAGGATATCTGTGAGTCAGTCCAGGAGCCGGGGAGTCTTCGTCTTCGTGAAGAGGGTCCAGCATATCAGCTTCTGATCTGTGAGTTTCTTCGATGATAGGAACAGCCTGCATTCTTACAGGGCAGCTAGGATCATCCGGATCCATCAGGGATGCATAGTAAGGAGTGATTCCTACTCTGAAGCCGTCCATAACCTTAGCGATGTCAGCTTCTTCTTCAGGTGTCAGGTTAACAACCTGTTTGATCTGTTCTACAGTGTTAAGTCTGTTTTCTACCTGCCAATGCCAATCATTCCACTGTTCATCAGTAACGTCTTTCCAAATAGGAACGTCTTTCCAATTTCTAATAGCCATTAAATTGACTCCTTTCAAATACTAAATTATCAAAACGGAAATTTAACAAGCCTAAGCGTACATTTCTTCGAAGAGTTTTTTAATACCTTCATGTTCTCTCAGAACCTGCAGAGTGATTTCTGCGTGGCCCTTAGTGTATCCGTTACCTACGATCATGTTAACGTCCTTGCCAACACCTTCTGCACCCAGAGCAGCCTTAGTGAAGCTTGTAGCCATGGAGAAGAAGTATACAGTACCGTCATCCTTACATGACAGGATTGAAGCCATTTCAGTGTTTTCGATGTTTACGCAGTTGATAACTACATCGCACAGCTTGCCGTCTGTCAGTTCCATGATCTTGTTGTACATGCCAACTGCATCTGCAGCGTCCATGTGGAAGTATTCGTCAGCCAGATCAAGTGCTCTAGCTCTGTCTTCTGATTTCTGTGATCCTGCAGCGCAGATAACCTTACCAGTTACGCCAACTCTCTTCTTTGCTTCGTACAGGCAGAGAAGTCCGGACTTACCGCCGCCGCCAATAACCAGAACTGTTTCACCAGGCTTTGAAAGCTTAGCAGCCTGTGCAGGAGCTCCTGCTACGTCCAGTGCTGACAGTGCCAGTCCTTCAGGCATGTCATCAGGAAGCTTAGCGTAGATTCCGCTCTGGAACAGGATAGCCTGACCTGTGATGTCAACCTGGTCGATTGTAGGTCTCATTTCGTGGATTTCTTCGATTACCAGTGGTGTCAGTGACAGTGAAACCAGTGTAGCGATCTTATCGCCAACCTTCAGATCTCCAACGTAAGCAGGTCCGATTTCCTTAACTGTACCGATCAGCATTCCGCCTGAACCAGTCCAAGGATTCTTATGCTTACCAGCCTTAGCTACGATTGACTTCATAGTTTCCTTAACTTTTTCCATTTCAGCTACATCGCCTTCGATGTCAGCAGGCTTCTTGCCGTCACAAGTTCTTCTTACGATTTCTGTGAATGAAGCAGAGTCGATGTTCAGAGTTTTTACATCGATGAGAACTTCATTGTCGTAAATTTCCATAGTGTTATCGATAACATCTGCCGGCTGTGGCAGTACTCCTTTTGGTTCGATAACTCTGTGTGTTCCGTAAGGGCATCCTTTTTTCATAATTTACTTCCTCCTCAAATATTAAAAAATTTATTTTTTATGCATTTAGGTTTTTAACAAACTCGCATAGCATAATTAACATACTATTTTATATAGCAATTTATATGCCATTCTGCACGGCTCATCTGCATAAAATAATTCAAATACCTCATATCGTTGAAATTTACAGACTTTTCAAATTTGTACATTTTTACGAACATAATTCTAGACTTTAATACAGTAAAAAAACGAGGCAGGCGAACCATTTACGGTTCAAACCTCGTTTTCATGCGATTCTTTTTAGGTTCAACTGCGGTCCGTCATCGCAGGATTTCCTATATCCCGTATTTATTTTTCTTCCTTACGAGCTGTGTCTGGCTGATGTTGATAGCCCTGGCAGCCTTCCTTGTGGATCCGTATTTCTCACAAGCATATTTGATTATGTTTTTCTCGAAGTTGTCGACCATGCTGGCAAGATCCATTTCACCGCTGTCGATCTGCTCTTTATCTATATCAATACTGATGCTTTCCATGGCATTGCCGTGCAGTTCTCTCATCACGTCCAGCATAGTTATCGTATCGCCCTTACAGCCGATGATAAGACGCTGGGTCACGTTTTCGAGTTCTCTGATATTGCCCGGCCAGTCCCTGCTCTGCAGATATTCTTTCGCCTCATCATCCACTTCTTTCTCAACGCCGAATTTATCGTTATATTTCCTGATGAACGAATCGATCAGATGCGGTATATCTTCACGCCTGTTGGCCAGCGACGGCACTCTTATAGGAAATACATTGAGCCTGTAATAAAGGTCTCTTCTAAACAGCTTCTTCTCCACCTGTTCTTCGAGGTCGCGGTTAGTTGCGGATATTATTCTCACGTTGGTTTTGACAGGCTCAGTCCCACCGACCTTGATAAACTCACCGTCCTGGATGACTCTGAGCAGTTTTGCCTGAATGTCCAAAGGCAGTTCACCTACTTCATCCAGGAATATGACACCGTTATCGGCTGCCTCGAAATAACCTTTCTTACCGCCTGCGTTAGCACCTGTAAAGGCTCCCTTTTCATATCCGAAGAATTCCGATTCGATAAGATTCGGAGAAATGGATGCGCAGTTTATCTTGATGAAAGGCTGTACTTTTCTAGAACTGTTCTTCTGGATTATATTAGCGACTTTTTCCTTGCCGACACCTGTTTCTCCAGTGATAAGCACATTGCAGTCATACTTGGAAACACTGATTATCTCTTCCATTACAGCTTTCATGCTCCTGCTGACAGCTACGAAATCTTCTGCCTGTGTCAAGCCGTAGCTGGCATAATGGTTCATGGTCTGTGCAGCTTTGAATCCGCTCTTGAGACGCTTGTTTTCGTGTATCCATGCATCCTCAAAGTATGGCGCCAATTCTTCTACTATCTTGAAGTCGTATTCATCATATTCCTCGAGATATCCATCGGCACATCTGATTATCAGGTCTTTTGATACTGCCTCGGTAACATAAAGCGCAATATTGTAATTGCTTATAAAGTTAGCAAACACAACGGTCCCGCCGGATTTAGTCCCTATGATATTGATCGTTTCGGATCCGGGGATATCAGCACAATTTACCGTCATATCCATAGGCGGCATTTCCTTAAAAGTCTTGAGGCATTCCACCGGTCGAAGCAGATTGTGGTACGATACTTCATCAAAAACTTCTGCCATGAGGAGCTCTATCTTATGTCCCTTCAGAAGGTTTTCGGTGTTGATATCAAAGACACACTGTATCTCTGCATCAGGTCCCGCACTCTTCCTGAGAGTATAGCCAAACACCAGATTCATCATAGGATTGTTCCCAACGACCGCAAGACGCTTCTTGCCTACAGCCTCTTTGCTGACTGTGTATAGAGTTCCTGATTCGTTGAACGTGAACATCAGCAGGTTCACAGGCAGCCCTTCCGGTCTCTTTACTACAGGAGATCCCGGCAGTATTATGGCATAACCATCCACATCTATTTGAGTGTACATCTTATCTATGCTGTGGATCTTATCTATATAAAGAGGTGTGCCGGCAAGAGATGCGTTCAGGATGATCTCATCCCCCACCTTAAGACCCTTGCTGTTTTCACAGTCCGGTGCGATTTCTTCGATGATGCCGTAGAGAAGGCCTCCCGTATCCGTCACAGGATTATGCAGCTTGCCTCTTCTGATAACGATATCATTGATCTTTTCCTTGATGATCTCCTCATCGTTATTAGCTTCCTGACATATCTGTCTGAATCCTGTTCCTTCTATATGTATTCTCTTAACACTTACTCTCATTTCTCCGCTTTTGAGAGTTCTGCTGTTATCAAGTTCCCATGCAGATGCAGGAAAAACGTGAGCAGGTGCTATGACTCTTTCCAGTCCGTATGCGTTTTTCATATATTTATTCTACCTTTTCCGAATCACCACTGAACATAAAACGGTTCACTTCTGTCTGTTTTCAATAATAAACCATTGGCACATCTTTTGCAATAATATATAATGCAATTAACTTGTTAAATTTCGAAATTTAAAAAAGGAGAACTAAAATGGAAAAAATCACATCAATGCTGAGAGTACGTATGTCACATAAAGATGCTCATTACGGCGGAAGCCTGGTTGACGGAGCTCACATGAACCACCTGTTCGGAGACGTTGCTACTGAACTGCTGATCAAGTGCGACGGAGACGAAGGTCTGTTCCTGAGATACGATGAAACTGAATTCCTGGCTCCTACATATGCAGGCGACTACCTGGAAGTTTACGGTGAAATCTATGAAATGGGCAACACTTCAAGAAAGATGAAGTTCGAAGCTAGAAAAGTTGTAGCAGCAAGACCTGACATCAGCGCATCAGCTGCTGACTTCCTTGACGAACCGATCGTAGTAGCAAGAGCTAAAGGTATCTGCGTAACTCCAAAGGAAATGCAGAGAAAGTAATGAAAAGTCGCGAGACGGAATCAAAAAAAAGAGTGCTTCGGCACTCTTTTACAATTTTTTGAGATATTCTATTTCCTCACGGTTGAGTTTACGGTAGTGGCCTTCCATCAGTCTGCCCAGCTTGATCTCGCCTATGGCAACTCTCTGCAGCTCCTGCACCTTGTTTCCAACCGCTGCAAACATCTTTCTTACCTGTCTGTTCTTTCCTTCTCTTATGCTTATCTCTACGATAGCATGTCTCGGCATCTGCTTTATCACCTTGACCTTTGCAGGAGAAGTTATAAATCCGCCGATATCTACGCCTTTGCGAAGCTTAGCGATGCGGGCATCGGAGAGAACGCCTGCCACCTTTGCGATATATGTCTTGTAGACTTCGTGCTTCGGATGTGTCAGGGTATATGTCAGCTGTCCGTCATTAGTCATTATCAGCAGGCCGGAAGTGTTATAGTCGAGACGGCCCACAGGAAAAAGTCTCTCAGGGATGTCCGAAACCAGCTCGGCAACTGTCGCTCTATCCTTATCATCATCCATGGACGTGATATATCCCAGCGGCTTGTTGACAACAACATAAACCTTCTTGCCAACCGCATCGATCACCTTGCCGTTCACCTTAACAACATCG
>JAFQBD010000003.1 GCA_017416795.1 Bacillota bacterium | reverse complement strand
CACATTGGCACATCGTAATGCCTACACAGGCTATGAGAGAAGACGATGCTGACTATGCAGTAGCATTCGCAACTCCAACTGATGCTGAAGGTATCTACATGATCTACGGAAGACAGTCATGCGACACTAGAAAGATGGAAGAAGGCGCTGACGTTGACCTGGGTAACGCTGTATTTGGCGGACAGGAAGCTCTCGTAGTATTCGATAACGTATTTATTCCTAACGAATACGTATTCATGGCTGGAGAATATGATTTCTCAAACATGATCGTAGAAAGATTCGCTGGATATCACAGACAGTCATACGGCGGCTGCAAAGTTGGCGTAGGCGACGTTCTGATCGGTGCTGCTGCTCTGGCTGCAGAATACAATGGTGCTCAGAAGGCTTCACACGTTAAGGATAAGCTGATCGAAATGGTACACCTGAATGAAACTCTGTACTGCTGCGGTATCGCTTGCTCAGCTGAAGGTCAGGCTACAGAAGCTGGTAACTACCAGATCGACCTGCTGCTGGCTAACGTATGTAAGCAGAACGTAACTAGATTCCCTTATGACATCACAAGACTGGCTGAAGACATCGCAGGCGGACTGATGGTAACTATGCCGGCTGAATCAGACTTCAATTCAGACCTGGTAGTAGGTAAGGAAGGCGAAACAGTTGGAGAAATCTGCAACAAGTATTTCGTTGGATCACCAGCTTGCACAACAGAAGAAAGAATGAGAGTTCTGAGACTTATCGAAAACATGTGCTTAGGTACTGCTGCTGTTGGATACAGAACAGAATCACTGCACGGTGCAGGATCACCTCAGGCTCAGAGAATCATGATCGCTAGACAGGGTAACCTGGAAGCTAAGAAGGCTCTTGCTAAGAACATTGCAGGAATCAAATAAGATTAGATCATCTGATAAAAATCAATAAAAACATTGAGGCCGCTTTGAAAGCCGAAGCGGTCTCATTTTAAAATTTATAGTAATGACAGAGGTTGTTTATGAAGTGCGGCGTAAGATTTTGCGGAGGCTGTAACCCGAGATTTGAGAGAGGTGAAGTTTTTCGCGAATTTAAAAGGGACATAACTAATATAGAATTCACATATGCTGACGAGAACGATCACTATGATATACTCCTTGTCATAGGCGGATGTCAGAGCTGCTGCGCGGCATATGAACAATACGATGTAAAAGGCGACGTATATAAGATCTGGGATATTTCTCAGGTTGAAACGATAAAAGAAAAATTAGCTAAACTTTAAGTTTACGGAGGAAAATCTAAAATGGATTGGAAAACTAAGTATGCAAACAAAGTGATGTCAGCTGACGAAGCAGTTAAGCTGATCCAGTCAGGCGACACTGTAGTTTTTGCTCATGCTGTAGCTGAACCTGTAGCACTGGTTGATGCAATGGTAGCTAATAAGCACCTGTACAAGGACATCACTGTATCTCACATGGTAACACTGGGCAAGGGTGAATATGCTAAACCTGAAAACAGCGACGTTTTCAGATATGAAGGCTGGTTCACTTCACCATCAGTAAGAAATTCTATCGCTGAAGGACACGGAGACTTCGTTCCTGTATTCTTCCACGAAATCCCATCACTGATCAGAAGAGACATGCTTCACGTTGACGTAATAATGGTTACTGTAACTCCGCCGGATGAACATGGATACTGTAACGTAGGTGTATCTTCTGACTACACAATGCAGTCAATCAAGTCAGCTAGAGTAGTTCTGGCTGAAATCAACGACCAGGTTCCTACAGTATTCGGTAACGCATACGTTCACGTAGATGAAATCGATGCTATGGTAGAATATAACAGACCGCTCCCTGAATCAAAACCTGCCAAGATCGGTCCTGTAGAAGAAGCTATCGGTAAGAACTGTGCATCACTGATCAATGACGGTGATACTCTGCAGCTCGGTATCGGAGCTATTCCTGATGCTGTACTGGCTCAGCTGGGCGACAAGAAACATCTCGGTATCCACTCAGAAATGATCGCTGACGGTGTTGTTGACCTGTTTGAAAAGGGTGCTATCGACTGTTCACAGAAAGGTATCGACGAAGGAAAGATGGTCGTAACATTCCTTATGGGTACTAAGAAGCTGTACGATTGGTGCGACAAAAACCCTATGGTTGAACTGAGAGAAGTTGACTACGTTAACCATCCAATGACAGTTTGCAATCTGAAGAATCTTGTATGCATCAATGCATGTGTACAGATCGACTTCATGGGACAGATCGTTTCAGAATGTATCGGTACTAAGCAGATCTCAGGTGTTGGCGGACAGGTAGACTTCATCCGTGGCGCTTCAATGGCTAAGGACGGCAATGCAAGAGCTATCATCGCTATGCCATCCGTAACAGTTAAGAAGGACGGATCAATGGTTTCAAAGGTAGTTCCTTTCATCGATCACGGTGCTGCTGTAACAACTTCAAGATGTGACGCTGACTACGTTGTAACTGAATACGGTATTGCTAAGCTTAAGGGCGCTAACCTGAAGGACAGAGCAAGACAGCTGATCAATATCGCTCATCCTGACTTCAGAGAAGAACTGAAGGAACAGTTCAAGGCTAGATTCAACGCTGAATTTTAATTAGATTTACAAGATATATTAGGAGGTAAATAAAATGCAGGCATTAAGAGTAGTTCCGGCTATCCATTACTTTGATACTTTTAAGGAATTCAATGAAGAATTCAAACTGGGAAAAGGCGACATCCTGGTTACTAACCAGTGGATGTATGATCCATATGTAAAGCCTCTCGGAATCGACATTCCTGTTATCTATCAGGAAAAGTACGGTGCAGGCGAACCAACTGATGAAATGATGGACGCTATGAAGGTTGAAATGGATCAGTATGAATATGACAGAATCATCGCTTTCGGCGGCGGTACTATCGTTGACATCTGTAAAGTTCTGGCATGCGAAATTCCTGACAAGGCTGCTGACCTGTACACAGGAAAAATCGAAGCTAAGAGAATCAAGGAACTGGTTCTCGTTCCTACTACTTGCGGAACAGGTTCAGAAGTAACTAACGTAGCAGTAGCTTCTATTCCTTCACTGAACCTGAAGAAGGGTATCGCTACAGAAGAAACTTATGCTGACCATGCTGTCCTGATTCCTGAATCACTGGCAGGACTTCCTGACAAAGTATTCGCAACTTCTTCAGTTGACGCTCTGATCCACGCAGTAGAAAGCTTCCTGTCACCAAAGGCTTCACCTTTCACAGAAATGTATTCACTGAAGGCTATCGAAATGATCATGGAAGGCTACAAGAAGATCATTGAAAGAGGCGGAAACAGCAAGGAAAACAGAGCTGACCTGCTTAAGGACTTCGCTCTGGCTTCAAACTATGCAGGTATTGCATTCGGTAATGCAGGTTGCGGTGCTGTACATGCTCTGTCATATGCACACGGCGGTGCTTTCCACATTCCTCACGGCGAAGCTAACTTCATCTGCTTCACAGAAGTATTCAAGATGTACATGAGAAAGCAGCCTGTAGGCAAGATCCAGGAAGCTAACAAGATCTTCGCTAACGTATTAGGATGCGCAGAAGCTGATGTATATCCTGCTCTGGATGAATTCCTCGGAAAGCTGATCGAACTCAAGCCACTGAGAGAATATGGAATGACTGAAGACCAGGTAGCATCATTTGCTAAGTCAACAGTTGATAATCAGCAGAGACTTCTCGGAAACAACTACGTTCCACTGACAGAAGAAGAAATCGCTGAAATCTTCCAGAACCTGTATTAATATTAGGTTGGATTCAAGACCTCGGGTGATCCCGAGGTCTTTTTTATGGGATGGATCAAACTATGCCATAATTTGCTACAGCTTGTATGAAGTTGACGGTATGCCTCCTTATATGGTATTATAAACTAAATAAATTTGATTTTAGATAAGAGAGGTTAGGATATGCAACAGAACACGATCGGACAGAATATCATTATTACGGAACCTAGCAAGAATCTCAGAGCATTAGGAAGGAATGCACTTGCCGGCAAGTGGAAGCTTGCGATACTGGCGATGATAGTATACGAGCTTTGTGTACAGGTGCCTACTGTTATATTAAATGCTATTTTTGGAGAAAAGGCTGATTTGTATGCAGGCCAGTCTGACATCAGTGTCGATGTTTACAGTTCTATTTATAACAGCATGCCAAGCAGTTCACCGATAGCAGGCTTATATATTATTTTGGTAACCGGTGCATTCACATTAGGTATAACTCTGTTCTTCTTGGCTGTTTTCAGAAGACAGCAGGCAGGAGTTGCAGATGTTTTCCTTGGATTTGAGAATTTCGGTAAAGCTCTGGGACTCTTACTTTTCCAGGGACTGTTCATCTTCTTATGGATGCTGCTCTTCATCGTTCCGGGAATAATAGCATCGATAAGATATAGCCAGGCATTCTTTATCATGGCAGATGATCCTAATAAATCTATAAGGCAGTGTATGAATGAAAGTAAGATGATGATGAAGGGGAATAAATCTAAGTACTTCTGTCTGTCATTATCATTTATAGGTTGGATGATATTAGCTGTCTTACCTGGCAGCATCATAGAAGGAATAGCAGGTGTGATGTATGCTCCTGCAGCAGTAGAAGCTATCGTTACTGTTATTACTACACTCTTCATAGTGCCTGTAACAGTATATATGTATTCAGCTCAAACAGGATTCTATGAAATTTTAGCAGGCCACCTTATCAAGGAAACAGAACCTGCGCCAATCGAAACTGAAGCTGCGCCTGTAATGGCCGAACCTGCGCCAATCGACAACGATGATCTGCCTAAGGAAGTGTAAATATGGAAAAATACAAGTTTTTTAATCATAAAGAATGTGAATGTTTCCCATGTCATAATGTAAGTAATGAAGATGATTTCAATTGTCTCTTCTGTTACTGTCCATTATATACATTGGGGGATAAATGCGGAGGTAATTTCAAGTACCTTGAAAACGGCATCAAAGATTGCAGTAACTGCATGGTGCCTCATAGCAAAAATGCATATGATTACATAATGACCAAATGTGAAGCACTGATGGAAATGGCAAAGAAAAAGTAAATATATTGTATGAAACTGCAGCATAGAAAGGCTGCAGTTTTTTTATGTCATCATATCACTCTGTTACATAAAATATCCATGAGGAGGTATAAGATGGTAGGGAAACATAGATGTTATTTTCCGGGAGGAAATACTCCCGAAGGTTTTGTTTCGTATTACAGAGATATAATGCCTCAAAGTGAAGCAACACGTATCTTTTGTATCAAAGGCGGTCCCGGTACAGGCAAGTCGACTTTGATGAAACAAATAGGCACGCATTATATAGATAAAGGTATGGACGTAGATCTTTTAAAATGTTCATCTGATCCGGCATCGCTTGACGGTATAGTGATCAAGGATAAAAATATAGCAATTATCGATGGGACGGCACCTCACGTGACAGATCCGATCAATCCGGGTGCTGTAGACGAAATCATAGATTTAGGTAAGTATCTTGATGATAATGTATTGATAAAGAGCAGAGATAAAATAATATCATTGAGTCGTGAAATAAGCGAGACTTTCGAATATGCATATGTATTTTTGAAATGTGCTGATATTACTTATAGTCACTTAAATGATATTTACAGAAAATATGTCGTAGAAAACAAAGTTTATGAAATGATAATGGCAATGAAAATGCCTGATAAAAGAATGCGTACAGGAAAAAGAAAACGACGTTTCGGCAGTGCTATCACATCTGCAGGAATAAGAAATGAATTGAGTTCCTTGTCTGAAGGAATATCAAATATATATCTTATAGAAGTTCCTACAGGATATAGGATGAAGAATATTTTAGATTACGTATCACAGATAATTACCGGCCAAGGTTATGATGTGGAAGAAATATATTGCCCGATGAATCCTTATGGAACAGCAGAACATATCATTTCACCTGATGCCGATATAGCAGTATTTACATGTAATGAGTATCATTTAATGGACATATTTGATGATGATAGTAAAGAAGTCATCAAAGTTGAAAGCGCTCCAATAGACGATATCGATAAAGCAAGGATCGAAGAATTAAAGGATTTAGGAAAAAAGAACATCGATAAAGCTATTGAAATATTACGCAATGCGAAAGAAAAGCACGATGAGCTTGAAGCATATTATATAGATGCTATGGATTTTAATGCTATGGAAGATATAAAAAAAGAAGTGATAGATAAAATCGATAAGCCGGCCGTATAGTACGACCGGTTTTTCGTTCACCTCGAGTATAAACAGGTAAAATTTGATAATAATAATTTTGAGGTGATAATTATGTTTGGATACAACAGAAAAAAACAATTGAGAAACAGAGTCATTGCGGCAGCAGCAGGTGTTGCGATCATGACGTTCGGTATATGGCTGAATTATACTGATAATGATGAGAAAAAGGCCGAAGAGACAGTACAGAAGATAGAAATAGAAGAAGAAAAAACAATAGAAGAAACTAGTGGCACGAAAACAATAGAAGAAAGTAAGTCGTTGAATGAAGAGACAGACACAGACATGACGAATAAAACATATTTAGTAAAAGAAGAGAATGGAGCAGTCAAGGTATATTTATGTGAAGGTGATAATAAGGAATTATATTTGATCACTTCTATACCGTATGATCTTCTCTCTGAAAATGACCAGAATATGTTCAAGGAAGGTGTCGTTATAGACACAGATGAAGACCTGGGCAAGTTTCTGGAAAACTTTGATAGCTAGGAGGTATCATGAATAAAGCGATCAAGTATATCACTGCGCTGACATGTATCCTTGTGATCTGCCTGATTATTATCGGGCAATTCTCAGGGCAAAATGAACAAAATGCATCAGTAGAAGTAATGTCTGAAAAAGTTCTCGTTCCCGGAGGCCAGTCTATAGGTGTCAAGATGGACGTAAGGGGTGTTCTGGTAGTTGGTCTTGAAGAAATCGAGGATGAGACAGGTGAGAAGATAAACCCAGGCGTACTAAGCGGCGTACAGATCGGAGATACGATACTTTCTATTAACGGCAGGGAAGTATACAAGGCCGATGAAGTACAGGAAATCGTCAATGATATCAAAGGCACTGTTACATTGAAGATCAAACGAAATGATGAAATATTAAAAGTAGATATCATGCCGGTAGTATCTAAAAACGATGAAATCTATAGACTGGGAATATGGGTAAAAGACAAAACTGCAGGTATAGGTACGCTTACTTATTATGATCCTTCAATGGGAACATTCGGCGCATTGGGACATGGCATCGTAGATCCTGAAACTAAGAAAATACTTCCGGTCGACTCGGGATTACTGCTGGAATCAAAGGTAAAAGAAATCAAAGAAGGTGAAAATGGCGATCCGGGAGAGATACAAGGGATATTTTATCATGCTGACACGCCTCTTGGAAGTTTGGAATATAATTGTGAATTCGGTATTTTCGGTGAGGCATATCAACATATAGAAAACCCGATCTACAGCAAACCGCTGGCAGTAGGAACAAGAGATCAAGTGGAGACAGGCAAAGCATATATTCTCACAACACTTAAAAACAACGAGACTAAACGATATGAAATAGAGATAGAGAGCATATCTGAACAATCTGAGCCGTCAGATAAAAGTATGGTAATAAAGGTTACTGATGAAGAGCTTCTTAATGAATGTGGGGGCATCGTGCAAGGAATGAGCGGAAGCCCGATAATACAAAACGACAGGATAATAGGAGCAGTAACACATGTGTTTGTAAACGATGCACAGCGAGGTTACGGTTTATTTATCGAATGGATGCTGGAAAGCTCAAGTACTGTCGATAAATAAAAGAGTATGTCGAGCAAAATAACTTGATTAATTATTTCCTATATTAAAAAATAATTATGTAGATAAAAGCTAAATATTGGAGGAAAAACTAATGAAAAAGATCAGAGTCGGTATCGCTGATGATAACAGGGAATTCTGTGATATCATTACAGAGTATTTCCGTGACAAGGATGATATTGATCTGGTTTTTGTTTCTCACGACGGACTTAAAACAGTTGACAACATTAAACTTTATCAACCAGAAATCTTAATATTAGACATGATCATGCCTCATCTCGATGGATTGGGTGTATTGGAAACTATCAACAACATAGAACTTGATAAATATCCCGGCACAATAGTTTTGTCCGCAGTGGGACAAGAACAGATCACACAGAAAGCAATCAGCTTGGGAGCAGAGTACTACATAGTCAAGCCATTCAACCTTGATGTACTGATGAAACGTATTTATCAATTATCAGGCAACAGTGACGATGACGATAGTAAGATGAAGTATGCCAGAGCAATACTAAAAGGCAGTGATGATGAAGAGACAAATCTTCTTGAGATCGAAATTACAAACATAATCCATGAAATAGGCGTACCTGCCCACATCAAAGGCTATCATTACCTTCGTGACGCTATAATCATGGTAGTAGAAGACATAGAACTGCTGGGTGCAGTGACAAAAGAGCTGTACCCGGCCATTGCCAGAGAAAACAACACTACACCAAGCCGCGTAGAGAGAGCTATACGCCATGCCATAGAAGTAGCCTGGAACAGAGGCCGCATGGAGACTATAAACAATCTATTCGGCTATACAGTCCAGTGCGACAAAGGCAAGCCCACTAACAGCGAATTCATTGCAATCATCGCTGATAAGCTGAGGATAGAGAGAAAAGTCGGGTAAGCATAAAAGATCAAAAGGAAACTCCGCCAATCAGGCGGAGTTTTTAAATGCAGTGAATACAAATACGATTGAATTTATCAGCAACATGTTGCAGGAGGGTAGTCGCAGCATCCACAGCTATTATTTTCGTTGCCGCAGCAGCTGTTGTTATCACCAGACCCATCATTTCTTTCAGGAAAGAGACCAGGACAAGTCATGACACCCGGAAGGTTTTCCTGAAGAGGAGCATCAGCAAAGCCTGTAGACAATACACAGAGCTGTACAGGAACAGTGATCTTCTTTTCGGCTGTAACGCATATTGTGATGATAAGATTAGCAGTGATATCTCCATTACATCCGACACAGAGATCTCGATTGATATTATTAGTAGCAAGTCTCGCGCTGAATCCTACGTTAGCCAGTTCAGTCATTCTTGGCAGGAATGCAGAATTTGATACACTAGGCATGCAGAGTTCGAAGAAGTTGCTGAGGACGAGAGGACAATTCTGGTTTGCTATGTTTACTTCAGAACATACTGTCATATGGCTTTCTCTGCCGCAGCTGTCACATACAGCCAGGTCTAAGTACACGATAATGTTACCCCAAAGCTTGGCGTTTTGAGTACCGAATATAGGTGTTCCACATCCGGTTCCATCGCATTCGCTCGTATCAGCGAAGAGTAGCTTCTCTGAAGGGATGCCATCAGGTCCGATAGTTTCTACTACACCGTGATTATTGTTTACGAAGCAAGCTCCGGATATCCCTGTTTCCATTTCAAGTGTGAGATTGCTGCAGTTTGAAGGATCGTTAGGGTCGAACAGCTTCTTGACTCTGATATCAAGGACCCTGTTGATAGTGCAGCCGCATGGGATACAAGGCGTGAACTTCAGATGCTGGACATTTCGCATACCCTGCATATTAAAACGCACAGCATCATATACACTCTGGACGTAGATAGGAACGGCAGTCACATCGTCAAGATCACCGCTGAAAGAACAGAGTTCATTGGCACGGCAGCATGTGTCATTAGTATCGTTTTGTGTTGTACAATAACAGTTCATTTTTACCTCCTTAAGGCAGTTTCCAATTTTTAAATTATGTTGAATTGTTCACTGGCAGTATATGAATATCTGTGATTTTATGTTACAATACAGTAACTATTTCAATGAAAGGCTGGGTATTATGGTAATTACAAAAAAATTGAGCTGCGGTGCAACAGTCATAATGGAAAAGACAGATTATGTACAGTCAGCAGCTTTAGGAATATGGATAAAGGCAGGGGCTGCTGATGAGCACGACGATGTTTCAGGAGTATCTCATTACATAGAACACATGATGTTCAAAGGTACTGAAAGCAGGACTGCTAAAGAGATCGCTTCAGATGTAGATAAGATAGGCGGCATGTTCAATGCATTCACAGGCAAGGAAGCTACTTGCTACTATATAAAGACGCTGTCATCTAACATCTATCAAGGTGCTGAGATTTTGCTGGATATGCTCCTGAATTCCAAGTTTGACACGGAAGAAATGGATAAAGAGCGTCAGGTCATTTTCGAAGAGATAAAGATGGTCAAGGACACACCTGACGATGATGTATATGATACTATTTCGGAACTGGTTTCCAGCGGTAATCCTCTGGGACGGAATATATTGGGTACACCTGAAAGTCTCTTAGGTATAGACAGAAATAAGATGCTGGCATATTTCAATGACAAATATGCACGAGACAGCATCGTTATAGCTGTGGCAGGAAACTTCGATGAAGATAAGATCGTCGAAATGTTTGAAGGCAGACTTAATAAGCTGAGAGATAAGAAGGTAACTGAAACATTGGAATTGAAGCCGTATAAACAGAGTTTCGATGTTAAGGTGAGAGATATAGAACAGACTCATATTTGTCTTGCCACACCGTCGGTTTCATTGGCTGATGAAAGATACTATTCATTCGTTCTTCTCAACAGCATTTTCGGCGGCAGCATGAGCTCAAGACTCTTCCAGAACATAAGAGAAGAGAAGGGTCTGGCATATTCCGTATGCTCTATGAACGTGTTCTCAAGCTATTGGGGATTCTTCAGTATATACGCAGGAGTGGCACACGAAAAAGTAAAAGATACTATAGATGCCATAAAATTTGAGCTGGAACTTCTGAAGAACAAAGGTGTTACAGCTGAAGAACTGGCTATGGCGAAGGAGCAAGTAAAAAGCTCTTATATTTTCGGTCTTGAAAATATCAACAGCAGGATGTTCTCGATAGGCAAAAATGAATTGCTGCTGGGAAAAGTATTCTCACCTGAAGAAGTCCTAAACGGATTTGATAAGGTAACACAGGAAGATATCTTAAATGCAGCATCTATGGTAGGAAATCATTCAGCATATTGCGGAGCATCTGTAACAGGTAATGATTTCGATCTGGAAGGTATGGTGAAGGCATGAAAATAAAAGTCAGATCTTTATCAGGCAATTTGCCTTCATATGAAACTGAAGGCTCTGCGGGAATGGATATAAGAGCATATATCGAAGAACCTGTCACACTTGAGCCGGGAAAGAGAGCGCTCATTCCAACGGGACTGTTTATGGAGATACCTGCAGGCTTCGAAGTTCAGATAAGAGCCAGAAGCGGGCTTGCAGTCAAATACGGAATTGGTCTTACTAACGGTATAGGCACTATTGACAGCGACTATAGAGGAGAGATCAAAGTTTCACTGATAAACTGGGGCGAAGACGATTTCGTGATCAATGACGGTGATCGCATAGCCCAGATGGTAGTCTGTCGTTACGAAAAAGCAGATCTTGAACTTGCTGATGAATTATCTGATACGGTAAGAGGTGCCGGAGGATTCGGACACACAGGCATATAATCGCTATATCAAAAAATAATCTGTCGCATATACTACTGTGAGGTGGTGTTGATGACAGATTTTTTTATTGTTGAAGAAATCCAGAAGATGATCAAAGGCTTGCCTAAACCAAGGCTGTTCTTCAAAAAAGGTGTAAGCGTCAGAGGGTATTTTCGTCCTTACATGTCACTTAAAGATTATACAAAAGCAGCATTATTCATGGATCAAAACGAGGTAACACCTGTGACAGTGCGGTTTTCTTCAATGTTAGGTGATATAGGAACTGCAGATACGAGAAGAAATATCAAATGTATGGCTGTTAAATTCCATTCATATGGAGAAGTATATGATATGATCTGCCAAAACATACCTGTGTTGATGACAAATGATATCAATGATTTATCGAAAGCAACGGACACATACCGCACCAGAGCGTATTTTGACGGCATAAACAGAAAGCGATTTTGGGAATATATATCTGATCATAATGCGAGCATTACTTTTGCGCTGATGCTGTATTCACACATGGGGCTGGCATACAGTTTTGTTGACATAAATATGTTTTCAGTCAATACATACTTGATGATGAACAATGACAGGCATAAATGTATGGTCAGATTCAAATGGGTGCCGATAAGCGAAAAATTGAATAGAAACGCTGATCCTGACAAAGTGATCACTGTAAATACTGCTGAATTTATCGCGGGTTACGATCCCGACATAGCAGTAAATGAGATAATTTCACGAATTTTAACCAAGCGTTTTCCTATGTTTGAACTTCATGTACAAATGATACCTGTAAGTAAAGCGGGAAATAAGAAATACACGGATAGAACTCTTTTATGGAGTGAGAATGAAGCACCGTATATGTGCGTAGGAATGATGGTGCTGGATCAGATCGATGATGGGAGGATCGATGATCCGGAATTATATTTCCTGCCTGCCAATACTGTCGAAGGCATAGAAGTATATTTAGATGAAATGTCTCAAATATATGATTTCCTGCTGCGGTCAGAGGCTATGGAAAGGGGCGCGGAACTATGATGCAAAGAGCGCAGGCGCGGGATTTTTACAGAAGTCTCTCTGAGAAGGAAAAGACTGAGCTTTGCAAAGCGATAGCAGAAGATATCTTCTTTCTTGAGGATAGTCTGCAAGAGAAGATACTTGAGGCTTTGCATAAGGCGGAGCCGGAACTTGCTGAGGAAATAAGAAAAATTAACAGCTTTACAATATATTGAACCCTATGTATTATAAATACATGAAGGAGGGTGAAAATGAATATCAGACAGGAATTTGAACAGAGAGAATATGAATATCTTTCACAGTATGCCACTAAATCTGCCGAAAGCAGGGGGCGTCAGGCAGAAGAAGAGCAGTGCACCATAAGAACTGATTTTCAGAGGGACAGAGACAGGATAGTACATTCTAAGGCATTCAGGAGACTGATGCATAAGACACAAGTATTTCTGGCTCCTGAAGGCGATCACTACAGGACCAGACTTACACATACTATAGAGGTATCGCAGATAGCAAGGACTATAGCAAGAGGAGCCGGACTCAACGAAGATCTGGCAGAAGCTATCGCTATGGGTCACGACCTTGGTCACACACCATTTGGACATAGCGGTGAAGCTGTGTTGGCTGAGATATATCCGGGCGGGTTCAGACATAATGTGCAGAGCCTCAGAGTAGTAGATGTGCTTGAATCGGGAAGCACCAGACGAGGAATGAATCTGACTATGGAAGTGAGAGACGGCATCGTTAACCATACAGGAAGTGTTGTGCCTATGACTCCCGAAGGTCAGATCGTTAAGGTCAGCGACAGGATAGCGTATATCAACCACGATATTGATGATGCTATAAGAAGCGGTATCATCACCATAGATGATCTGCCGAAGGAAAGCATCGCCATACTTGGAGATACACATAAAAAAAGGATCGACACATTGGTTCGTGATATGATCGAAAATACTATCGGCAGACCTACTGCTCAGCTGAGCGATGAGAAGATGGAAGCTATGAACGATCTCAGGACTTTCATGTTCAAAAATGTTTATCATAACAGCAGAGTAAAGAGAGTTGAGGATATAAATAAAGTCAAGGAAATCGTGGAATTCCTCTATTCATATTATCTTGAAAATCATGATGAGCTGCCTCGTGAACTTCTTGCTATGCGTGATGAATTCTCCATTGAGGAACTTGTAAAAGATCACGTAGCGGGAATGACAGACAGATATGCTCTCAATACTTATGAGGAGCTGACAAAAAACTTCAAAAGATTTATATAAATCCAAAAGTTTTTTGTAATAAAATAAAGGAAAGTGCTTACTTTTGGCGTATATAATAATAAGAATCATTTATGAGGGGATAAAGTGAGTACGAGAAACCAGATAAATATAGCAGACGAAATTAAAGATAGGTGTAATATCGTGGATGTCATAGGTCGAGTTGTTCCCCTGAAGAAGGCGGGAAGCAACTATAAAGGCGTATGTCCGTTCCACAATGAGAAGACACCTTCTTTTGTTGTTTCTGAAACGAAACAGATATTCACATGTTTCGGCTGCGGAGCAACAGGCGACGTACTGGCTTTTGTCAAACGATACTATAATCTTGACTTTCGCGGCGCTGTCGAGATGCTTGCTAAAGAGTATGGCATCAGCTTAGAAGGCGCATTCAGGAGTAATAAAGATAAGGAAGAGCATTATGAGATAAATCGTCAAGCCGCCCGATTCTTTTATAAAGGACTCAGAGAGAAAGCGAATCCCGGCTATACATACATGAAAAACAGGGGGATATCTGAAGAGACCCTCAACAAATTCGGTATAGGATATGCCGATGACAGGTGGGACAGCCTATACAAGCATCTGACTTCTCTTGGATTCAAAGAAGACAAGCTTATGGATCTGGGCCTCATATCTAAATCAAAAGACAGGTATTATGATAAGTTTAGAGGCAGGGTCATATTCCCTATATTAAACACATCAGGCAAGGTTATCGGATTCGGAGGCAGGATCATAGGAGATGGAGAGCCTAAATACCTCAACTCTCAGGAATCTAACGTATTTCAGAAGAAATACAACTTGTATGGCCTTAATCTTACCGGCAAAGATGTGAGAAATGAAGATTCCATAGTACTTGTTGAAGGGTATATGGATGTGGTATCTCTTTATCAGCATGGAGTAAGGAACGTATCTGCTTCACTAGGCACGGCCCTTACGGAGAATCAGGCGAGACTGATAAAGCGATATACTAAAAATGTCATACTGTCATACGATGCCGACCAGGCAGGACAGAATGCTGCCTTAAGAGGTCTAGACATACTCTATGCCGAAGGATGCAGGGCTAAAGTATTGAAAGTCACAGACGGCAAAGACCCTGACGAATTCATCAAGAAAAACGGCAGGTCAGCATTCAAGGATCTGATGCAAAGTGCAGTGCCTTACGGAGATTTCAAGCTGGGCATGGCTAAGGCCAAATACGATATGGCGGATGAACAGCAGCGGATAGATTTCCTTCGAGATGCCGTCGTCATATTGAAGGGCATGAAGCCTATGGAAGCTGATATTTACATAAAGAAGCTTGCTGAAGAGACGGGCATATCCGAGGGTGCTATAAGATTTGAGTATTCAGGCAATAATAGTCAGGAAAAGACTGAAAAAAGGCACATTGAAACGCAGGGTGAAAGCGGTTCAAACAGTGAAGAGATGACTTTGCTGGAACAGGATCTTATCAAGCTTATGCTCTTAGATAAAGCTTTCATAAGTTTACCTGAAGATATAAGAGAGAGCGCTTTCCCTTCGCCGATCGGGCAGACTTTGTACGAGGCGATAGCTGAACTTTCTCCGGGAGACAGGCAGATAAGCATGGATAAGCTTGATGCCAAGCTGGATGAAGCAGCAGCGGCGCAGCTGGAAATAATAAAGGACAAAGTGATCCCGCATGGCAGAGAACTTGACATTTATGATGAATGTATAACTCAGATACGAAAACGTGAACTAAAGAGAAAAGAATCTCAGATAATAATGCAGCTGTCCATGGCTGACGAAGAAGAAAATCATGATGAAATAATCAGATTGACACAGCAGCTAATGGATATCCAGAAGAAAATCAGGGAGTGATAAAAAGTGGAAAAAGAAAAAGATATGCAGATGAAAGAAAACCAGACAGATAACGGTGTTATGAACGAAGAAACTAAGCAGCAGATAATCAAGGATCTGACTGAAAAAGCTTCACACAATGGAAAGATGTCATTATCTTATACAGACATCTCAAACAGGCTCGGTGAAACTGAACTTGACAAGGATCAGATGGAAGAACTGTATGAAGCTCTTATGGGTAAAGGTATCGAAGTCGTTCTCGAACACGAACCTGATGACCTGGATCTTATGCAGCTGGAAAATGAAGATGTAGATGATCCTGAAGTAGATGCGGTGATCGCTGAAAATCCTGATGCCAAGGAAATCGATCTGGAAGCTACTATTTCTAAGAACATCGCAGTAGATGACCCGGTAAGAATGTACCTGAAGGAAATCGGTAAAGTTCCTTTGCTGACTGCTGCTGAAGAAATCGAGCTTGCCAAGAGGATGGAAGCAGGTGACGAATACGCTAAACAGAAGCTTTGCGAAGCTAACTTGAGACTGGTAGTAAGTATCGCGAAGAAATATGTTGGAAGAGGAATGCTTTTCCTTGACCTTATCCAGGAAGGTAACTTAGGGCTTATCAAGGCTGTTGATAAGTTTGACTGGACTAAGGGATATAAGTTCAGTACTTACGCTACATGGTGGATCAGACAGGCGATCACAAGATCTATAGCTGACCAGGCGAGAACTATCAGAATACCTGTTCATATGGTCGAAACTATCAACAAGCTGATCAGAGTATCAAGACAGCTGCTTCAGGAAGAAGGCAGAGAACCGTCACCTGATGAGATCGCAGCAGAAATGGGTATCTCAGTAGAAAAGGTAAGAGAAATACTCAAGATAGCTCAGGAACCTGTTTCACTGGAAACTCCTATCGGCGAAGAAGAAGACAGCCATCTGGGAGACTTCATTCCTGATGAAGATGCTCCTGCGCCTGCTGAAGCTGCAGCATTCTCGATGCTGAAAGAACAGCTGGTAGATGTACTGGGTACTCTCACAGAAAGAGAACAGAAGGTGCTCAAGCTGAGATTCGGACTTGAAGACGGCAGAGCTCGCACTCTGGAAGAAGTAGGTAAGCAGTTCGACGTTACGAGAGAAAGAATCAGACAGATCGAAGCTAAGGCACTCAGAAAACTGAGACATCCTACCAGAAGCAAGAAACTGAAGGATTATCTGGAGTAAGATATGAATAGATTAAGCGACAGATTGCAATTGATCGCAAATAGAATAAACGAAGGAGAAACCATGGCCGACATAGGGACCGACCATGGTTTTTTGCCTATTTATCTGAAGGTATGCGGTAAGTCACCGAGAGTTATCATGGCTGATGTCAGCGGACCTTCTCTGGAAAAAGGTCGTAAGAACGCATATATGATGGTTCGAGACATGAGTATGCTGGAAGACATCGATTTCAGGGTAGGAGACGGACTGGCGGTCCTCGATCACGGTGAAGTAGATGCTGTTGTGATCGCAGGTATGGGCGGTAAATTGATCCGTGATATCATGGCGGCTGACATGGAGCTGACAAGGACTATAAATAAGTTCATCATGCAGCCGCGTATCGGACAGGGTCATCTCAGGAAGTGGCTCATAGATAACGGTTTCGTTATAGTGGCTGAGGATGTTGTGATAGAAGGCGATTACATTCCTGAGGTGATAACTGCCGTATCGCCTGGTTTTGCAGATGGTGCGGAGGATATGACTTGTGCTTTGATCGATGATATCCCGGATGATGCTGACGGTGATTCGCTTTTCTGGAAGATACCGCCTTGGATAGTCAAAGCCGGAGGTCCTGTAGGCGATTTTCTAGACAAAAATATATGGATGGAAGAAGATAAGCTGAACAATGTAAAAAAGGCTAAAATAAGGGATTTAGAGCTTGAAAACAGCATATCAGAGGGTATCTCGTATCTGAAGAAACTTCGAAAGGAGTGGGAAGATGGAAAATAAATTCAAGAAAAATGTTGAAGCTGTTACTGTTGGAGATATTGTTGAAATAATCGAAAAGCAGATACCTGTCGCTCTTCAGGAAGAGTGGGACAACAGCGGTTTGCTTATTGGTTTTGAGGAGAAGGAAGTACATACTATACTCACTTGTCTTGAGATAGATGATAAGGTTGTGGCTGAAGCGAAAGATAAGAACGCTGACATGATCATCACTCATCATCCGCTTATTTTCAGCGGGATCAAGGCATTGAATGATAGTGACTATAAGGGCGGCATTATCATGGACTTGATCGCATCAGGTATTTCAGTATATTCATGTCATACACCGTTCGATAAAGTAAAGGGTGGAAATAATGATATCGTCATGGGATTGCTTGGTGTATCCGGTGTCAAGAATCTATGCGGACAGGATTTGGTTTCTGCCGCTAAGATGATCAATCGCAAGGAAGAAGCTGATATCGGTAGAACAGGTGAGCTTGCTGAACCGATGACATTCAAGGATGTTATCAATCTAGTTGCTGAGAAACTGGACTTGAGCATCAGACAGATCCATGCGGCAGGAGATCTTGATAAAAAGATTTCCAAGATAGGATGTTGTACAGGTGCAGGCTCAGAACTGGCGCATCTGGCTGCAGGATGTGGATGTCAGCTGTTTATCACAGGTGATGTTAAGTATCATGAAGCTCAGGATGTAGTACAGGCAGGGCTGTGTATCATAGATGCGGGCCATTACGGTACTGAGAAGTTCTTCGGTGAGGCTATGAAGAAGATCTTGGATAAGAAGCTTGATGAAAAGGTTCAGGTTGCGGCTTCGGAAGTAGTGCTGGATCCGTTTGTGGTGTTGTAGATGGGTAGAAATCAAGGATAAGAGGATTTGTGCGGATACAATTTTACGGATAAGAGGATTTGTGCATATTGCTTCGCAATCTGCCGTCCAGCGCAGTCTTCAACGACTGCTCGGACACTTCGCTAAATAACTGTCCACCGGACAGTTATTTTTACGCTCAGGCCTTTTCAGGTTCGAATCTCAATATTTCACAAAAAAACAAAACAGATGGGCTTTACCCATCTGTTTGTTTTTGGTGCGGATAAGAGGATTCGAACCTCCACGTCGTCAACCAACACACGGACCTGAACCGTGCGCGTCTGCCAATTCCGCCATATCCGCACATCGGCATTGCGTTGTTCACGCGACTGTTTTAATATACATCATCTGAGGAACAAATGCAAGCATTATTTTTACTTTTTTTGAAAAAAGTTGGGCAAGACATAAGCCGGGTTCTGTATTAGACGATCATCTATCTCGACTTACCGTTACCGGCAAGCTCCAGCCATCTACCTACCGGGCAGCGACGGGCAGCCGCTTTTTGCGCCCTAGTTGATGTTGCTCCGAATGGGGTTTACACGAGAAGTATGTTACCATACCTCCCTGTGAGCTCTTACCTCACAATTTCAACCTTACCACGGCATTACCCGTTTCGGCGGAATGTTTCTGTTGCACTTTCCCTACAGTTACCTGCGCCGGACGTTATCCGGCATCCTTGCCCTGTGGAGCCCGGACTTTCCTCATACATCCCGAAGATGCACGCGATCGTCTGTCTTACCCGAACATTTTTATACCATAAAAAACGGTTCTTGTAAAGTCTGTGATTTTCTGCCTCAAGCCTTGATTCGGAACGAAAAAAATGTTATAACTCTTAAGGATGTCGAAAGATGTCGTATTATGAAATGCAATAATAATTATCATTAATATAATAGGGGAAATATGAGAAGCAGCAGAAGTGAGACTCGAAGAAGAAGACAAAGAAATAGGAGATTGACATTTATTATCTGTATAGCATTGGCTGTGATAGCAGTGATCACTGCTATAGTAGTTGGTTATGGTGATGTTTATCGTAATGAGAAACAGTTCAAGGATTTTGTTGACAGCCATTTTGAATCCGGTGAGATGTATGATTCAGTCGAGATAGAAAAGACTGATT
>JAFQBD010000056.1 GCA_017416795.1 Bacillota bacterium | reverse complement strand
CGTCTTCCGAAAGGATGCATCTGTCTATTTCGTCGGCCAATCTCTTATGGATAACGATCAGCTCCGCTATTGAGCTGATGATCGGTACTTCCGGGATATCCCCTTTTAAGAATGACACTACACGCTCTGCCGTCTTCATGTTATAGAGTATCTTGAGAAGCTGTGCCATAGTAAGAGTACCGCCTTTTCTGGCAAAAGAAACACTTCCCTCAATATCATAAAAACCACCGACCGGTAATGGCCCCTTATGGTTTATGAGCCTTACTGCTTCCGTGGTTTCCGCCTGATAATCTCTTATTTCAGACACATCAGTAAAAGGCTTCAGCTCTGAGATGACTTTCTTAGTCATCTCAGAGCCGGCCTGTTCGATAAGCTGTTCTATTATTTTGTTATACTCTAAAACACTTAACGTCTTTGCTTTCATGAAATATTATCCGTTGTTCTTATATTTTTCCAGTTCTCTCTTGAGCTGAAGATTTTCCATCTGGAGATCGAAGAAACTGTTTTCCAGTTCTCTGCACTTGTCTTCGATTTCCTTCACTACTTCTTCCATGCTGTTTGCGGCCTGAGTTTTGGCAGCTTCAGCAACAGCCTTAAGCTGCTGGATCTCCATATCTCTGGCTCTCAGCTGGTTCATCAGTTCATCTTTCTGGAGAACGATAGCCTGAGTTTCTTCTTTGTAGTCCATGTAGTTCTTCTTGGACTCATCCCAAAGCTGCACGTAATGCTGTGCGTCTTTTTCCAGCTGGAAGTTCATTCTCTTCAGATCTTCCATTTCCTCCAACATCTTGAAGTGTTCGCTGGTGATGTTTACTGCAGAAAGAACTGCGATATTTGATGGAACTGCACCTGCAGCCTTAGCCGCATCAGTGATCTCCATCATCTTGTTGTCAACATATGCAGCTACTTTGATGATATCCTCTCTGGACATTTCTCCTGCGATAACATATTCCTGACCGTAGATCTTTACCTTTACTCTGTTATGTTCCATTAAACCTCTCCTACATTTCTCTCAAAACAGCGTTTAATTTTTCCTTAAGAGCCTCCAGTACTGCCTCATGCACTCCTGCTACGTCTTCATCTGTCAATGTCTTTTCTGCATCTCTGTAAACAAGGGCGAATGCAACACTCTTCTTGCCTTCTTCCACCTGCTTGCCTCTATATACGTCAAACAGCTTGACGCTTTCGAGGATATTGCCGCCATTAGCTCTGATAACGGCTTCTATCTTACCTACTTCCATATCTTCATCAACCAGCAGAGCTATGTCTCTTGAAGTTGACGGATACTTAGGAAGCGGTGAAAATACGATATTTGTATCAGCATGTCTTACAACTGAATCGAACATCAGCTCACAGCAGTAGATCCTCATGCCGTCCATGCCGTAATTTTCGGCAACATCCGGATGGATCTCACCCATGATACCAAGTTCATCCATTTCAGGTTCCATACCTTCCGGAGCAGGTCTTCCTGAAGGAACTGCGATACGAGCACATCTGCCCGGATGGTAAACACCGTATTCTGATTCAGCAATAAATGTCACATCCTTGATACCCATGATCTTCAGCAGCTCAACGATATTTCCCTTGAGGCTGTAGAAATCTTCATCCTTGCCATACATACCGATGCACAGTGAGTACTGTTCGTCCGGCAGATTATCAGGGCTGTAAGGATTGTCCATGAATGTGTTGCCTATTTCGAATGCCTTGACAGCATCGATATTTCTTGAAGAGTTTCTAGCCAGTACTTCCATCATATTAGGAGTAAGGATAGTTCTCATTACTGAGTTTTCTTCACCGAGAGGGTTGATCAGCTTAACAAAAGCTCTTTCCCATGAATCTTCACCGATCCTGACATTGTCTACGCCCTTAGGGCTTACGAATGAATAAGTCTGGATCTCATTGAGTCCCATGCTGCAAAGTGCTTCTCTAGCCATATCTCTGAGAGCTCTTTCTCTTGACTTGCCTGATTCATTATTTCCCTTAGGGAGAGTTACAGGCAGGTTATCGTATCCGTAGATCCTTGCAACTTCTTCGATGTAGTCTTCTTCTTCCAGCAGATCCTGTCTTACTGTAGGAGGAGTAACTGTCATGATGTTGCCTTCTCCAGCAACCTTTATTTCAAGACCTTCGAGGATCTTTACCATTTCTTCACGACTAAGATCGATTCCGAGGACCTTATTGATCCTGTCTACTCTGATATTGATAGTCTTGGCGATTTCAGGGTTAGGATATACATCTACACTGCCCTTGCATACTTTACCTGCACCTACCATTTCGATCAGCTTGCAAACTCTGTCTGCAGCTGCTTCACAGAGATTAGGGTCGATACCCTTCTCGAATCTTGATGAAGCTTCTGTTCTGAGAGTCAGTTTCTTTGATGTTGCTCTTACGCTGTCTCCGTTGAAGTTAGCTGATTCGATGATGATAGTTGTTGTATCTTCTTCGATTTCTGAATTGAGACCGCCCATAACACCTGCGATAGCGATGCTTCTTTCTGCATCCTTGATCATCAGCATGTCCTTAGTCATTTCTCTTTCATTTTCATCGAGAGTAGTGAACTTATCGCCGTCTGCAGCATTTTCTACGATGATCTTGCTGCCCTTTACCTGATTGATATCGAATGCATGGATAGGCTGACCGTATTCCAGCATAACGAAGTTAGTGATGTCTACGATATTGTTGATAGGTCTCATACCTGCGTACATCAGTCTCTTCTGGAGCCACCAAGGTGACTGTTCTACTTTGACATCTGTAACGACCCTTGCAACGTATCTCTTGCAGTTTTCAGGGTTTCTGATCTCTACTGATACGAAGTCCTTAGCTTCTTTTTCACCGGCTTCTTCCAGTTCTACGTCAGGATATGAGAAAGGTCTGTCAAAAGTAGCCGCAGCTTCTCTTGCCATTCCCACCATTGCCAGACAGTCAGGTCTGTTAGGAGTGATTTCAAAGTCTACTACAGCCTGCTTCAGACCGAGTGCTTCTGCGAAATCCATACCAAGTTCATATTCTTCTTCCAGGATCCAGATACCGTCCTTATGAGCTACAGGAACTACTTTATCTTCAAATCCCAGTTCTTCTGCTGAACAGAGCATACCGAAAGATTCAACGCCTCTCAGCTTACCTTTAGTGATCTTTGTGCCGCCTTCTTCCTTAGCTTTGCCGTGGAGAGGACCAGGGATCCTGCTCTTATGGAGAGCTACGGGAACGTAAGCGCCTTCGAATACATTAGGTGCTCCTGTTACGATCTGTACAGGTTCTTCTGCTCCTACGTTCAGCTGACAAACTACCAGTTTATCCGCATCAGGGTGTCTTTCGATCTTATCGATCCTTCCCACTACTACGTTTTCCATTTCTTCGCAGAAATGTTCGCATGTTTCCAGGTTTGATCCTGACATGATCATGCGGTCGCAGAATTCAGTGATATCTATATCTTTTGTGTCTATATAATCATTTAGCCATTCGATTGGAACTAACATCTGTTTAACCTCCTATTTGAACTGATTGATGAAACGCATGTCGTTTTCGTAGAAAAGACGAATATCATCAACACCGTACTTCAGCATAGCAACTCTTTCTACGCCGATACCGAATGCGAATCCGGTATACTTTTCTGTATCGATATTGCCGACTTTCAGTACGTTAGGGTGCACCATGCCGCAGCCCAGGATCTCAATCCAGCCGCTGCCTTTGCATACTCTGCATCCTTTGCCTCCGCACTTGAAGCAAGATACGTCCATTTCAGCACTTGGTTCAGTGAACGGGAAGTGGTGAGGTCTGAACTTAGTCTTTGTTTCAGGTCCGAAAAGCTGCTTAGCGAAGCTGTCCAGAGTTCCCTTCAGGTCAGCCATAGTGATCCCTTCATCTACCACGAGACCTTCGATCTGGTGGAACATCGGTGAATGTGTAGCATCCGGAGTGTCGCATCTGAATGTTCTTCCCGGAGCGATCACCTTGATAGGAGGCTGCTGCTTCTGCAGTGTTCTTACCTGTACAGTAGATGTCTGTGTTCTCAGCAGGATGTCTTCTGTGATGTAGAATGTATCAGTCATGTCTCTTGCAGGATGGTTAGGTCCTGCATTGAGTCCGTCGAAGTTGTTGAATACTGTTTCAACTTCAGGACCTTCAACGATGGAGAATCCCATGTTCATAAACACCTTGGAAATTTCTTCGATAGTTATTGTTACAGGATGCTTAACGCCAACGTTGATATCTTTTCCCGGTTCTGTAACGTCGATCTTTTCTGCCGCAAACTGTGCTTCCTTAGCTGCCTTCTTAACAGCTTCGAACTTTTCTTCCAGCATACCTTCGATCTCAGCTCTTACGCTGTTAGCCATCTGTCCTGTTACTTTTCTTTCTTCAGGAGACAGTTTTCCCATTCCTCTCAGGATCTCTGTCAGCTGACCTTTTTTACCCAGCACTTTGACTCTGATCTCATCGACCTGTGCCAGTGTTTCAGCTGCCTGCAGCTGCGATTTAGCTTCTTCTAAAATTCTGTTTAACTGAGCTTGCATCTTCTTTACCTCTCGTTGTTTTTCTTTTGTGACTGATACATCAGTATTCCGGCCGCCACCGCCGCATTTAGGGATTCTATCGATCCTGCCATCGGGATCTTCACCCTTATATCCGAAAGCTCCATAAGTCTTTCGCTCACGCCCCTGCCTTCGTTTCCTATGACAAGAGCGATACTGCTCGTAAGATCTGTTTCGAAACAATCCTGCGCATCTTCAAAGCATGTGACAGTAAGCTTAAGTCCCATCGACTTGGCCATCGATGCCGCTTCGTCCGCATCTGCCGCTTTGATGATAGGCATCCTGAAAAGAGATCCTGCCGCTGCTCTGACCACCTTAGGCGAATAAACATCACCGCTTCCCGAGATCATGATAACGCCTCTGTAGCCGGCAGCTTCCGCCGTTCTGATCACCGTACCTACATTGCCGGGGTCCTGAAGTCTGTCCATGATAACTGCATTGCCTTTGTTATCGTCTCGATTCACCTCTGCAGAGAACTGATCAAGTGAATACTTCTGCTGCTCGGCCACTGCGATCACGCCTTGAGATGTTCCCGTATCCGAAAGATTGCCAAAAAGCTTTTTATCCAGCATCATGCATATCCCTTCAGGGAACCCTTCCGGCTTTTGCACACCTTCACACAGGAATATGGTTTTAACACCTATCCCCATTGCCAAAGCGTCTTCCAGCGGCTTCACACCTTCCAGCAAATACAGACCTGTTTCGTCACGATATTTCTTTTTTAACAGCTTGACAGCTGATTTATATGTAATATTATCCTTGGATTTTATTGTTTTCATAAAACTGGAAAATAGCCGGCTTTTGACCGGCTATTGTGATAGTCTTTTTTCCATTATCTCTGCAGGAAAGTCGGGATATCGATACGGTTTGTTCCCTTGTAAACATCTTCTCCTGCCGGTTCAGCTGCTGCAGTATTTTCTACAGGTGCGCTTGGGATAACAGGGCTGTTTAAGATGTCTACGCTGCTAGACTTTTCGAATCCTGCCGCAATAACTGTAACTGAGATCTCATCCTGCATTTCTTCCTTGATGGAAGCTCCCAGGATGATAATAGCATTGTCATCAGCTTCATCGTCGATCTGAGTAGCAACCTTGTCCACATCAAACATAGTCAGGTCTCTTCCGCCTGTGATGTTGATGAGAACAGCCTTAGCTCCTGAAATCTTAGTTTCAAGCAGCGGACTGTCGATAGCGCCTCTTACAGCATCTACGAGCTTGCTTTCACCTCTGCCTCTGCCAACGCCCATATGTACTATGCCTCTGTCCTTCATGATCGTAGTAACGTCTGCGAAGTCCAGGTTGATCAGTGCATCGTCTACAATGATATCTGAGATTCCCTGTACGCCCAGCTTCAGTACATCGTCTGCCATAGCGAATGCTTCCAGCAGTGAAGTCTGTTCCTGAACTGTTTCGAGTAATTTATCATTAGGTACTACTACGAGGGAGTCAACATATTTTTTAAGGAACTTGATACCGAGTTCAGCATGTTCGCTTCTCTTTCTTCCTTCGAATCTGAAAGGCTTAGTAACTACACCTACTGTCAGGATACCCATGTCCTTCGCGATCTTAGCGATGATAGGTGCTGCTCCCGTACCTGTTCCGCCGCCCATTCCGCATGTAACGAATACCATGTCGGAACCTGCGATGAACTTTTCGAGATCTTCAAGATTTTCTTCCGCTGACTTCTGACCAACCTCAGGATTACCGCCTGCGCCGAGTCCCTTAGTCAGCTTTTCGCCGATCTGGATCTTAGTTTCCGCCTTGCTCTTTGCCAAAGCCTGCTTGTCTGTATTTACAGCAACGAAGCTTACGCCTCTCATGCCGCCCTCTATCATTCTGTTAACTGCGTTACATCCGCCGCCGCCGACACCGATTACTTTTATCTCTTGCAGCGTAGAGTCGTTCATCTCAAATTGTAACATTCAGAAGTACCTCCCATAATCTTAATAAACTAACTAATTGATTATACCACATTATTTCTTTGGCGTAAAGGAACAATAATTATTGCTTCCTATATTGATCACACCTTTTTCTTTATCTTTTTGATACAAGTCGAATACTGTCGCTTTAAGAGCTCCACTCTCTATACACTTCATGATATCTGCATATTTCCCCTCGCAGAGAAGAGTATCATAGATATATGCCGTGACAGCATTCCCCTGTATTACGATTTTCTTAAAATACAGATCACCGGCATCTGCCGCATTGATCAAGGAAAGAGCCTTATTATATGCATCCTCGTCTTTTTCTCTGACTTCTACGTCTTTATCCGGCTTGGCTTTTTTCGCTTCCACATCTGCGATGACCGTTACCTGCTGCTCTTCTTTTGCGATTTCCAGCACTTTGCCTTCTTCATCGATTATCACGAATTCTTTGCCGCTCATAAGCTGGGCTTTACCACTTCTCTCATCGACAACGATCTCGATCCTGTTAGGCAGCATCCTCTTGACATCAACATCTTCGATATACAGATTTTCTTTGATCCTCTTCTGAGCGAACATCGGATGTGCATCGAATATGTTCTCACCCACCTCTATCTTAGAAAGCTTCTTTATCTCTTCGTCTGATATTTCTTCATTACCGGCAACTGTAATGCCTGCAATAGTGAAATAATCTATATGCAGTACAAAGTGCAGTGCTACGCATGCTGCTACTATTATGGCAAATTTCAGCAGATATCGTTTCTTTTTTCTCTTTTTCTTTTTTACACTTTTCTGAGTACGATTGTCAGCCCTCATTTTCCGTTATCTCTCCACCTAATCCTCTGATTTTTTCTCCGATACGACTATAGCCCCTTTTAATATATTTAGTGTTACCCACTATCGTCTCCCCTTCAGCCATAAGCCCTGCAATCATAAGTGCTGCGCCGCCTCGGAGGTCTTTTGCCTTGACATGTGTACCACACAATATATTGTTATTCTTTATTATAACTTCTTTTTGAGATATTTCAATATCTGCACCCATTTTTTTCAGCTGATGAGCATAATCCATACGGTTCTCGAATATGTTTTCCTTTA
Source organism: Bacillota bacterium (assembly GCA_017416795.1). Taxonomy (GTDB): domain Bacteria; phylum Bacillota; class Clostridia; order Peptostreptococcales; family Anaerovoracaceae; genus Lentihominibacter. The sequence continues at coordinate 10,019 of JAFQBD010000056.1, read as the reverse complement.
TGACAGAGCCTGCTCCGTTCTTAACGAGAAACGCTGTGAGCTGTGGCTGCAGATCCGTTGGAAATCCCGGATAAGGCTCAGTTACTATGCTGCATTTCACCTTCTCATTTCCTGCTGATTCAGCATAAATAAACGAGTCTCCCTGCTCAATGATATATCCTGCCGCTTCCAGCACATCTATAAGAGGCCCCAGCAGTATGCCGTTTATGTTGGATAGTCGTATCTTCCCTCCCGTACCAAGAGCCATCAATAAGTATGTCCCTGCCTCTATACGGTCCGGCAGTATATCGTGGCAGCTTCCCCTGAGAGGCGTTTTCCCCTTGATAGTTATGATGCCTGTTCCTGCCCCGCCTATCTTGGCGCCGCATAGATTCAAGTACTTCTGAAGATCGACGATCTCAGGCTCACGGGCACAGTTGAATATTCTGGTAACGCCTGCAGCCCCCAGCGCCGCCATCATGATGTTTTCAGTGGCGCCTACGCTTGGATACGGCAGATGTATGTCTGTTCCTTTCATGTCACCTGCACGCAAAATAAGCCTGTCATTCGTATGCATGATAGATGCGCCTAACTTCTCAAGACCGTCTATATGTATATCTATAGGGCGCTTTCCTATATCACATCCGCCCGGACTGCTTATAACTGCTTCTCCACATCTTGTGAGCAATGCACCTGCAAGAAATACGCTGGAGCGCATTTCTTTCATCAGTTCATCAGGTATCATGCACCTGTCCATGTCATCGGGTACTATAGATATGGTCTCGCCTGCGTTCTTTATCCTGCACCCCAATGCTTTTAATATTTTCAGCATACTATCCACATCGGATATTTCAGGGCACGAAGATAAAACAGACTCTCCTCGCGTCATTACCGATGCTGCGATGATAGGAAGCGCAGCATTTTTAGCGCCGGACACTTTGACCGTTCCCGAAAGTACGTTGCCACCTTTTATTCGATAGTTATCCAATAAAAACACCTCCAACATATTTCATATTATGTCAGAGGCGTATTCATCGTTACTTGTTTCATTTACTGTTATTTAAAGCTGCTCAATACATTATCATATATCACTTTCACAGCCTCAGGGAATGCACTTTCTTTACTCTTCTGAGCCATGGTCTTAAGTGCGTTGCGATCGTTTTTCAGCTGATGTATGGTCGTAATTAGCGCTTCATTTTCAAGATCTTTTTCTTCTATGATGATCGCACCGCCGTTATCTGCCACTGCCTTAGCATTGAAGAATTGGTGATTCCCTGTAACGTTCGGTGAAGGAACGAAAATTGCCGGAACACCGCATACCGTTACTTCCGCTACAGAAAGGGCACCGCTTCTTCCCACCATCAGATCGGAAGCAGCCAGATATTTAGGCATGTCATCGATATATTCCATTATTGAGATATTATCTTCCAGTTTGATACCGCTGTCTTCAAATTCTTTAAGGATAACATCGTAATAGTAGCTGCCGGTCCCCAGATATATCTTCATATCTTTCACACCGTTGAATGCCTTTATCACTTCTATCATAGCCTTGTTGATCCTGGCAGCACCCTGGCTTCCGCCAAATGCCAGAAGTACGAATTCGTCAGGCTTTATACCCAGTTCTTCTCTGGCTTTCTCTCTGTCAGCATTCACGAAAGCTTCTCTTACAGGATTGCCGCACACCACATGCTTTTCGGGGTATTTGAAGTACTTGGCAGCCTCACCGAATCCAAGAAAAACACGGCGGGCTTTCTTTTCCTGTATTTTATTAGACATTCCCGGGAAAGCATTCTGCTCATGTATATATGTCGGGATACCCATGCTCTGTGCAGTCTTTATCGCAGGCGCACTTGCATACCCGCCTGTCCCGATGACCACATCAGGCTTGAATTCCTTGATTATTTTCTTTACTTTAAAGGTTCCCTGCACGATCCTTTTCACTGCAACAAAATTAGTGGACAGCTTCTTTCTGTTGAAGCCGTCAGCAGGAATAAGTGTTATCTCGTAGCCGCATTTCGGTACCAGGTCACCTTCCATACCGATCTCAGCACCCACGAACAGGATCTCTGCATTCTCATCTCGTCTTCTGATTTCATCTGCTATAGCGACAGCAGGGTATATATGTCCTCCTGTGCCTCCGCCTGTCATTATTACTCTCATTTATTCAACTCCTGTATTCTTGACTTCATGCCTCGATATATTGAGCAGCACACCTGCCGAGAACATGAATATCAGCAATGCATTTCCTCCATAACTGATAAACGGCAAGTTTATGCCTGTAGCAGGCATCGATGATGTTACTACAGCTATGTTAAGTATCACCTGTATCGCGACCATCAAAACTATACCGGATCCCAGCATCATACCAAACTGATCCGGAGCATTTATCGCAATGTGTATACCTCTCCATAAGAATATACAATATACTACTATCAGAAGGAGTACACCGATAAATCCGCACTCTTCTCCTATGATAGCCAGAATAAAGTCATTCTGCGGTTCCGGAAGATACAGATTCTTCTGCACGCTCTTCCCAAGACCTACACCAAACAGTCCTCCCGAACCGAGGGCAAGCAGTGACTGTACTGCCTGATAACCGCTGCCGAGCGGATAGGCAAACGGATCTGTAAATGCAGTGATTCTCGTATACCAGTAACTGTCCTTCATGAACAGAAGTATGCTCAGTATACCGGCCACACCTACTCCTGCGGCACCGAAGAAATATCTCCATTTCATTCCTGCCACCAACATCATAGCTACCACGATACCGCATACGGTTATGGCAGTCGAAAGATTCGGCTGCATTATAATAAGTCCCGCTACTACTGCCATCACTGCCAGCATAGGCAAAATTCCTTTTGTCAAGGATTTGATCTTTTCCGTATCGTTACCTAAATACCATGCTATGAAGAAGATTACGCCAAGCTTAGCAATCTCACCCGGCATAAGTGTGATTGGTCCCAGATCGATCCATCTCGTCGCACCATTGATAGTAGTACCTAACGGAGTGATAACAAGTATCAGCAGCAGCACACTTCCGCCTATAGCCAAGTAGGCAAACTTATCACGATTATAGCGCCTATAATCATAAGAGGCGCCAAACATCATGGCTATGAACCCTAGTACTACCCACATACCATGCTTAAGCAGATAGCTGTATGGATTACCGTCCTGACTTATGGAATAATAATAGCTGGCACTGAACACCATGATAAGTCCGAAAACTACTAATACCATCGTGATCAGCATCAGTGTAAAATCCACGGATTTAAGTCTATTAAGATTTCTTGGTTTATTCTTTGTCTTTTTAACCAATTGACTTTATTACCTTTCCAGTCTGCTCACACATTCTTTGAAATGTCTGCCTCTATGTTCGAAGCTTTTATACATATCCCAGCTGGCACATGCAGGCGACAGCAATACTACGTCTCCCGGCTCTGCCATGCTGTACGCTTCGTTCACACAAGCTTCCATATCATCAAGTATCTTGACTTCAGTGAAGCCTGCCTTTTCCGCCGCTTCCTTAATCTTAGCAGCAGTAGTTCCCAGCAGCAGAAGAGCCTTGACTCTCCCTTCGAACGCCGCTGTGAATTCATCATATTCGGAATTTTTATCATAGCCCCCTGCGATAAGGATGATGTTTTCCTTCATCGCTTCTATGGCTTTTATCGCTGCGTCAGGATTAGTCCCCTTGGAATCATTGACATATCTGACACCTTTTATCGTGTCACAGAGTTCTATTCTGTGTTCTACTCCCGCGAAAGTTCTCAGCACTTCTGATATAACTGAAGCATCGATGCCTCCGAAATATCCGATAGCACATGCCGCCAAAGCATTTTCCAGGTTATGTGATCCCGGTATCTTAAGCTCATCGACTCTGCAGAATTCTGTTACCGCTCCCGCTTCATCCTTTATAACTATTTTATCTTCACTGACATAAGCTCCGAAGTCCAGCTCTTCTTTTCTGCTGAACGGAACTACTTTAGCTTCGCACTTTTCTGCCAGTGCAAAGCACGCTTTATCATCATAATTCACTACACAATACTGACTGCTGTCCTGATTTGCGAAGATCTGTGCTTTCGCGTCGCCATAGTTTTCCATAGTCTTGTGTCTGTCCAAATGATCCGGCGTAAGGTTGAGTATAGCTGATACTTCCGGTTTGAAATCCTTTATGGATTCCAGCTGGAAGCTGCTGCATTCAGTAACGAGCCAGTCTTCGTCACTTGTAGTCAAAGCCTTTGATATAACGGCTACACCGATGTTCCCAACTACATGTGTCGTCCTGCCGGAAGCCTTATATATCTCACCTACCAGTGTAGTAGTAGTAGTCTTGCCGTTAGTTCCCGTGATAGCGACATACTTGCCCTTTCCTGTTCTGTACGCTACTTCCAGTTCTCCGATTATCTCTGTTCCGGCATCCTTAGCTTCCTTGATAAACCCAAGATCGAGAGGAACTCCCGGACTTACGATGAGCATATCGAATAAGCTCATATCGTCAGGCGTCCTGCCCAGGAAACATTCTACAGCATTTTCTTTTAAGAACATCATTAGCTTAGTATCTATCTTATCTTCACTTTTGCTGTCCTGTACATAGACTGAGGCACCAAGTCCGACCATAGCTTCAGCCGCTGCTTTGCCAGAATTGCCCAATCCTATAATAAGTACTTTCTTATCTTTCATGATGAACTCCTAAATAATAACGAAACCTATGATACAGCAAACCAGCGTGAATGCCCAGAACGCCTTAACTACCTGAACTTCCTTATATCCGCACTTTTCGAAATGGTGATGGATAGGCGCCATCTTGAATATTCTCTTACCGTGTGTCAGCTTGAAATATCCTACCTGAAGCACTACTGACAGAGCTTCTATAACATAGAGAAGTCCGACTATAGGAAGGAGAAGTTCCAGCTTCATCACTATCGCAGCTGCAGCAAGGCCGCCGCCCAGCGCCAATGAACCTGTATCTCCCATGAATATCTTGGCAGGATTCTTATTGAATACCAGGAATCCCAGACATCCTCCGCAGAGAGCTGCACAGAAATACGCACCTGATGCCACGCCGTAAGCGATCCCCGCAACTGCGAAGAAAAGTGTTACGAGCGCTGTGACTCCTGAAGCAAGTCCGTCAAGACCATCTGTCAAGTTGACAGCATTAGTCATAGCCAGCACAGCAAATACTATGAAAGGAATGTACCAGATCCCGAAGTCGATATATGTGTCTGCTATAGGTATATACACATATGTGCTTCCATCTGAGTAATTTGCCAGAAATACTGCCAATGCCACAGATATGATTATCTGAAGGCCGAATTTCTGATACGCACGCAGACCGAGGTTCACCTTCTTTATTACTTTGAGATAGTCATCGAAGAACCCGATGAGTCCGAATCCTATAAATACGAAAAGGATCACTAATATGTCAACCAGTTTAGCACTCCAGATGAGTCCGCCTATAAGAGTCGCAAGTATAGTACCGATGATGATAGCGATCCCGCCCATGCTCGGCGTCCCTGCCTTGGAAAGATGGCTTTCCGGTCCGTCTTCTCTTATGTTCTGACCGGCCTTAGCTCTCAGAAACGGGATCTCGTATTTAGTTATTACTACAGAGATCACAAATGCTATTAAGATTATTATTCCGATATTAGCGTAACTCATAACAACTCCTAAAACTCCTTCAGTCTTTCTACTACAAGTTCCATCTTCATTCCCCTGGAACCTTTAACTAAGATTATATCCCCATTACTTACAAATCGATCAATATCCCTTAAAAAATCTTCTTTATTTTTGAAATAAGCCACTTGCGGCTCTCTTCCTGATGCGCCTTCAGCTATTTTTTCGGAGCGTTCACCTACTGCTATAACAGTATCTATTTTCAATCCTCCCGCAAAGAGCCCAACTCCGTAATGCTGCCTTTCGCTTTCTTCTCCAAGCTCAAGCATATCCGAAAGCACCGCTATCTTTTTCCCTTCAGTGCGGCTCAATTCCAAAACTCTGAGCGCACTCTTCATGGAATCAGGATTAGCATTATAAGTATCGTCGATAATACTCAGTTTACCTGTCTTTATTTTTCTGAGTCTGCTTCCAGTGAGTTCTGTCTTTAACAGCCCTGCCTGTATTTCTTCCGTCGTAAGTCCTGCTGCACTTGCCACAGCCGTTGCAAGCGCCGCATTCACAGCATTATGTCTTCCCGGGATATCAAGCTTCATCTTATGGCTTTCTTCACGATACTCTAAAGTAAATTGTATACCCTCTAGTCCAAAATCGTCAACATCGGATATGATATATTCACTTCTTCCGTCTTCACCTATTATTATCTGTCTGTAATCGCCTGCAGTTCTTTCCCTTGTCAAGAATTCGTCGTCGCAAGGGAATATCAGCATGCCCTGGTCACTATCCTTATAGCCTGTGATATGATCTGCAACTTCCATTTTAGCCTTGAAGATACCGTCTCTGCTTCCGAGATTTTCGATATGTGACATACCTATATTAGTGATCACGGCTATATGCGGCTTGACTATTCCCGCCAATCTGTCTATTTCTCCGAATTTGTCCATGCCCATTTCCAGTACGACAGCTTCAGTCTCATCATCAAATTGGAATATAGATATAGGCAGACCGATAAAATTATTATAATTCTTCAGATTCCTGCCGCAGACATACTTCTCACTGAGTGCATAGTATATCATATCTCTTACAGATGTTTTCCCCACACTTCCTGTCACAGCTACCTTCAGCACGTCCAGCGTCGACAAATAATATGAAGCCAACTGACCGAGGGCATATACCGTATCTTCAACTTTTATGATATTGATTGCTTCTTCAGATATAATATCTGAAACCTCATCATACCAGCCATCTGTATGTGATACCAGAACTGTCCTGCAGCCTTTGCCCATTACTTGAGGGATATATTTATGCCCATCCTGATTTTCACCTTTTATGGCAACGAACATATCGCCCTCTCCACATTCTCTGGAGTCGTGTTTCACACCTGTTATGAAATTTTCATTCTGTCCGCTAATAAGAGTACCTTCTGTTGCTCTTATTATTTCTTCAATAGTGATCTTGTTCATATCTCTCCGCTTTATATTCTTTACTTATATAAATATACTTTGCTGTCCTTTTTAACCTTTGTTCCTGCTGCCGGATACTGTTTCGTTACTACGAAGTCTTCTTTCTTGGCTGCCGCCTTATCAGTATCATATGACAATGATGCTCCTCCAAGGATACCTATAGCTTCACTTACACTTCGCCCTACTACATCAGGAACTTCCACTTTCTTAGCCTCTGAAGAGTTTTTGCTTGCTTTATCAGGAGATATGTTGAGATATCTCAATGTGTCTGACAATATCTGCTTTACTCCCGGTGCAGCAGTAACGCTTCCGTAATGCACGCCTTTAGGGCTGTCTGCAATGACCAGAACAGTAAGCTGCGGGTCTTCCATCGGTGCCATAGCTATACATGAAGAGTATGTGTACTGGCTGTATCCCGTACCGTCTTCCTTCATCTTCTGAGCTGTACCTGTCTTGCCTCCGACTCTGTATCCCGGTACTGCTGCCGTTCCGCCGCCGCCTTCAGCTACTACGTATTCCATTATATCGCGCATTTCATCAGCTGTCTCCTGAGAAACCGCCTGTCTGACTACTTCAGGCTCAAACTCCTGAACAGTTTTATCGTTCTCGTCTTTCAGTTCTTTTACGAGCCTAGGCTTCATCAGCTTGCCGTCGTTGCCGAATGCACTTACTGCAGTAACAAGCTGTATCGGTGTGACTGCAACACCCTGACCGAACCCTATAGTAGCAAGACCTACAGGTCCTGCAGTGTCTCTTGACTGAAGCAATGCCGTCCCTTCTCCCGGAAAGTCGATGCCTGTAGTCCCTGTGATTCCGAATGTATCAAGATGACTGTAAAAGAGGTCTATTCCTATATCTGTAGCAAGCTTTATGAAGACAGGGTTGCAGGAATTTCCTACTGCCTGTTTAAGATTCTGTGTTCCGTGAGGATTTTCGGATCTCCAACAGTGTATCCTCTCGCCTGCAACTTCTACAGATCCGCTGCAATGGTATGTATCATCAGTTTCTGCTATATCTTCTTCCAGTGCTATGGCAGTTGTAAGAAGCTTGAATGTGGATCCCGGTTCATAGACGTCACTTATCAGTGAATTTCTCCACATCTTGTTCCAGTATTCCACCTTCTTTTCATCTGACATCTTCTCAAGAGCCTTTTGCTCGCTCTTATCAAGCGGTGTCTTAGGATCGTTCAGGTCGAATTCCGGAGTCTGAGCCATTGCTAATATGTCTCCCGTTTTTGGATTCATGACGATCGCCATCACTCTGTCAGAGCTGGTTTTCTTCTGGACCTGCGCTATAGCTTTTTCTGTATAATGCTGGATAACCTGGTCTATAGTAGTAACTACGCTGTATCCGTCTTCTGCCTGATAATATTTTTCTTCTCCGTAAGATAACCTGTTGCCGCTGTTATCGGTATAATTGATCCATCTGCCTGCCACACCGCTCAAATAAGTATTATACTCAAGCTCAAGACCTGACAGCCCTGTATTATCGTCTGTTACCGTTCCCAAAGTATGGGCCGCGAAAGCACCCAGAGGATAGCTCCTCTTAGTATCTTCTGCGATTTCTATGCCTGTGAGCCTTTTCTCTCTGAGACCTTCTCTTATTTTATCGGCAGTATCCTTGTCTATGCCTTTCTTGATCCTGACGATACTCTGTTCCTTTGTCACAAGTTCCTTGACTTCATCATGATCCATCTTTAAAGCTTCGGAAAGGATCTCGGTAACATCTTCCACTCGTTCCTTTCTTTCCGCCTTAGTATCTGCTGCCTTTATATCAGATGGTCTTGCCCATATAGTATAGCAGGTGACGCTTACTGCCAGTTCATGACCGTTAGTATCATATATCACGCCTCTCTCCGCTTCTATCGGAGTATCTCGTGTCTGCTGCTGCGTAGCCTTAGCGGACAGTTCATCACTCTTGACGATCTGCAGCCACCCCAGTCTTATGCACAGGAGCAGCAAACAAATGAAGACCAGCCCCAATATGATTATTAAGTTTTTCTTACTTTTATTCGATACCGCCATTACACTTACCTTAAAAACAACCCGGACATCATCACTATATTAAGCTGTCCGGGTATATCATCTCTATATCATAAAACTACTATGAATTATTATATTTTTTTATAATCAATTATATGCGTTTTCCTTCAAAACATCAGCAAACCCCGGTGCAGGCATATCATCACTCGAAATATGTACACTGTTCTTCGAGGACGGATATATCATGCCCAGAGAGCCTACTGCCTTGCCTTCTACATAATCTATATTGCTGGCACTGTAAAGTTTCACCTGAAGGTTTTCTATCTCTCCCATAAGTGCCTGGTTTTCCTTGATCATGCAGTTGATATCATAACGCACACCTGCAGAATATGCAGTGATTATTATCAGCATTATCATAGCTATGCCCGCTGCCAGTACTGTAGAAAAGGCCAGTTTCTTGCCGTTACCTGCAGGCAGCGATATTTTCTTTATTTTTCTTTTTTTCTGTGAGCGCATCTGACGCTGCGGCTGTGGCTTCATGTCTATGCCGTAGCGCTGATATTCTTTCTGATGCTCATACCATTTTTCAGGTGCTATCATTTCACTACCTCTTCTACTGATTCACATTAACTTACTATTTCTTTTCTATGACCCTCAGTTTGGCACTTCTTGCCCTCGGGTTGTTTTCCAGTTCATCTTCTCCGGATATTATCGGCTTTCCTGTCACTTTGACTACGTCCGAAACCTTGCCGCACACACATACCGGAAATTCCTTAGGACATGTACATGGATCAAGTCTTCTGTTAAATGCCTCTTTTACAATCCTGTCTTCAAGTGAGTGGAAAGTTATTATACAAAGCCTGCCGCCCGGATTGAGCACATCGCAGAACTCGTCGATTGCTCTTTCCAGCTGTTCAAGCTCACTGTTTACTTCTATCCTTATAGCCTGGAACGTTCTTTTAGCAGGGTGAGGTCCGTCTCT
>JAFQBD010000055.1 GCA_017416795.1 Bacillota bacterium | reverse complement strand
TGATATACCGTCTGATGAAATAGATCAGGTCAAGGTTTTAGAGACCTGGATCAACGGTGAGAAGGTTTATGAGAGATAATAAATGAGAAAAGCCGCTTGATAGCGGCTTTTGTTATTCTTGAAGTATTTTTAGATAGGAATTGAGTTTAGTCTTCCATCAAGCAATGATTGTAGATTGACAAGTGACACATGTGGGTATATGATGTAATCAAGAAATGGGTTTCGAAGCGTGTACGGATTTATTCCCGAAAGCAATTGCTCGTTTCTTTTTTTATGTTCGTCATTTTCTTCTCCTTTCAAAAAACAAAAAACGTGAGGACTAAAAAATTAATCCTCACGCACTATATGCCTGCGAATGGCCCGGCCGGATAAGACCTTGATTTATTATATCATTTTTATGTTACATTAGAAACCCATTTCCTCATTTATCAATACTATTTCAACGTCTTCTATATCATTCATCTTCCTAAGATAAAGCACCATCGCATTACATATCCTTTCAGGGCTTTTGCAATCGAAGCATTTCTCACCGCCGCTTGCCACACATGGTGTTGGCAGGTCGTACTTCATGGAGTTCTTCGGAGCAGCAACGTTTCTTGCGCGGTCAATGGCGCTTTGCAGATCAGGCTCTATCTTGTTTGTGCTTACGATGAAATATACTTTTTCGTGTCCGAACAATGAGCCTGCCACTCTGTTGCCTGTACCATCGATGTTGACCATTTCTCCTGTTTCTGCCATAGCATTGACTGATGTGAGAAACACTTCAGTAGTGAGTGTTTTCTTAGCTATTTCAAGGAACTCATCGTTATCCTTGCCTTGGTAAGGGTCGTGGACTTCGTTGTGGGCAGACAGTCTCTTGTAAAGCTCCATATCTATCATTGTCCTTGAATCTCCGAAGCCAACAACTCTACCATCTATTTGGCTGTCTATATAGTCTGCGGCTTCTTTGGCTGTATCGAAAAGTTTGACTGTGTATAATTTTTTCTGCAGTGATTTTATTGTTTTATTGATATCCATTTTACTATCTCCTCGGCTGTGATTTTGATCTGTTCTTCCGATGTTATCGTCGGTTTGCCATCTCCGTCTTGTGCTCCATACATGCCGAAGCCTGCATGGCATCCGCCATCTATGACGATCTCTTTGTGATCATCAGGAAGGTTTGTCAGATTATCTTCATACTTCATCTTATTCAAAACTTTATCTTCACTTCCGTATATACTGAGAACATCCAGGTCTGTGGCTTTAAGATCTGCTGTGGAGTATGCGCCCAGCAATATCACGCCTGACAATCGATCGACACGGTCAGATGCGTATGATGCAGCCATGGATCCGCCAAGGGAATGTCCGCCTATGTACCACTCTTCTACTTCGGGATACATTTCCTGAAGGCCGTCTGCAGCCTTTACATCAAGGACTGCCAGGTTCCCCGGCATTTCTACCAGAATGGAGAGAATACCCTTATCGGCACAGGCTGTCATCAGCGGTTCGTATGCTGAGGCCTCTACTTTGCCGCCCGGATAGAATATGAATCCGGCTATAGGTTCCTGCGGTATGAATACAGTCGTGTCTTTATCCGGTGTTTCTACTGTGACCTTATTATCGTATTGTTCTGTATATACTTCTATAGATGCCTCGTCGGCATGGTAGTAATCAGCTATGTATATGACAGCGCATGCGATGATCAGTACTGCTGCCGCGATGATGTATATCCTGCATGTGCCGCACTTGCCTTTACCATTTTTGATTTTGCATTTAGCCATTTATTAGTCTCCTCATATCGTCAAACGATTCCAGCACTTCTCTCATATCACTTTCGATTCTGGTTTTCGCTTCTTCTTTAAGCTCATCAGGGACGCCGTAGTACGCTTCTGCAATACTTCCCGCGATGCAGGTCAATGTGTCACAGTCACCGCCAAGGGATACTGCTGTTCTGATCACATCTTCGAAGTCGCTGCCTTCCATGAAAGCTGTGATGGCTTCCGGTACTGTCTGCTGACAAAGCTCAGTATGGTAGTATGTCGGTCTGATCTCGTCGCAGGTACGGCTGAGGTCGTAGTCAAATTCTTCGATGATGTATCGTTTGATTTCTTCTTTGGCAGAGCCGTTTCTTGCCATGAATATTGCGGAAGCAGTGGCTTCTGCACCCTTTATTCCTTCAGGATGGTTATGGGTCACTTCTGCCGAAAGTCTTGCCAAGCGTCTTGTTTCCTCTAATGTGTCTGCCATCCAGCCTGCAGCGGCTACTCTCATTGCCGACCCGTTACCGCAGCTGTTGTAAGGTTCCGGATTTTCCAGCAGCAGCCACATTCCAAAGCGCGCTCCGTAGCCCGCATCCGGGTATTTTCTACCCCAGTATTTGAGTGATTTGACAATACTTTCTTTTATATGCTCATCATCTGCATCTTTTTCTACGTTCATCAGTGCTTCTGCCACTGCTATTGTCATTACAGTATCGTCAGTAAATTCACATCCGGGTGAAAAAAGCTTGAACTCCTTGGTCTTGTTTCCTCTATCAAATTCAAATGGGCTTCCTATGATATCACCTAATATTGCTCCATACATGTTTCCCCCTCCTTATCTTCTTCCCCTTTTTCTTTCGTCAGCTTCTATATCGTCCTTCCAATCTGCAGGAAGTGAAGCGCACTGTCTAAATGAGCTTACAGCTCTATCGATAGTTTTATAGTTGAGTTCCGTCCCTGCCTCATCGCAGCAGAACTTCACTGCTCTGTCTTCACTGATCCCTATATCTTCGGCCGCTGCTACTGCATCGATGTTAGCACCGAGGAAAATGAATTCCCAGCCGTATTCCTTCTGCTGACGATTTATCATTTCTTTGATTTGAGCTGCCGAATACTTATGGCTCGCGTTTTCCATACCGTCAGTGATTATGACGAAGAGTGTCTTTTCAGGCACATCTGACTTTCGGGAATATTTATGGATATTTCCGATGTGTTTAATAGCACCTCCCACTGCATCCAGCAGTGCTGTGCATCCGCCCGGTATGTAATGATGACCTGTCATCAGGCTGACTTTTTTGATATTCAAACGATCATGGATCACTTCGCTTCTGTCGTTGAACAGTACTGTCGAAACATATGCGTGTCCTTCTTCGTTCTTCTGCTTTTCCAGCATGGAGTTGAATCCGCCGATGGTATCTGCTTCAAGCCCGTACATTGATCCGCTTCTATCGATAATAAATACTAATTCTGTTGTTCTTTTTCTCATATCTTCATCCTCCTAATATTGATTTCCTTTAACTTATGGCCTCATTATAGGAGTATCTGATATGCAAATGGTCGCCTGACAGGCGACCGAGAAAATTATTCTATAGCCCCGCCAAGCAGCGGCTGGTCGTAGCTGAACAATGCTTCATTGATCTCATAGATGTCGTACTGCTTGTGCACTATGAAGTATTCGACTATGATGTCGAATCTGTTGCTGTGAGATAATGCCAGCCCTGCCTTCATCAACAGTTCTTTCGTCTCATCAAGTGAAAGTTCCAGTGCGACGGCAAGCGCCAATGCATTGTTTTTCTTCGGCTTATAATTTGGATTTGACTTTATCTTAGAGAAATGCTTTTTGTCTATATTAGCTTTCTTGTAACATTCAGCATTTGTCATACCCTTTTCTTCGATCTTACGAAGTACCATTTCAGAGAAGCTTTCGTCTATTGCATCAAGCCAGTCATCAAGATTACCGTCAGGAGATGCAGCATCGCTTAGCTCGGCATCCCAAAGAGGCACGGCCTTTGCAGCTGCCGCCGGTGCATACGCACCTTTTTCAAAACAGATCAGTTCTTCTTCCTGCATACGTCTGCGATAGCTATCCAGCAGTTTTGCTTCATCAACGTAATGCTCATCTATATACTCTTCTATATTGGCGAAGAGCGCTTTGCTTACGCTCAGGGCATCCTTATCGAAGACAGCAAGATACACCATCATCTCATTGTCCATAAGGAAACTACTGATGGCATCCATGGCAACTCTTAGAGCCTCTTTCTTAGGATAGCCGAATATACCTGAAGAGATCAGCGGGAACGCGATAGTCTCGCAGTCTTTTTCTTTCGCCAAAGCCAATGACTCTTTGTAGCATGAGCTTAGGGCTTCTTTCTCTCCGTATTGGCCGCCATGCCATACGGGACCTACCGTATGTATCACGTATTTTGCAGGCAGATCATATCCAAAGGTCGCTTTAGCTGCTCCGGTATCACATCCTCCCAGCATGCTACACTCTGCGGCCAGCTGAGGGCCTGCAGCCTTATGTATGGCTCCGCAAACTCCGCCGCCCGGCATCAATTTATTATTTGCTGCATTGACGATGGCGTCTACGTGCATTTTTGTTATATCATTTCGTACGATTTGGATCGGCATCACTTACCTCCTTCTGATCAGTCTCTCACACTCTTGATGTCTTGCAGCTGGAATCTATATTTCTGCTCGACTTCAGGATATTTATCGTGATCGACTTCTTCTATGAACATGTCCAGCGGGCGTACCCAAAGGCTGCCGTCGTCATAAAGTTTACGATATACTACGTAGTCTTCACCTGTTTCTGAATGTTTGGCGATGTCTACTAAGAGGTAGTAGTCACCTTTGAAATGTCGGTATATGCGGTTGATGATTATTGGGTTCATGATAGGGCTCCTTGTGTTGTATTACCTGTGATTATATCACATTTCGTACGATAAATATTACAGGATCGGCAATAAAACTTATTTCAAGTTGTCAAGAAATCCTTGACAACTTAAACTAAAAAACGCACGAAAACAACTGCAGATTCACAGCAATCATCCTCGCACGCTATTTGCCCGTGTGTAGCCCGGCCGGATAAGACCTTTTTAACTACATTTTACAAAGCACAATACATAAAAATGCAATCAGGGAACTTAATAAAGTACCAATTAAATATTTTTCTGCAAACCCCGGTTCACTAAAGTCATTGTGTCTTGCTAAACTTTTAGCAGCTAAGACAAATCCAATCGCCCCATATTCACCAGAAAGCCCTAATATAAAGATTATTATCCTTTCTAAAACGCCAATCCAATATCCGGCGTTTATAATTCCAGGTTCATTATTTTTAACGAGTTCATCACTTGTAGTAGTACATGCCTCAAAAATTTTTGTTATAAAAATAGCCGCTGGTTTCCAACAGATTAATAAGCACGCCAATATAAGTGCAGAC
>JAFQBD010000054.1 GCA_017416795.1 Bacillota bacterium | reverse complement strand
CCGTGAGAGACTATCACGTTGATAGGTCGGAGGTGTAAGTGCAGTAATGTATTTAGCTGACCGATACTAATAGGTCGAACACTTGACCAAGGTTTCAAGGATATGATAAAATGCTAACATAAATTTTATTCAGTTCATATGCGGTGACTATAGCGAAGAGGATACACCTGTTCCCATACCGAACACAGAAGTTAAGCTCTTCAGCGCTGATGATACTTGGTGGGAGACCGCCTGGGAAATTAGGACGTTGCCGCTTATTTTGGTCCCATGGTCAAGCGGTCAAGACACCGCCCTTTCACGGCGGTAACCGGGGTTCGATTCCCCGTGGGATCACCATCGAAAACAACATGTCTATATGGCATGTTGTTTTATTTTTTGATCAAATTCGATTTGTTAGCACTCTTGTTAAGTGAGTGCTAAATTTTTCTTGACTTCCTTATCCTGCGGTATTAAAATGTCACCATGAGGGAAAATATAACAAGAAATATAAGTTTATTGATATGGTTTAAGGAGGAGAGATTATGAACATAGAAAAGTACACACAGAATGCGCAGGGGGCGATCATCGATTGCCAGAACATAGCTGTTGAAGAGGGGCATCAGCAGATCGATGGTGAGCACCTTCATATGGCTCTTTTGATGCAGAAGGACGGATTGATACCTAAGCTGCTTACGTTTATGGAGGTGAGCCCGGGCGAAATAATAGGCTCTATCCAGACTGAACTGGATAAATTGCCTAAGGTGAGCGGAAGTGCTGAGAGCATGTACTCCACGAGAAGGCTTCAGCAGATTTTTATAAATGCCGAAAAAACAGCACAGAAGCTCAAGGATGAATATATAAGTGTAGAACATCTTTATATGGCTCTGCTTGATGAAAGAAATACTCCATCTGCACAAGTTTTTAAACGTTACGGTATTACAAAAGATAAATTCCTGGATGCTCTTAACAAAGTCAGAGGTAACCAGAGGGTCACAAGTCAGAATCCTGAAGAAAATTACGATGCACTCAATAAATACGGGCGTGATTTAGTTGAAATGGCGCGTGAAGGTAAGCTGGATCCGGTCATCGGAAGAGACAGTGAAATCAGACATACGATCCAGATACTTTCCAGAAGGACTAAGAACAATCCTGTACTTATCGGTGAACCGGGAGTAGGTAAGACAGCTGTTGTAGAAGGTCTGGCTCAACGTATCCTCAATGGTGATGTGCCGGAAGGACTTAAAGATAAGACTATATTTGCGCTTGATATGGGGGCACTTATCGCAGGTGCCAAATTCAGAGGAGAATTTGAGGAGAGATTAAAGGCTGTTCTCAATGAGATCGAGAAATCAGAAGGAAGGATCATTCTCTTCATAGATGAGATCCATAACATAGTAGGTGCCGGTAAGACTGAAGGTGCCATGGATGCAGGAAATCTTCTCAAGCCTAAACTGGCAAGAGGTGAGCTTCACTGCATAGGTGCTACAACTCTTGACGAGTACAGAAAATATATCGAAAAGGATGCTGCCCTCGAAAGGAGATTCCAGAAAGTCCTTGTAGATCAGCCTACAGTTGAGGACACTATATCGATACTGAGAGGACTCAAGGAAAGATTCGAGATACATCATGGCGTAAGGATCACTGATAATGCGCTGATAGCATGTGCTACATTAAGCGAAAGATATATCAGTGACAGATTCCTCCCTGATAAGGCTATTGATCTTATGGATGAAGCTGCAGCAAGAATAAGAACAGAAATCGACAGTATGCCGGCTGAACTCGATGAAATATCAAGAAAGATCATGCAGCTTGAAATCGAGAAGCAAGCCCTCGGCAGAGAAAGCGACAATGCTTCTAAGAGCAGGCTTGCGGCTTTGGAAAAAGAACTTTCTCAGCTGAAAGACGAAAGTAATGCTATGCGTGCTCAGTGGGAGGCTGAAAAGAAGGCTATCACAGAGGTCAAGGCTGTAAAGCAGCAGATTGAAGACGTGAAGCATGAGATGGAAGAAGCAGAAAGAAATTACGATCTGGAAAAGCTGGCACAGCTGAAATACGGAACGCTTCCTGATCTTGAAGCGAAGCTGGAGATAGAAAAAGAGAAAGCTGAAGAAGCAAAAGAAGCAAGGCTTCTGAAGGAAGAAGTAACAGAAGAAGAAATAGCAGAAGTCATCTCGGGCTGGACAGGTATCCCTGTAAGTAAGCTTGTGGAAAGTGAAAAGGAAAAGCTGCTGAAGCTGGAAGATATACTGCATAAGAGAGTCATCGGCCAGGATGATGGCGTCAAGGCTGTGGCAGAATCTGTACTGAGAGCCAGAGCAGGGCTGAAAGATGAGAAGAGACCGATAGGCTCGTTCATTTTCCTTGGACCTACAGGGGTAGGTAAGACAGAACTTGCCAAAGCACTCAGCGAAGCGCTGTTCGATTCTGAGAAGAATATGGTCAGGATAGATATGTCCGAATATATGGAGAAGCACTCTGTATCCAGACTTGTGGGAGCGCCTCCGGGATATGTGGGATATGATGAAGGCGGACAGCTGACGGAAGCAGTCAGAAGAAAACCGTACAGCGTGATCCTGTTTGATGAAATCGAGAAAGCACATCCTGATGTGTTCAATATTTTGCTTCAGCTGCTGGATGACGGAAGACTTACAGACAATCAGGGCAGAACAGTCGATTTCAAAAACACTATCGTTATCATGACATCGAATATAGGCAGCAGCTTCCTTATAGATAATATCAGAGAAGACGGCAGTGTAGAAGATGAGATAAAGCAGAAGGTAGAGGACGAAACAAAGAAGTATTTCAGACCTGAATTCCTTAACCGTATCGATGATATCGTAGTATTCTCACCGCTGACAGAAAAACAGATAGTAGAGATCATAAGATTAGCTATGAAGGATATCGAAAGACGCCTCGAGGAACGTGAAATCACACTTAAGTTGACTGATTCTGCAGAGAGCCTGATAGCAAGAGAAAGCTATGATCCTGCTTACGGAGCAAGACCTGTGAAGAGATTCCTCCAGCGTCATATCGAGACAGAGCTGGCAGGGGAGATCATTAAGGGGAACATCAAAGACGGTGACGATGTGGTGATCGACAGCGACGGTGAAAAGCTGATATACAGAACAGAAGAATAAACCAAGTAGGAATAAAAAACAGCGGAGGATTTGTACCTTGAGATACGAATGCTCCGCCGTTTATTTTTTGAGTTGTTTGATGGACGCTGTATCAGCTCAGCTTGAAGTTATCCATTCCCTTTCGCTGCACTTTAGTAACGTAGAAGTTGATTATGAAACTGTAAATATAATCATAAAGCAGGAGGAATACAGTACCTGCAATGATCAATACAGCTACAGGGTAATCCGGAAGATTTACTGCTCCGAGAAGGAGCTCTTTGAATCCCAGAAAGCCCACGCACAAGATGATCGCGAAGAATATAACTTTAACAGCGATCTGGCTGAGAGCTGTAGGCAGTTTCTCTATGAAATACTTCAAGATGCCGTAATACCCGAACAAGAAGATATACGGCACTATTGCCACCTTATTAGGTATGAGGATGAATCCGAGGATACATGCAGCCAGATACAGAAGAACTGCACCGCTGACTCCTGATTCCAAGATCATCACAGCAACGAAGAGTGAACTGATCGCGAACAGCGTCAGCTCAATGCCCGGTACGATCGAGCCTGCAAACATAAATATTAAAGTAAGGGCCAGGCATATACCGCCCAGCGCCAGTTTGAAAGTTTTATTCTTTTTCATCTCATTATCCCTATGGTAAAACTTAGATGCAGTCACAGCAGCAGTCGGCACAGATATAGCACTGGAGCGCCTGGCAGCACAGATCGTCTCCGCCCTGCTGATTATAGCCGCGGCCGCGGGCCTGATTCTGGAACTGACCGCCCATGTTGATTATACGTCCGTAAGCCTGGCTGTATTCCATGTTGCCCGGTTCCATTTCGGAAGCAGTCTGCAGTTTGTTTCTGGCATCATCGTACCAGCCCTTCTTGTAGGAAACCATTCCCGCCAGGAAGAACCATTCTGCGCTTCTGTCTCTTGTACCGTTGAGAATCTTTTCTGCTTCGCGTAAATTGTTGGCATCGATAAGACGTCTTACCTGCATGTAGTCAGGTCTGCCGCTTCCGCCGCCTGAAGCTCCGCCGCCGAAACCTGAGCTGCCGCCAAAACCGTAATCATAGCTGGATGAACCGCTCTTTTTGATGAGCATGTCATAAGCTTCGTTTACTTCCTGCAGCTTTTCTTCGGCCAGGTCAGCCAGAGGGTTGTCTTGATATTTATCGGGATGATATTTCTTCACCATCTCTTTATAGGCTTTTTTGATTTCTTCTTCTGATGCGTTTTCAGAAATTCCCAATACTTCATATGGATTCATGATTGTCTCCTTTTCTTATGTTGAACTATGTCGTAATTATTTTCATGATAGTTGTGATATCAGATCCTTTTATCCGAATCGGTTTGATATACTATTTCTTCGGTTTTTCTGTTGAGTCCGAAGTATACTACATTCTCTATTATACCTTTATTTTTCTTGATTTCAAGGGTGTCGAGGCAATTGCCTATCATGGCAAGATAGTGGTATAGATTGAATTTCAAGTCTTCTTCGATCCTCTTCCTGAATTCGGCGGCTGATTCCGACTTATCGTATTTAAATCTATAAATCAGAGGGTTATATGCACCTGTTTCGAGGTTTTCTTCTATGTCATCTACTGCATCGATAAGGTATATCCATTTCCCCATATGGTAGCCGATAGTTCCAAATAATGAACATCTGTCTTCTATGTCATTACAGAAAGTATTATCTTTGTCGTAAAGGGCTTTGTATCCTTCGATAAAGATAGTCTCCATGATCTTAGAAAAAGCCTCAGTAGCCATATCAAGATGAGCGCACTTCTCTTTTTCGAGAGATGAAAGCTCTGTCAAATGCGTTTCTATGCCCTCGCAAAGCGCAGGGTGCTTTTTGCGGAGCCTCTTGAAGAGCCTTCGGAAAGCCGCCATAGTGCCTTTTGCATAGAGCTTGCCTTCATCTTTGGCATCATCAAGGAGTTTGTACCATGCGAGTATCAGCATCACATCTGCAGCATAGTCGATGGCAGGATTGCGGATGATGGTCTTTTTCTTAATTAGCGGATGAGCGATGCAGTGTTCCTGTGTCGGCGCATCAAGGTCTGCACTGACAGACTCAAGAAGGATCGCCAGGAAGGCAGCATCGTAGCTAAGCGTCATACGAGGCAGCTGGCCGTAACGCTTACCGATGGACTTGCATACGCCGCAGTAGTAACCGCAGTATATTTCGTATTCGCGAACTTTGAGTTCGGGTTTAAAAACTTTGACATAACCTAACATGATAATAACGCCTTGTACAGCTCGAAGCCGCTTATGAGAATATGTTCATCAAAATCAAATTCCACGCTGTGGAGCGGGATGTCTCCGCCTGTGCCCAGCAGGAAAAATACTGCAGGGGCGTAGTGGCCGTAGAATGAGAAATCGTCTGAAGTCATGACTGGTTCAGTGATCTCGTTATATCCACATTCCAGGCTTTTGGCGGCGAGGAGACTTTTGAGATAAAGTCCCTCGTCGTTTATTATAGGAGGGTAGCCCTCACTGTTGGTGAAGTTGTAATCACAGCCATATTGATCGGTGATATCTGACAGAGTATCTGTTATCAGCTTAAGCGTGTTGTCAAAAGACT
Organism: Bacillota bacterium; assembly: GCA_017416795.1. Taxonomy (GTDB): domain Bacteria; phylum Bacillota; class Clostridia; order Peptostreptococcales; family Anaerovoracaceae; genus Lentihominibacter. Next base: position 1,321 of record JAFQBD010000054.1, on the reverse strand, counting down.
CTTCGCTAAAAGCTCTGACGGTACCTTGTAGTCTTGTATTGTTGGATACTACGTTTCTCGCATAGCCGCTGTCCATCTTGCCGATGTGGATGATGGTCTTGTCTTCAGGCTTGCAAGGCATGGACTTAGGCAGAGGATCGATGTCTTCTGCGAAATGAGGTACACCGCCGATGGTCGCCGCATGCCTTGTATATAATTTAGTCATGAAGTCTGATGCTATGAAAAGTGCGTCTTTGCCTTCATAGGCAGCAGTTCCGTGGGCTGATTCTCCCAGTATATCTATATCTATTTCGGCAGACTTAGCCATGATGGCACCGCGCTTAGATGCGATGACTCCTTTTTCGAGGAAAGGCCAAATGTGTATGCCGAAGACTTTTGTTACATTATATTTTTCGAGGATGCCGCTTTCACAAATTTCCTTGGCACCGCCCAGCGTTTCTTCTGCAGGCTGGAAGATGAGAAGGACATTGCAGTCAAGATCGTCGAGTCCGTCTACGTATTGTCCGAATGTCAGGCTCATGGCCATGTGACCGTCGTGACCGCATGAATGCATGATGCCTTGATGCTTAGATGCATAGCCGCCGATCATAGCCTCTGCTCCGGGAAGAGCATCCATTTCGGCTCTGAAGCAGTAAGTTTCAGTCTTGCCTTTATCAAAAAAAGCACATACGCCGGAGTCGCATAAGTAAGTAAGCTTACAGTCAAGGTCCTTGAGAGTATTGAGCAGATATGCCTTAGTCTTAGGAAGGTGCCTGTCAAGCTCCGGTATCATGTGCAGGTTTCTTCTATGTTTTTTTAATATTTCTGCATAAGGATGATTCTGATATGTCATTCCTATCCGTCCTTTAGATAAATGTTATGGTTTATGATATCATATTATATGTTAAAATAACAGTATGAAGTTAAAGTGAAGGTAGTGCATGATGAAGGTGAAACATATGCAGAAACTTCTCGGACGAAAAGAAAAGATGATACTTGAAGCTTTTGAAAAGGCCGGATATGAAGCATATTTCGTAGGGGGCTGTGTTCGTGATGCGCTGATGGGACGAGAAAGCGGCGATGCAGATGTGACTACCGATGCACTGCCGCAGCAGGTGAAAGAAGTTTTTGCGGGATTCAATGTTATAGAGACAGGAATAAAGCACGGAACAGTTACGGTGATACTGCCGACAGAAGGCTGTGATGAGCCGGATGTCCCTGTAGAGATAACGACTTACAGAAGCGACGGCACATATAGCGACAGCAGGCATCCGGACCGGGTGGAATTTGTCAGAAGCTTAGAGGAAGATCTGGCACGCAGAGATTTCACTGTCAATGCCAT
>JAFQBD010000053.1 GCA_017416795.1 Bacillota bacterium | reverse complement strand
TGAATATTATATTTTAAACTTTTATCTCTTATTTCTGACATTTACTATTCTCCTTGATCTATTTCTACTAACATCAATATAATTTGATACTCCCCTATTAATAGAGCAGGAAGCCGAACTAGTCGCCTCCCCGCTCATTAAAGTAATTTTGTGGACTTATAACTAATTATACTTAGATTGGGTTATTTTCCTTCATCAATCTAGTTCTTGTAACCATTTGGTCTCTCCACAGACGATACTCATCATGAGTTCTTCCATTCATGATTGGTTTGACGCCTGCTACAACTTTTGCAATCAGCTCATCTGAAATATCGTTAAGAGGTTTCTGTTCCTTAGTGAAGAATTCCATCATATAGTCTTTATACTTATACATACCTTCTTCGATGCTAGCTGAATTAAGTTCTTCTGTAGCGAGAGGTCCGGTGAATGGCCAACGCATACCAACGCCATCAGTGATAGCTCTTTCAACAGCTTCTACACTGCAGATACCTTCCTGTACCATGTATAAAGCTTCCTTCTGAACAGCCAGCTGCATTCTATTGAGAACGTATCCGTATATTTCTTTACAGATAATTGGTTTCTGCCCAATAGATTCCATGAAGTCAAATATATGCTGTTTCACTTCATCGCTTGCTGTATCACCTGCAATTTCCATATATGCAACGATATGTGGAGGATTCGTAGGATGTGATACGATACATCTTTCAGGATGGTTTGTAACCTTTGCTGCGATATCTGCCATCTGAAGTCCTGAACAGCTGGAACCGATAGCAACGGTTTCATCAGTTAAATTGGCGACATCTCTGAATAAATTCTGCTTCAACTCAAGATTTTCAGGGATACATTCCTGCACATAATCTGCATCAGCAACTGCTTCTTCCAGTGAACTGCACAGCTTTATCCTATCCATAATAGCCGGAATATCTTCAGCCTTTACTACGCCTTCATCTACAAAAAAATCAAGGCCATCTCTTACTCTGTCTTTAACGGTTTCCATACTTGGTGCGAATGAGTCAAATGCATTTACTTCTATTCCATGTCTGGCAAATACAGTGATCCACCCAAATCCGATGAATCCACAGCCGATTACGGCTACTTTTTTTATTTCTCTTGCCATTATGCTTTCTCCTTTATATAAGTCTGTAAAATATTATTCGTCCTTATTTGTGTACTGCATAAATTCAGTTTCTATGTTGCCAAAGCTGGATGGCTCTATAAAAAACACCTTAGTTCCGTCAGCACCGGGAAGAGGTTCCTTATCTCTCAGCACGAATTTCTCATCACATACATTCAATGCTTCATCAATATCGTCCACTTCGAAGGCGATATGGTGAATACCGCCTCCTGTAGCATCGATAAAGTCCTGATCTACTCCCGGACCTGTTGGTGCACATATCTCAAGCAGAACTTCTCCGCACTGATAAAATGCCATCTTACAGTTCCATTCTTCGGACACTTCTTCTTTAACAAACTCTAATCCGAGAGCTTCTTCACAAAGCTTCTTTATTTCATCATAATTCTCAACTGTTATTCCCAGATGATCTATTTTCTTAACCATGCTCTTTACCTCTTTTTTAATCCAGCACTATCATTCTATAAAGCACATAGTTACTGCCGGTATATAGGTCACCATAAGCAATACTACACAAAGTATTCCCGTGAATACGAATGCTGTCTTGAACAGCTTTTCTACCGGAGTCTTAGTGATAGCAGATGTTACGAACAGAGTAGCTCCATAAGGAGGAGTTACAAATCCGATACCCAGGTTCATCGCCATCATAACACCAAATGTTACAGGGCTCATTCCGAACGATGTGACGATTGGCAGAAAGATTGGTGCCAGGATGATAGTTGCAGGTACGATGTCGATCAGCATACCTACAATAAGCAGGATAATATTGAGCAATATCAGTACCAGGATCTTGTTATCAGTCAGTGAAAGTACTGCATCACATACCTTAACAGGAATATTATCAATACTGAGATATTTAGCCATAACTGCTGAGAATCCCATGATAAAGCTTGTGATACCATTGATTATAGCTGCGTCATAAAGCGCCTTTAACAGCTTTTTAAAAGTAAGTTCTCTGTAAAGGAAGAGTCCTACCAGTATTGAATAAACTACAGCTACTACAGCTGATTCAGTAGGAGTTACAGCACCACTGTAGATCCCTCCTAAGATGATAACAGGAGCCAGCAGCGCCCATATACCTCTCTTAGTACATACTGCTACATTCTTCAGCTGGAATTTAGTACCGCTGCCGCCATATCCTTTTCTCTTAGAAACGATATAACAAGTCATCATCAGTGCTGCTGCCATCAACAGTCCTGGAAGTAATCCAGCGATAAACAAATCACTAATGCTAGTACTTGTTGCTACACCATATATAACAAACGGGATACTTGGTGGAATGATAATTCCGATAGCTCCGGCAGATGCGATAAGAGTCGCACTGAACGGAGTATCATACTTCTTTTCTTTCATAGCAGGCAGAACCAGTGAACCTACTGCTGATGCAGTAGCTACACCTGATCCTGTGATAGCACCAAAGAATGTACTTGTCATAACTCCAACCATACCGAGACCACCAGTGATCCAACCGATAATCGAGTCTGCCAGATCGATAAGTCTCTTAGCTATGCCGCCTGCGCCCATGATTACACCGGCAAGAATAAAGAACGGGATTGCCAACAATGTAAAGGAGTTCAGACCTGTGAAGCAATTCTGAGCAATAAGATTAAGCGGAACATCTGTGAAAAACACAAATGTCAATATCGTTGATGTTCCTATAGCATATCCCACAGGAACGCCAATCATGATCAAAAGGATCATGCCTCCAAAGAGTAACAACATGCTTCCCATTTATGCGTCAACTCCTTTCTTCTTAGATTTATCTTTAACGATCAAAATAACGTTATTTACCATCTGTCCTATAAGTCTAAGGCATACGATTATTGAACAGATAGGGATGCACAGATAGATGATCCACATAGGAATATGAGTAGCAACTGCGAATACTCCCATATCCATCTGCTGTCCAACGATATCAAATCCGAAATATACAACAACTAAACTTGTTAAGAACCATATAAGGTCTATTAATATGTACAGGCCACGTTCTGCATTGACCCATCCTTTATCTCTAAACAAATTAGGAAGGATCTTTACCTGAATATGTTCGCCTTCTTTCATGCCGGCACTAACGCCTAGCCATGACATCCATACGAAAATGAATCTACCCAGTTCTTCAGACCAGGAAATAGCATTATGGAACACATAACGGCTCACTACCTGCATGAATATTACAACAACAAGGATCGCGAACATCGCAATGAGGATGACTTTCTCGACCTTGTCGTATTTTTCCGCAAATTTTCCGATAAATTTCATATCTAAATTCTAATCCTTTCTGTTTTGCATTCCTGTGACTTTCTTTAAGAGAGCAGGATCACCCTCAAAGGGCAATCCTGCAATAAAGACGATTAGAGTCCTAACATTTCAAACAGTTCAGCACTGATTGTATCTCTGTACTTTTCGATTACAGGTCTGCTTGCATCGATGAATGTCTGCTTTTCAGCATCGCTCAGTTCATAGATTTCTACGCCGTCAGCCTTGATATTTTCCATTTCTGTTGCTACTGAATCTGCCATCAGCTGTCTCTGCTCTACTGCACAGTATTCATAAGCCAGATCTCTTACTGTCTGCTGCAGATCTTCAGGCATGCTAGCCAGGAATTCTGAGTTGATTGCAATTGCCATTGTGCATTCCTGGTGCTGTGTATCAGTCATGTACTTAGCAACTTCGCTGAACTTAGCTACACTTACCCAGTAAGGGGATGTGTCAACGCCGTCGATAGTTCCCTGCTGAAGTGCAGTGTAAACTTCTGTGAATGCCATTGGAACTGCTGTACCGCCCCATGCATCATAGAGATCCAGGTTGATGTCAGCTTCTACAACTCTCATCTTAACACCCTTAACATCATCAACAGTCTTGATAGGGTGAGAATTGTTACTCAGAGCCATAGGAGTTCCTTCAGCATAAGCAAGTACTTCTGTACCTGTTGATTCCTTAGCCTTGTCGCTCAGGAATGCGCCGAATTCTCCATCAAGCATAGCATACTTTGATTCCTGATCTTCGAATACATATGGCAGTGAGAGAATGTTCCAGTCTTCATCATATGTAGCATACATTGATACGTTGAACAGACCCATTTCCAGGTTACCCATTGTTACGGATTCCAGGATTTCTCTGTCGCCGCCCATTGCTCCATCCGGCATGTACTCAACAGTAACCTGTCCGTCTGTAGCTTCAGCAATTGCTTCTCCGAATTTTTCAACTGCCTGTGAGCTTGCACTGTCGTTAGGTTCGTCAGATGCGATCTTCAGTACGTATGTGTCTCCACTGTCTGATCCGCCGCCGCCGCAACCAGCCAGGCAGCCAACGCATAAAATCATGCAAAATACTACTGCCAATAACTTCTTCATCTTCATAGTTATTCCTCCTTAATAATAATAAATGATATAACCATTAAGCCCATGAAAATCACAGGGCAAAACAAACATATTAATATTCAAATCCATTACTCAGCGAGCTCTGCGAAGATTTTATCGAAACGATCGATAGTTTCTTTGATATCTTCTTCAGTATGCTCTGTACACAGCAGTATCCTTCCTCTTCTGTATGAAAGTCTCATGCCGTATTCTCTAGCCTTGAAGTAAACCTTGTTGTAGAACTTGATATCAGCGTTATCGATATAATCTCTAACATCTACACATGGTCTGTCTACGCCGAATACTACTCCGCCAAGGGATCCCATCATATACGCATACAGCTTGATTCCATGCTTCTTGCCCAACTCTGTCATACCTTCAACAAACATGTCACCCAGCTTCTGGAACTTCTCATAAACGCCTTCTTTCTGGAGTTCTTCCAGCGTTGCCAATCCTGCTGCTGTAGCAATAGGGTTACCATTGAAGCATCCTGAGAATGTAGCACCGCTTTCCATGATCTCATTCTTGCCTGCTACTGCCGACATACAGAATCCACCTGCGATAGCCTTGGCAAATACTGCGATATCCGGAGTAACTCCGAAGTATTCCTGAGCCCCGCCCAGTGCCATTCTGAATCCTGTGAATACTTCATCGAAGATAAGAACGATGCCATACTTATTACAAAGTTCTCTTACACCTTCCAGGTATCCCGGCTGTGGAGGGATAGGACCTTCGTCGAACATTGAAGGTTCCATGATGATCCCCGCGATCTGATTGTCGTTCTTCAGGATAGCCTGTTCCAGAACTTCCAGATCATTCCATGGAACGATAACAACGTCATCAGAGGACGCTTTTCTCTGTCCCGGTACATTGTAGATCTTCCAAGGGTTGTTTCTAGCGCCAAAGTACTTGCTGTCATCTGTTACGAAGTTCAGGTTCTGTTCATCAGCCCAACCATGGTAGTGACCTTCGAACTTGATCATCTTATCTCTGCCTGTATAAGCTCTGGCTACTCTGAACGCATACATATCAGCTTCTGTACCTGAACTCTGGAATACTACTTTTTCAGCACAAGGAATGATTTCGCACATCTTCTTAGCCAGCTGTCCCAGTTCTGCTGTAGGCGCTGAATAATGGGAACTTCTTTCTAACTGTTTAGCTACTGCAGCATTAACCTTATCGTGAGCATATCCCAGGATCATTGGTCCGAATCCCATAGTATAGTCGATATATTCATTGCCGTCAGCATCCCATAATCTGGCGCCTTTGCCGTGATCATAGTACATTGCAAATTCTTCTTCTGCACATTTGTGGAAAGAGCTTCCTACTCCTTCCAGAAGGTATTTCTTAGATTCTTCATAGAGTTCTCTGCTCTTTTCCCAGCTTGTATGTTTCATTTTTAATTTCCTCCAGATGTTATGTTTAGTAGTCCGATGATGTTTTCTTCAGGGTCTTTGAAATAAACCATTTCAATCGACCTGCCATCATCTTCAAAAGTTTCTTTTATGGTTTCGCCCACTGGACTTCCGCCTGCAGCTAATGCTTTAGCAAGCATCAGCTGAACATCGTCTACTTCAAAGCAAACATGGGCTACACCTGTTTCATTGATCGCTTTCGCCTTATCCTGATATGCATTCTCATATGTAAAGATTTCGAATGTCGGCGGTTTTGCAAATCCCGGAAGTTCAGTATGCTGACCCTTGAGGGCTGCATCCTTTACTCCTGTTACATCTGCGAACCACTGGCCTTTGATATCTCTTGTTGGGAATACTGGACTGCATCCGAAAACAACAGAATAAAAGTCTACGATCTTCTGCCAATCAACAGCATTGATGTTGGTATGTCTATATACACAACTGTCATTAGGATATCTGTCCTTGAAGTCGCTCCATGCAAGTATTTCCACACTGTTTCCATCAGGATCCTTGGCATAAACCAAGTGTGCTGTTTTGTCAAGTTCAGGATAATACTGTGTAACTACTTCGCCATTGGCACTTCCACCTTCTGCCTTAAGTGCTTCATAAGTCGCTTCCACGTCGTCTACCTCAAAGCAAAGATGTGCATATCCTTTTTGGCTGTTGATCTTGTTGACTTCATTGACCACCATGTCGTCATAGCTAACGATGTCTAAGTAAGGACCATACGGGTCATGTCCCGGCAGGAGTAATCTTTCTCCTGCTGCATGAGCATCTTCAAGGCCTGTCAACTTGTCAAACCATTCTCCTTTCAGATCTATCTCCAAATCTACAGGGATACATCCGAATACGTTCTGATAAAATCCAGACAGTTTTTTCCAGTCTTCAGTGACTATACAAGTATGTCTGTATTTTACTTTCATATTTTTCCACCTCCTTTGTCCAAGTAGTATAGCATACTACTTATTAAAAGATTGGTTCCAATAAATCCCATTAAATATGTATTGCCTTACCATGAACTGCATGGAATGCTTCATGTACAGCTTCGGATACAGTTGGATGAGGATGTACCACCTTCAACATTTCGTCTACTGTTCCTTCCAGCTGCATGATAGTGCTGATTTCTGCGATCATATCAGTAGCATGAGGTGCGATCATATGTACTCCCAGAACTTCTCCGTACTGCTCATCTGCTATTATCTTGATCATTCCATCAGCACAGCCTTCGACTTTAGCCTTACCGTTACCAACCAGTGGGAACTTACCTACTTTGATCTTCTTACCGTCTTTCACTGCCTGTTCTTCTGTTACGCCTACTGCTGCGATTTCAGGATGCAGATAGATTCCGCTTGGTACTCTGTTGTAATTGAACTTTTCCTTATGACCGAGGATGTTTTCAACTACTGTAAGACCTTCTGCTGATGCCGTATGTGCCAGCATATATTTACCGTTAACGTCACCGATAGCATAGATACCATCTACGTTTGTCTTCAGATATTCGTCAGTTACGATAGCACCCTTTTCTACCTTGAGACCTGCATTTTCTACATCAAGTCCGTCAGTACATGGTCCTCTGCCTACTGCCATGAGTACGGCTGTGCAGCTTTCCTTGATGGCCTTGCCATCTTTTTCGAATACGATGCCGTCAGCTGCAACTTCTGTAACCTTAGCTGAAGTATGGATTTCGATTCCTTCCTTCTTCAGGTACTTTTCTGCGATAGCCGCGATTTCAACATCGATATTAGGCAGGATCTTGTCCATGAATTCTACAACGAATACTTCTGCACCGGCCTTAGCCAGGAAGTATGCCAGTTCGATTCCGATAACGCCTCCGCCTATAACTGCGACCTTCTTAGGGATCTCTGTCAGACCTAATACATCATCACTTGTGTACAGAGGAATTTCCTTTGCAACAGGGATGTCCAGCATTCTGATCTTTGATCCTGTTGCAACTACGATGTTTTTAGCTTTAATAAGTGTATCTCCGACTTTAACTGTATTGCTGTCTACGAATGAACCCTTGCCGTTATATACAGTAGCACCGTTTTTAGCCAGGAGCATTCCTACTCCGCCTGTAAGCTCCTTAACGATCTGGTTCTTTCTATTCTGAACGGCTTCCATATCCAGCTTGAATGCACTTCCATCGCCAACCACACCGAAATCTGCTGCGTTCTTGATGGTATCCAGTACTTCAACACTCTTGAGAAGTGCTTTTGTAGGGATACATCCGATATTCAGACAAGTACCACCGAGAACTTTTTCTTCTATCAAGCAAGTTTTGAGGCCTTCCTGGGCAGCCTTGATGGCGGTAACATAGCCGCCCGGACCTCCCCCGATAACGCAAACTTCATATTCGTTTTCTGAAAGAGCTGCAGGGGCTGCAGCCTTTTCTTCTGCAGGCGCCGCTTCAGCCTTAGGTTCTGCAGCTGCTGGAGCTTCACCGTCTTCTACAGTTTCGCCTTCTTCTCCGATGTAGGCTACAGTATCACCTACTTTACGGGAATCACCTTCCTGGACCAGAACCTTGATAAGGTATCCTTCCACGGAACTTTCTACATCCATGATGGATTTATCTGTAGTAACTTCGAACAGAATATCTCCTTCTGCAACGAAGTCACCTTCTTGTTTATGCCATTTAACTATCTGTCCCTCTGTCATCATCCATCCGAACTTAGGGATTATTACTTTACTAGCCATTTATTACCTCTCTTACTGCATCAATGATATTGTCCTTATTAGGAACTACAAAGCGTTCAAGATCCGGATTGAAAGGAATAGGGATCATAGGGCAAGCTACTCTCTTAACAGGAGCATCCAGGTATGCATATACTTCATCAGCGATGATCGCTGTTACTTCTGCACCTACTCCGCCCGTTTCAACGCCTTCTTCTGCCACAACTACTTTTCCTGTCTTCTTAACTGTTTCACAGATAGCTTCTCTGTCCATAGGTGAAATAGTTCTCAGGTCGAGTACCTCACAGCTGATGCCTTCCTTAGCCAGCTCTTCAGCTGCATCCATAGCTTCCCATATCATGTTTGAATATGTGATGATGGATACGTCTGTTCCTTCTCTCTTGATATCAGCCTTACCGATTTCGATTACATAATCTTCACCGTATTCACTAACTTCACCTGTTCTTCCGAACAGCTTCTTATGTTCGAAGAATGCTACAGGGTTATCATCTCTGATAGCAGCCTTCAGCAGTGCCTTAGCTTCAGCAGGAGTTGAAGGTGCGATAACCTTCAGTCCAGGAATATGTGCGAACCATGCTTCCAGTGATTGTGAGTGCTGAGCTGCGAAGCTTCCGAACCAACCGCCCGGTGCTCTGAATACTACAGGAGCTTTCAGCTGACCACCTGTCATCAGTCTTGCCTTTGATGCCTGGTTAGTGATCTGTTCCATACACAGTGTGATGAAGTCCTGAAGCATAACTTCCATTACAGGTCTGAGTCCATTGAGAGCTGCGCCTGTAGCAACACCTGCTACGCTCAGTTCTGCGATAGGTGTATCGATAACTCTTTCTTTACCGAATTTATCGATCATTCCTGTAGTTACGCCGAATGTAAGTCCAGTACCTACGTCTAATCCTATAACAAAGACTTTCTCGTCTCTTTCCATTTCTTCTTCCATGGCTTCACGAACAGCCTGCAGATATGTGATTGTTCTCATATGTATTTCCCTCCTAATTCCTTACTGCTATGCAAAAACATACTGAAGAACGTCTTCAGGTGATAAAGCATCACTTTCCATCGCGAATTTTACTGCTTCATCGATGATAGCGTCTGTTTCTTTCTTGATTTCCTTGATTTCTTCATCTGATAATCCAAGTACTTTCTCATATCTAAGGATTGGATCTTTTTCTGTCTTCCAGTAATCTACTTCTTCCTTTGTTCTATAGATACCGTAAGGCTTGTCCCCTCTTGAATGTCCGTTGTATCTGTAAGTCTTGCATTCCAGCAGTGAAGGGCCGCCGCCTTCTCTTGCCTTCTGGATAAGTCTTGCTGCAGTTTCTTTTACCAGCTCAAGATCATTACCGTCGATAGTAACACCTTCCATGTTGTATCCTGCTGCTCGGTCTGCGATATTTTCGATGGATCCCTGTTCCTTGATAGGAGTTGACATTCCGTACAGATTATTTTCACATACGAATATCAGCGGCAGGTTCCAGTTTGATGCCATGTTCATGCATTCGTGGAATACGCCTGCACCTGAAGCACCGTCTCCGAAGAATACTACACATACCTTGTCGTTATCTTCTCTTCTTCCGTTGTATACCAGCGAAAGGGCTGCTCCTACTGCCAAAGGCATCCCTGATCCTACAACACCGTTAGCACCCAATACTCCGTTTTCAGTATCTGCTACGTGCATTGATCCACCGAGGCCCTTACAATAACCTGTTTCCTTACCAAGCAGTTCTGCAAACATTCTCTTTGCTTCTGCGCCCTTCATCAGTGTGTGACCATGTCCTCTATGGTTTGTGAACATCAGGTCGTCCTTGCGAAGCTGCTTACAAATGCCAACTGCAACAGCTTCCTGACCTGTTGAAGCGTGGATAGTTCCCGGAAGAACGCCTTCACTGTATAACTGATAAATCTTATCTTCGAACTTTCTGATCAGCCACATGTCTTTGTAGTCTTTCAGCATTTTTTCATCATATTTTTTATTAGCTGCACACATCTCTTTTTCCTCCTATTGTCTTAGTTTTTAACTCTATACGATATATCCTATCGGATTTTCTATGATCGCTTTCAGGTGTCCAAGGAATTCAACTGCCGGAGCACCGTCAACTACTCTGTGGTCTGCTACCAGTGAGAAGTAAGCCATTGGCTTGATGCAGATTTCCTTATCGATCACTACCACTTCATCCTGAGTTTTACCGATTCCCAAAATAGCCACCTGAGGAATATCGATTATTGGTGTGAAAAAGTCCACTTCATAGCTTCCCAGGTTGGAGATAGTGAATGTTCCTCCGCCCATATTTTCAGGGGCGATCTTGCCTACTCTCGCATTCTTAACTACGACTTCTCTTTCCTTAGCTATATCGATAATGCTTCTCTTATCAACTGCCTTCAGTACAGGTACCAGCAGACCTTCATCCAGTGCTACTGCGATTCCCATATTCACATCATCATGCTGAGTGATGATATTGTCGCTGAATGTAACATTGATATTCTTGTATTTTGTAAGGCCTGTTGCGATAACCTTTACCAAAACGTCTGTCAGAGTGATCTTCACGCCTTCTTCTGCCGCTCTTGCCTTCAATGTATCTTTTAGCGCGATGATGTTTTCCATATTTATTCTTCTTGAATAAGTTACAGGTGCTGTTTCGTTGGAACTCTGAGACATTCTTTCGGAGATTATTCTTCTCATGCCTGTGATTTCCTGACCCTGTGTAGCAGCTGCTGCCGCAGGCACCTCTGCTGCTGGTCTGCTTACAGCGCCTCTCACATCGTCAGCCATGATCTTGCCGTTTACTCCGGTTCCCTTGATACCGTCGACATCGATGCCTTCCTTGTCGGCAATGCTGCGAGCAAGCGGACTCATCTTAACTGCACCTTCATCTATATACTTCTGTACATCCTTTTTCTTGATGATCTTATCTTCGCCTGCGAAAGCTTCCTGGATGTCGATTCCGTTCTTCTTCGCTAAAACCTTAGCTGCCGGAGAAGCCAGGACCTTTCCTCCTGCTGCTGTCTTAGGTGCTGCCTTGACTTCTGCTTCTGCCGGTGCGGCTTCTTTAGCCGGTGCAGTCTCTTCAGCAGATGCCGGAGATTCGCTTACAAGTGCAGATACATCTTCGCCCTCTTCGCCCATGTATGCTACAGTCTCGCCTACTTTTCCAGATCCGCCTTCCGGAACAAGAACCTTAAGAAGGTACCCTTCTTGATTGCTCTCAACATCCATGACGGACTTATCTGTAGTTACTTCAAAGAGTACATCGCCTTCTGCAACATAATCGCCTTCAGCCTTATGCCACTTAACGATAGTGCCTTCTGTCATCATCCATCCAAATTTAGGTATTATGATATTAGTCGCCATTTTTTCCCTCCTTGTGCAATTTGCTAACATATATATCAAGAAGCATGCCATAAGTTGAAAAAAAGAAATATTTTTTTAACAATCTTCTTGAAGCTTGGAATTCCAACGCTTAAAGCCTTTTGCTTTTTTCAATACATAAATTTATCCTTAAAAAACGCCTAGAACTTCTTGAATAATCTGATAATTTAATCGTGAAATTACGATTTATGATTTTATTGTTGCATTTTCGCGAGTTTTGTAGTATTTTTACGATTGAGAAGTGTACTCACGTTTTTAGTTGAAAAGGAGCAATCGCAAATATGGAAGCTAAAGGTTATGACAAATATACAACTGTAATCACAGAAGCAAATTATGAGATACTGAATCACGCATTTGACGCTATAACAATAAACGATAAAAACGGCAGGCTTCTGTTTGCAAATAAGGCTTATGAGAACCTCTGCGGACTAAATTTAAAGCATCACATACAAACATATTGTGAGGATTTTGTAGAGAAAAAGATAATAAGCAAATCAGTAGTTGCAGAAGTGTTGAAAACAAAGAAGAGAACTTTCGATATAGCTCATTTCTACAGAACTAATAAAACGGCACTTATAATAAGCACACCTATATTTGACGAGAACAATGAGCTCCAGCAGGTAATAACGAACGTCCGTGAAAACCAAGAGCTTTCTTTGCAGCCTCATACAAACGACACCCCTGCGCCTATCCATTCCAGTATTCCTATGCAGGAAATCATTAGCAGGATACATCACGTAGTAGATCTCAATATGAATATTCTCATCACCGGTGAAACAGGAACAGGTAAAGGTGTTTTAGCTAAATACATACATCAGCTCAGCAGCAGACGCGAATTCCCTTTTGTTAAAATCAACTGTGCAGCTTTTCCTGACAATCTTATTGAGTCTGAACTTTTTGGATATGAAGGAGGCGCCTTTACCGGAGCCGAAAAAGGCGGCAAGATGGGGCTTTTAAGTGCTGCTGATAAAGGCATACTGTTTCTTGATGAAATCGGCGAAATGCCTTATCACCTTCAAGCAAAACTTCTGGACTTTCTGCAGCACGGAGAATTCATAAGAATCGGTGCCACTAAAACGACCAAGGTCGATGTACAGATCGTAGCGGCAACCAACCAGGACCTTCTTAAAATGATAGATGAAAAGAGGTTTAGAAAGGACCTTTATTACAGATTGAATGTTATTCCTATCCGAATTCCTTCCCTCAAAGAACGCCGAGAAGAAATACCGGTTTTCATATCGCACTTCATGGATATAAATCGAAACCGCTTTCACAAAGAAATAGTAATGTCACCTGAAGTAATAGATACTATCAGCAAACTCCCATTCCCGGGAAATGTAAGAGAATTGGAACATCTTATCCAAGCACTCTTCGTACTGTCTAACGACAGAGAGATAACATTAAGCACCCTTTCTCAAATAATGGATATCGAGGAAACCGATACATCAACCATAACTGGGCATTCTGCTGATCGTCTCACCGGCGAAGGATCAACAGATAACTCAATATCAAGCAGCAGAACTACGCAAATCGAAAAGTCAATTTCGTCCGGTCTAGATGAATATCTCGATCAAATCCATTCATCAGACATTCAGACATATAAGGAAATAGTAAATAAATTTGAACTGGCACTCATAAATAGCTATGTCAATAAGTATGGTTCTGTTAAAAGTGCCGCGGAGGTTTTATCTGTACATCCATCGCTGATCTGGAGAAAGCTGCATGATGCCGCGAAAAAAGAACAATAATATCAATAATAAAAGAGGCAGTGATAATTATCTTTATCACTGCCTCTTTCAATGTCTTTCACTTAATACATCAACGATGCTAATTCCTCTGCTCCGATATTATGGAAATACTTTTCGATTTTTATGTTATTAAACATGTCCAGTATATTTTCTCTCGTATATCGAATCCCTATCAAACTCTTTTCTGCTTCAGTTATATCGGCTGCACTGAAAAAATCACCGTATATCTTGATATTTCTAATGATTCCATCATCTACATCAAGCATCACTTTAACATATCCACCGGAGAAATACCCTTCCTTTTCGATGTTTGATTTTGGTGATGAACCATGGTTCCACTTCCATGTTCCGTACTTTTCTTTTTCTAACGTTTTGATTGCATCTTTTTCTTCATCCGATAAAACATATTCTGTCAGACTTCCACTTTTAGAAAATGACTTAAGCAAAAATTTCTTAAATGTATCGACGTCCATATCATCAGACAAATACGGTCTTATATTCGTCACTCTGCTCCTGACAGATTTAATGCCTTTTGATGATATTTTTCCTTCTTTTACCTTGAGGGCATCTTTCACAGCGTCAAGTTGCGAATCAAAGAGTATGGTTCCATGATGCAAAAGCCCCCTCTTATTATAAAACTGCGCATTGCCTGATATCTTCTTACCATCAACAGTGATGTCATTTCTTCCTGTCTGCTCTGCTGTGATACCAAGCTCTGCTAACGCTTCTACTAACGGTCGTGAAAATGTCTTGAAATCTATTTCTGCCGCTACATCCGGAATTATGAATGAGTAGTTGAGATTTCCAAGATCATGATATACCGCCCCGCCTCCTGTCATACGTCTTACAACATGAACATTGTTTTTTTCTATGTAGTCAGTATTCACCTCTTCTACTGTATTTTGATACCTTCCAATTATCACTGCTGGCTCATTTTGCCACAACAAGAGAATAGTGTCATCTTTACATAGGTTGTGAAAAACAAATTCTTCAAATGCTAAATTATATGCAGGGTCTGTACAATTGTTTTCTATATAAATCATATCTATCTCCTAAATATATCTTACATTATCCAATAAATACTTGGTGTTCGATAAATATTTTTCTGCTTTGCTTATGATGCTTACAGTCGCACGCCTATATCCGTAGTCATCATTCTCTTCATTTGGCAAATGGTATATATGCAGATTTTTCACCTGTTTCAGTAACGTATCTTCAGGTCGCTTCATTTCATACAAAAATGTGGCTGCATTTATCAAAAACACATCTGCATCATAGCCAAACGCATCGATTATCTTCCCCAGACTCTCAGGATCTGTATCCCCTGTTATGATTACAGATCTATCTCCTGCAGTTATCTTATAAACATAATTGTCACATGTAAGCGGGCCGACAAATATATGTCTTGTCTTCAGATATTCCACCTTAAACATTCCAATCGTTAATTCGCCACATTCACCTTTTAATTTATTATTCCACGCACCGATGGGCGCAATGATATCGATATCACCATGTTTATCCGCCAACAACTCTACGGTTTCCCCATCGTAATGATCATCGTGGCAATGAGTGAACAACAACCCATTCACATGTTCAAAAGGAATATCTTTTCTAAGCAGAGTTTCCCTGTATCCCGGCGGCATCTTATCAAAAATATTCCTATTATCAAATACGCCGTCTATAAGTATAGAATCTTCACCATATGATAATAAAACACCTGAATTATATAAATAAAGAACTTTCAATTCAGTAAACATATAACCATATATCTCCCTTAATTATCGTTCTTGCTGTAATGCGGTAAAGTATAGTCCCTTTTTCGTTCATAGTCAAGTACAATAAAAAAGTGCCGCCTATAAAAGGCAGCACTATCTCTTACTTCCTCTTCACCCTATCGACCGTCGCAATTATTATCACAGCACCGATAGTCGTAGCTATCGTAGCCACGAATGTCAGCATCTTAGCTCCGCTCATATCGAGTATCGCTCCGCCCGCCAGACTTGATATTACAGTTGTCACAGTGATCATAGTGGTAAACAGCGCCTGCCCTTTGACAGCTTCGCCCTTGCTCATGATCTCATCGATGAAATGTACCATGGCAGGCAGGAACAGCGCGAATGATACCAGCTGTACGAACTGTGCTAAAAATATCATCGTAACGGAATTCGCCAGCCAGCAAAGTGCTATCTTCACCGCAAATCCCACGGACGCCACCTTCATCATCAACTGACATGAGAATCTCTTTCGCAGCCAGTCGAAGCAGACCATAGTCGGTATCTCACAGAACGCCATCACTGACAATATGCGTCCCATATCTTCACTGGTACCGCCAACAACATCCACGATCTGCATCATGTAGTTATTGAGAACCGAGTTGCTGAAATACAGCCCGATGACGCCTACATTTACAAGGAAAAAAACTTTGTTTCTCTTGATGAACTGCACAAGATTGATGGATTCTTCTTCGCAAAGCACAGCTGTGCTTTCGTCTGCACTTTGTGTGCCTTCAGCGTCAGCCTCTGCCTTCGGCATAGCCGAAGCAGTGCCCTTTTCAAGTTTCTTGCCCTTATCGTAAGAACGCTTAGTCAGGATAAGGCTTATAAGCAGCATTGCCAAAGTGATCTCGCCGGTCACCGGCAGGGACATGACGCCGCATTTTTCTACGATAGTTCCCAGCACAGCCAGCAATGCTGAATATGCCAGCGACCCCATGCTCCTTGCTATACCGAAATTGATATGTACGCCTGTCTCTTCCAGCATGAATGTCAGGGAGTTGAAAAGTGGCTGAAGTACGGTATGCCATGCGATCAGCAATATGAACAGGATTGCCAGTGCAGCCATGCTTCCGGATGACACGAACAGACATGCAGTTCCCGCCATCATCAGCACAGTCAGTATCTCGCTTATTCCTATTACTGACAGTTTCTTCGCTCTGTCCGCTATATCTGCGATCACAGGCTGAAGGATCACTGCCAGAACATTAGCCACTGCCAGCGTCACACCTATATTCCAGTTTGAAAATCCTTTTGCCAGCAAAAATACTGAAGCAAAACTGCTGACAACTCCGTAATACATCCAGTATCCGCCATGTATGCAGGAGTATTGTATATTAAGTGTTTTTTTCATAAATATCTTATCTAAATAACGTCCTTTTTAAGTCTAAACTTTTTTCTGAAACTGAGTATTGCAGTTTGGGCACTTTATCATGATGGTGCCTGCTCCCTTAGGGACTCTCAACCTCTGTCCACAGCCAGGGCATCTCATCACCTTATGGTCTTTATCGCCGCCGCCAAATCCGGCAAACCCACCGCCGGCATTGCCGTATCCCGCACCTTTTCCTCTTCTGAACTTTGAAGCAAACGCCAGGAACTTCTGATTTTCAGCATATCTGTTGTTGATACTCCTTGAAAACATCCTGCTGTATATGTATATGAGCAGCAATACTGTCAGGATGTCAATCCATCTCCATCTTACGAAAATATCAAGTATGATCAATACCAGAGTCACTATTATCAGGAACTTGTTAAGATCATCGTTCCCATATCTTCCTCTCATGAAATTAGCCAGCCACATTTTAAAACTACCCATTAAATACCTCCTTTGCCGCTTCCACGGACTTCATGGCATCCTTACAGTAATGATCTGCTCCGATCTGAGCTGCATAATCTGCCGTAAGAACTGCTCCCCCTACCATGACCTTACAGTCAGGCGCCTCATTTTTGATAGCCTCGATGGTCTCTTCCATGCTCTTGAGCGTCGTAGTCATAAGCGCACTGAGTCCAACCAGCTTGATACCCTTCTCTTTAACGACTTGAACGATTTCTTCTTTAGGGACATCTCTTCCCAGATCGATCATCTTGTAGCCGTAATTTTCCATTATTACTTTGACGATATTCTTGCCTATATCGTGTATATCGCCTTTGACAGTGGCGATCACCACTTCTCCCAGTGATACCACTTCTTTGTCTCCTGCCGACAGCCTGTCCTTGATAACTTCAAAACCCGCCTGCGCGGCTCCCGCTGCCTGCAGCATCTGAGGAAGAAAAATAGTTCCCTTCTCGAAGCCCTTACCTACTCTATCAAGAGCAGGTATCAAGTATTCGTTGACGACTGCCATCTCGTCTTTATCTGCAAGAAGAGTTTCTACGGCTGCTACAGTATCGGCCTTCATTCCCTTCTCTATGCAGTAGAAGATGTCATGGCTTCCGCCTCCATCGGTCATCGCATCTGCACTGCTGCCAGCCGCTGCATCCTGCTGTCCTGCCGAAGACTTCTTCAATGCCGCAGCACCTATCTCAGCATCTGCGTATCTTTCTATATATTTGACAGAATTCTCGTCCACATTCTTGAGAACGTTATATGCTAAAATGCTTGCCATCATATCTTCGTCATTAGGATTTATGATTGGCAGATCAAGGCCGTTTTCCATCGCCAGCGTCAGGAAAGTCCTGTTGACAAGTATCCTTGCAGGAAGGCCAAAGCTGATATTGGAAACTCCGAGAGCCGTTCTAAGACCCAGCTGTTCCTTTACCATCTTAACAGCCTTAAGAGTCTCGGCTGCTTCCTTCTGCTGGGCAGATACTGTCAACGTCAGACAGTCGATGATGACGTCTTCCTTAGGAATTCCATATTCCATAGCCTTATCGAGAATCCTCTCAGCTATCGCAAAGCGCCCTTCTGCTGTGGCAGGGATACCGTTCTCGTCGAGAGTAAGGCCTACTACCGCTGCTCCGTACTTCTTGACGATAGGCAGGATAGCATCCATCACTTTTTCTTCTCCGTTTACAGAGTTGACGATAGCCTTACCATTATATACCCTGAGTGCAGCTTCTATGGCTGCAGGATTTGATGAATCTATCTGAAGAGGCAGATCTGTGATCGCCTGAAGCTTCTTCACTACAAGCGGCAGTATCTTCACGTCGTCAAGAGACGGTACGCCTACATTGACGTCGAGTATCTCTGCTCCCGCATCTATCTGTTCGATAGCCTGTGTCAGTATATAATCATAGTCCTCGTCGAGGAGTGCCTGCTTGAGACGCTTCTTGCCTGTAGGATTTATCCTCTCTCCGATAACAGTTACATGATCCACCGTCACGACCTTGTTGCCGCTGCACACTTTGAGGACGCGCGGAGCGCTTTCTGCTGCCTCATCGGCATAGGAAGCATCAGGCTCGCCGGAGGCCTGCCCTTTGCATGCCGCCTTATCTCTTGCTTCGGACAGTCCCTTGATATATCCGGGATCTGTACCGCAGCATCCTCCCAGCATATTGATACCGGCATCTATGTATTCGCTCATTTTAGCCACGAATTGATCGCATGTTATATCATACTCGCCTGTCGCCGGGTCAGGAAGTCCCGCATTAGGTTTAGCGAATACAGGAAGATCTGTAAGGCTTCTCAATTTCTGCGCCATCGGATATATTTCTACAGGTCCCAGTGAACAGTTGATCCCCATAGCATCGACACCTAAGCCTTCCAGTGTCACTGCCATGGCTTCGAGGCTCACACCTGTGAATGTTCTTTCGTTCTGTTCGAAGGTCATGGATACCATCACCGGCAGATCTGAATTTTCCTTGACTGCCAGCACCGCGGCTTTCACTTCGTAGAGGTCCGTCATAGTTTCGATCACGACAAGATCAGGTGCACAGCTGCATTCTGTGCCGCAGCCTGAACAGCAGCATCCTTCTTCCCCTGCTTTGACTGCCGCTCTGATCACCTGAGCAAAAGTCTCATATGCATCTTCGAAGCTGAGCGTTCCCATCGGTTCTAGAAGCTCGCCTATAGGACCAAGACCCAGCGCTACTTTTACTTCGCGGCCTTCTTCTGCCGCCTCTGCTCTGGCTTCTCCCGCTGCTTTCATCGCTACTTTCACTGCTTCTTCAAGGCTCACATCCAGTTCGTCCATCTTATATCTGTTGATGCCGAATGTAGCTGCATATATGATGTCTGCGCCTGCATCGATATACTGTTTATGGATGCCTTTCAGGATATCGGGATTGTTCTGACCGAAGTGAGTACTTGTCTCATCTGCACTCATACCTGATCGCTGGAGCATGGTTCCCATCGCTCCGTCTAAAATATATGCTTTGTCTCTAAAGTTTATCGCCACAGAATTTTCCTTCTTTCTTTAATAAACATTTATCTCGTAATACGCATTCATCGCAAGTAGCAAGGCAGCCTTTCACAGGATGATCTGCTATGCCGATGACTGCAGTTATCGATTTTCTCGGTATCATGAGGCTGTCTTTCGTAACGTTGAGACCTATTTGTCTCTGTCCCTCCAGAAGCCTTACTATGCGCGCTTGTTCCGTTATCGGCCAGTCTCCGTAGCCGGGACTGAATCGCGGGGTCATGAAAGTATCGTTCTGATCAGATGCGTCGAGTTTCTTCACGATTTCTTCCTGAAAATCATCTGCCAGCTGTTCTATCAATACCGATGCTCCTGTATCTAAAATGACTGCCAGCGCCATATCCGTCACTTGTGTCTTCCTGAGGAGCTGATCTACGCCGACGCCCAGAGTCACTGCCATCAATACTGCTCTATTACATCCTTCAAGATGTTTTTTTATAGAAAGGCTCACTCCAGCCGGTTCTTTGCCGGAATTATCCGGATCATCATCCTTAAGGATGGTCGATATCTCTACCGGTCTGTATACGGCCTTTGGCCGTGCTGCTTCTTTAAGCAGCCTTTCTGCTTCATCCATCTGCTCTGCCAGACGCGAGTCCGCACTGCCCTTTGCATGAAGAGCCTTTAGCCAAGCTTCCCTGTCTATGGAACGTGTGATTTCTATATTCATATGAGTTCCTCATTCATATGCGCTGTTATATATACTTCCTACAGAAGGTCCTTGATTTCTTCGTAGACTCTGAGTGCTACCTTAGGATTATTCATCGTATAGAGGTGGATGCCGTCGACGCCGTTTTTGATCAGGTCGCGGATCTGATCTACGGCATACTGTATCCCTGCTTCGAATAGTCCTTCAGGATCGTGCTCATAAGTGCTGATCATCTTAGTGAATTCAGGCGGCAGGCTTGCCCCGCTGAGGGCTACTGTTCGCTCGATCTGTCTTGAGTTTACGATCGGCATGATGCCTGCTGAGATCGGCACTTTTATTCCCATCTGTCTTGCTTTTCCCAGAAATTCGTAAAAGCACTTGTTGTCGAAAAAGAGCTGGGTGATGAGCACATTAGCTCCTGCTCCGATCTTATATTTAAGGTTATGTATATCTTCGTCGAGAGACTTGCTTTCGTAATGTCCTTCCGGATAACATGCCCCCAGGATATCCAGATCATCGTTGCATTTTCGCTGGATCTCAATAGCCAATTCATTGGCATGAGCAAAGTCATTCTTTCTCGGCTGATCGGGAACTATATCGCCTCTCAGTGCCAGCACGTTCTTGATGTCTGCCTGCTGGAACCTGCCTATCATTTCTTTCACGTCTTCTCTTGATGAGTTGACACATGTCAGATGCGCCACGCCTTCGATGCCGTGGTTCTTCTTGATATTCGAAGCGATCTCACATGTGGAGTTGTCCGCCATGTTTCCGCCTGCACCATAAGTAACGCTGATAAAGTCAGGTTTGAGTGCTGCCAGTTCAGCTACTGTTTCATATATAGTATCGATATTTGCCTGCTTTTTCGGAGGGAATATTTCCAGGGAAAAAACAGGTTTTTTGTTTGCAAACATTTCGGAAATTCTCATGATGCACCTTCCTTTCTTAACTTTTAATTATACTCCTGAAACAGCTTTGTTGCAATAAAACCTTGTGGTATACTTGGTGTAGATGACTTATATGAGCTTAAATGAAAGGAACTCGGATCATGGAATTAAATAAATATATAGATCATACATTACTGAAACCGGAAGCAAGTGAAGAACAAATACTGAAGCTGTGCGATGAAGCACTGGAATACAGATTTTACAGTGTTTGCGTAAACAGCTGCCACGTACCGCTTGCCGTCGATAAACTGTCAGACTCTGATGTGAAAGTTGCAGCTGTTGCTGGTTTTCCTCTCGGTGCCATGTCAACAGCCTCTAAAGTATTCGAAGCACGCGAAGCTGTAGAAGCAGGTGCATCTGAGATCGATATGGTCATCAATGTCGGAGCTCTGAAGGAAGGCCGTTATGAATACGTTCTCCATGAAATTGCTGCGCTGGTAGACGTGTGTCACGGATATCCTCTCGCATACGGCGATGTTGCTACGTCAGGCAATGCCTCGCTGAAAGTCATCATCGAAACTTGTCTTCTTACTGATGAAGAAATAGTCAAGGCATGTGAACTAGCTGTTGCCGCCGGAGCAGATTTCGTCAAGACTTCAACAGGTTTCAGCACAGGAGGAGCTACAGCGGAAGCCGTTTCCCTGATGCGTAATACTGTTGGTAATAAGGCTAAAATAAAAGCATCCGGAGGGATAAGGACCCTGGCGGATGCTAAAAAATTCATCGAACTCGGTGCAGACAGACTTGGCTGCAGCGCAGGCGTTCAGATCATGAAAGAAAATGAATAAATTCATCCAAATGCAAAACCCCGCGGAGAGAAAGAGATTGAGGGGAGTTAACCTCTGATCGTTGATGCGGGGTTTTTTGTTTGCATTGTTTATTTATCAAATTCAGGGGAGTCGTATATTGATGACTTAAAGCCTTCGATCTTATGAAAGGCTTGCCATGTGTCCCAGTGTTCTCACCAGCTGTGATACGTAACTCATTTCGTTGTCGTACCATGCTACGATACGAACTTCGTAGATATGAGTTCCGCACTTCTGTGCGAGAGTCTGAGTTGCATCGAAAAGTGAA
Organism: Bacillota bacterium; assembly: GCA_017416795.1. Taxonomy (GTDB): domain Bacteria; phylum Bacillota; class Clostridia; order Peptostreptococcales; family Anaerovoracaceae; genus Lentihominibacter. Next base: position 9,111 of record JAFQBD010000053.1, on the reverse strand, counting down.
CCGTAGCTCATGCCGATAACATCGCTTGAAACCAGTTCCTCTTCTGAATATCCGAATGACTCGTTAGCTGCTGCCTTCATCGCTTCATTGATGCCTTCTACGCTTACTGAGTCTGTCATATCCTTGAGAGTAGCGTCCAGAATAGTGATGGAGCCTGTAGCTACAGGAACTCTCTGAGCGGAACCGATCAGCTTGCCGTCCAGTTCAGGGATAACAAGACCGATAGCCTTAGCTGCGCCTGTGCTGTTAGGAACGATGTTGATAGCACCGGCTCTTGCTCTTCTGAAGTCACCCTTTCTGTGAGGTCCGTCCAGGATCATCTGGTCGCCTGTGTATGCATGGATAGTAGTCATAAAGCCTGTTCTCAGTTCTCTGTATTCATTGAGGACTTTAGCCATAGGTGCCAGGCAGTTAGTAGTGCATGAAGCGCCTGAAACGATCTTATCTTCAGCAGTCAGAGTTTCATGGTTTACTCCGTAAACGATAGTTGGCAGGTCATTTCCTGCAGGAGCGGAAATCAGGACTTTCTTAGCACCTGCATCGATATGTGCCTGTGACTTAGCCTTGGATGCGAAGAAACCTGTACATTCCAGAACGATATCTACATCCAGTTCGCCCCATGGCAGCTTGGAAGGGTCAGCTTCGCTGAATACAGGGATCTGTATTCCGTCTACTGTCAGGGATTTCTCATCGTTTTCTACTGTATGATCTCTGAAAGGACCCTGTACGCTGTCATACTTCAGCAGGTAACCAAGCATATCAGGACTTGTCAGGTCATTTATAGCTACTACTTCGTATTTGCTGTCTCCAAACACCTTTCTGAAAGTGAGTCTTCCTATTCTTCCGAATCCGTTGATCGCAATTTTGATTGCCATTTTAATTCCTCCTAAAAATCTATTTGCTTGATCTGTGCAGCCTTGAGATAAGCCTCATCTTCTACACGATCCGTTATAATATATGCTTCATCAAGACCGGCAAACGTCACCGATGAAAGCTTGCCGAATTTAGTATGGTCAGCCAGTATGAAAGAAATACATGAGTTCTGTATCGCTGCAGTTTTCATGGCTCCCTCACTGATATGCGGAGTGGAAAAACCACCTCGTATATCTATACCGTTAGTTCCCATAAAACACTTGGTGAAATTATATCGTTTCAATGACTCTATGGCAGATGCTCCTACAGCTGCTTCCGTCATCGGTCTCAGCATGCCGCCTATCATATATACATCGAATCCTCTTTGCACCAGTTTCTCAGCATGAGCTATGCCGTTAGTCACATAAGTGGCGTTCTTGTTTTCCAAGTAGTCTATCATCCTGTGAGTAGTTGTGCCTGCGTCTATATATACGAAATCATCGTCCTCGATCAGCGTCGCTGCGTATTTCGCTATGCGATCTTTCTCTTCCGTGCTGATCAGATCTCTTTCGGCAACATCGGTATAAGCTGAAACCATGCTTACCGTAGTCGGTACGGCGCCTCCAAAAACCTTCTTCAGCTTACCCGCCTTATCAAGCTCGATGATATCTCTTCTTATCGTCGACTCGCTTATATTCAAATCTTTAGCAAGCTCAGCGACCTTGACTGCATGATTCAGTTCAAGCTGCCTGAGTATCCTCTCGTGCCTTTGATTTTGTAACATTCTTATTTCCTTTCAATACCAGTAACAGTATATCATTATTATGAGCAAAGTCAATCATATTTCTTCATTTTCAATCATTTTCATGCAAAACAAAAGGCGAGGCATCATAAACCTCGCCAAATTCATTCAAATCATGCTTTTATAGCCGTCCAAACCATCACATCGTCTTCAAAGCTGCTCACGACCTCACCCTTATCCTGCAGATAAGCTAGATAACACTTCACTGTCGATGAAAGCAGCGCATGGTTTGCTTCGTTGGTGCGCATCTTCGTCACCTTGTACATCTTGCTGATGATCTCATCAAGGCCTGCACCGCTGCATGCTTCCTTCACCGCTTCGATCAGCATCTTCTGATTAGCTTCATTTTTCTCCAGTATCTCAACGATGTCTTCTTCTGCCACACCGTGAGCAGGCACGAAGAGCTTTCCTTCAAGAGTCTTCAACATCTCAAGAGTTGCCAGATATTCTCCTGCATCCACTAAGTAGCCGAAACTGCGCTTTTGCATATATGATTCGCTGAGATATGCATCCCCCAGGAACCATACATCATCAGGAGTCTTCACTCCGATCATACCGAATGTATGACCCGGCAGGGCTATCCACTCAAGCCCATGTAAAGGGGGCTCTTCGATGGTCTTAAATCCGATTTTTCCGGGATGTTTGAAGATATGGCGGAGCTTTCCTGCAGGTTTGCCCCCGTTCATATATGCTGCTTCAAGATCACTGTACTCTGCGAACGCCTTGTCGATCTCAGTACAATATGCAGGCACATTATACTTCTCCATCAGATATTTGTTGCCTCCGATGTGATCGATATGGGTGTGAGTATTGATGATGAAGTCAAGTGACCAGCCCTGCTGCATCAATATCTCATTGATCTTCTCACCATCACCGCGGGATCCTGTATCAATAAGACAGACCCTGTCCGGGCCTGTCATGTAAATTCCTATATTTGTATCGTTTTCTATATAATATGTTTTATCGCCTATCTGTTTTAACATATCCTTGGCAATCCTTCCCCATAAAGTACGTCAAATCTTCTTGTCGCTCCAAGTCTTGTTCTGATATAAGTGCCGCTGCCTTCTTCGATATGTCCAATGATGGCCGCGTTCTTGCCGTGTTCGGTATTTCTCATGACTTCCAGTGCCTTATCTGCATCTGCTTCAGGCACTACTGCTATCATCTTGCCTTCATTGCCCATGTAAAGCGGGTCAAGTCCAAGTATGTCTGAGAATCCTCTCACTTCAGGAGAAACAGGTATCGATTCTTCCTCGAGTGTTATCATGCAGTCTGAGCTTTCGGATATCTCGTTGAGGACTGTTCCAAGACCGCCTCTTGTAACGTCTCTCATTATCTTCACATCAATGCCTTCTGCAAAGAGCGCTTCTACGATATCTCCGAGGGCTGCACAGTCGCTGGCGATATCGTTTTCTATCTCCATTCTGTGACTGAGGATACATGCGTGGTGGTCGCCAAGAGTTCCCGAAAGGATTATCGCATCGCCCGGCTTGCCGTTAGCACTGCTGACATCTCTTCCCTCAGGGATAACTCCGATACCGGAAGTATTGATGTAAAGCCCGCCGTTTCCTTCTACTACCTTAGTGTCTCCTGCCACTATGATCACGCCTGCTTCTTTAGCCTGTTTAGCCATAGACTCAACGATCTGATCCAGCAGCTTGACATCAAGGCCCTCTTCCATGATGAATCCGCATGTGAGATATTTAGGCACAGCGCCCATCATCATAAGGTCATTGACAGTACCGCATACACAGAGTTTGCCGATGTCTCCGCCTTTGAACACCAGCGGTGTGACAACGAATGAGTCAGTGCTGTAAGCGATCTTGCCGCTGATTTCCAGCACTGCCGCATCTTCCATCTTATCCAGCGTATCGTTCTTAAAATGTTTACCGAATATATCGCTCATCAGCTGAGCAGAGGACTTGCCGCCGCTGCCGTGAGCCATTGTTATCTTCATGCTTGTCTCCTTAATTCACATTCCTGTACCAGATACCGCACGCACCTTCTGAAGATACCATGCATGGTCCGAACGGCTTCATAGGTGTGCATGCTGTGCCGAACATCGGGCACTGATCAGGATTGACCTTGCCGACGATCACATCACCGCATGAACATCCTTCAGGCAGTTCCATGTCGGCAAACAAGTCTCTGCTTCCGCCGTCGTACATAGCATATTCATCACTAAGGTACAGCCCGGAATCTTCGATGACACCAAGTCCTCGCCACATGGCAGGTCCCGATTCATATACATCCTCTATCACAGCCAATGCTTTAGCATTCCCGCCTTCTTTGACTGCATTCTTATACAGATTCTCTGTCTGTCCTTTGCCTTCCTCGATCTGCTTGACTATCCTGTAAAGTGATGCCAAGATATGTTCTGCTTCGAATCCTGTCACTACGAAAGGCTTACCGTATTCTTCCGAAAGATCTTCATATATACTGCTTCCGGTGATGACGCTCACATGTCCGGGACAGATGAATCCATCTATATCATCCTGATTCTGGCATATCCAGTGAAGAGCAGGTATGGCAGTCTTGAGCGCTGTCACCAGTCTTATGTTAGCTATGCCGCGACGTTTAGCTTCCTGAAGCATAAGTCCATAAGCGGGTGCTGTCGTCTCGAATCCAACCGCTGCTATCACATAAGTCTTGTCGGGATTCTCCTCTGCCTTTTCGATTGCCTCGAACGGAGAGTACATAAGCCTAATATTGGCCGCTCCCCTGCCCTTTGCTTCACTGAGGCTGTCAGATGTACCCGGAACCTTCATCATATCTCCGAAGGTCATCAGTTCATATCCGTCCATAGACGCATACTCGATACACTTGTCGATATAAGCTGTCGGTGTCACGCAGACAGGACACCCCGGTCCTGAGATCAGCTTGATCTTATCTGAGATGAGACTTCTGATCCCTGCCTTGAATATGGATGCCGTATGGGTCCCGCACACCTCCATTATCTTGAGCTGCGGTCCGTCATATGATTTTAAGTAGTCTATTACTTCTCTTATTTCCATAGTCGTGTTTTAGCCTTAAGCCGTATTCCCCTTTACTGCAGAGCATCAAGATCAGCGAAAAGCTCTAATAACTCCTGCGCCTTTTCATGCTCCATCACTTCGATGGCACAGCCCGCATGTACCAGCACGTACTGTCCCACTTCAGGCTCGATGAGCCCTGTGCTGACATTGACAACGTTACCGTTGAAATCTACCTTGGCTGTGCTTTCCATTATTTCAATAACCTTGCCCGGTATTGCTACGCACATTTCTTATTCCTCCTCAGGCAATTTGCAGACATCTACCCAATCCTTGGAATTGGAGTACTTGGCCAGTTCCTCGCATGTGAATTCTATGGCGCTGTTGCTGCTGCCGCATGCAGGGAAAACTGTTTCGAATCTCTGCATGGAAACGTCTGCATATACATCAACTTCTTCGCTTTCTATTCCAAAGGCGCACACTCCGCCTATAGCATGTCCTGTGTAAGCAAGAACATCATCTGCAGAAAGCATCTTAGGTTTGAATCCGAAAGTTCTCTTGAATTTGCCGTTATTTACTTTACCGTCGCCTGCTGTCTGGATAAGGATGCATCCGCCTTCAGGCTTATAAAATGACAGTGTCTTGCAGATCCTTGCAGGCTCTGCGCCTACTGCCTCTGCTGCCAGTTCCACTGTCGCACTTGATACATCGAATTCCATGATGCGATCTTCTATACCGAATTGCTTGAAATATTCTCTTACTTTTTCTATAGCCATGATTGCCTCCGTAAATATTTATCTTAACTAAAATATTATACACGTTTTAAGTCATTTCGTAAACATTACTTTAAGGGTATGCCTTCGAAAGAGCATTAAAAAAGAGCGGTCCGTTAAGACCGCTCTTCATTACAGCTTTACTTATTTTTCTGCTGCTTCTTTTCTTTTCTTATCGCTCTTGAACATAATAGCCATGGAGACTGCGATTCCACCCCATAAGCCGATGCAAGCGATTGCCATCATAATAATTGCACTTGTACTCATATTGGGACCCTCCATTAATTAGTCTTCATATCCAGGAGCGTCTTCAGGCTTCTTGTAGAAACCTTCCTTGCCCTTCATCAGAGTAAGGATGATAGCGCCCACGATCAGGAATGCTAACATGATATAACCTACCCACATAGGGTATCCTTCGTAACCTTCTGTGAAGTATGATACCAGGTTAGAAATAGTTGTGTAACCAAGTACTACTACTGTTACCAGCTTCAGGCACCAAGTCCACCACTTGCCGATGCTGAAGTTGGAGAACTCGTTAGCTGCCTGTCTCAGCTTTTCAGGTCTGAAGAACCATCCGATCAGGATAACTTCGATAACACCACTAGCTACGATACCGATGTTGTTAGCGATAAAGTCAGCCAGGTCTAAGAAATAGAGGCCTGCGCCTGTGATGAACAGGAATGATACGATGAATGCAGGAACTAATACTACTGTAGTAGCCTTAGTGTGGCTCATTTCCCACTTGTCCTGGATACCTGTGATTACAGACTGGATGATCGAGATCAGTGATGTCATGCCTGCTGTGAACAGTGATACGAAGAACAGTACACCAAACAGTGAGTTCAGTGCAGGCAGTGTGCTTACTGCTGTAGGGAATACTACGAATGCCAGTCCGATACCTGCTGCTGCTACGTCTTCTACGCCAACGCCCTGTACGAATGCCATGTAGCCGATGATGGAGAAGATACCGATACCTGCGAAGATTTCAAATCCATGGTTAGTGCATGCTGTCAGGAACGCAGTGTTTACAACGTCTGTGTCCTTAGGCAGGTAACTTGAGTATGAAATCATGATAGCGAATGCGATAGACAAGCTGAAGAATACCTGTCCATAAGCTGCTACCCATACGTCAGGATTAGCGATCGCTGACCAGTCAGGTGTGAACATATATGCCAGACCATCGATAGCGCCAGGAAGTGTAAGACCTCTGATAACGATGATAACAACACATGCCAGCAGGATAGGCAGACAGATCTTACAAGCAACGTCGATACCCTTGTTGATACCTCTGTACATAACGATAGCAACTACTACCCATACGAACAGGAATGGTGCCAGCAGATGAGTCTTGATTCCGCCCAGTTCTGTCATTCCGCCTGTCAGTTCGAGAACGTTGCCATACAGGAAGCCTGTAGTGTCATCGCCCCACTGACATCCAAATGAATATCCGATGTAGCAGATTACCCATACAACGATAGCGAAGTAGTAAACTGTGATCAGGAATGAGATCAGTACCTGGAACCAGCCAAGAGCTTCGAACTTCTTGTTGATTCTGGCAAATGATCCAGGAGCTCCGGATCTGTAAGTTTTACCCAGTGTGTATTCCAGAATAAGGATAGGAATACCTGCTGTTAAGATTGCGAATAAGTAAGGGAAGATAAATGCGCCGCCGCCGTTAGTAGCTGCTATGTAAGGGAATCTCCACAGGTTACCCAGACCTACAGCAGAACCGATAGCAGCAAGTATGAACCCTAACTTACTGTTCCATTGTTCTCTCAATTTTTTCACTCTCCTCAAAAAATATTATATTGATTGTATCATAACGATAATAAAACCTCTTCGATTATATAAAAGTAATACCAATTTGTCAAGATTAAAAATTATTTTTTCGATACAAAAAACGCTTTTATTTTTTGTTCTTCAACAACAACTTTTGAATAGTGTTTTTGTGTTAAATTAGTCAAATCAACAATCAGAAAAAAACCATTTGTCTAACATGTCCGCAACGCATATAATGTAATAAGAAAAGTGCCGATAACGGCACTAACCATCAAATTTTATTGAAAAGGATAACGGTCTTATCATGCACGAATATCCAATCACTCAACAAATAATAAAGATCGCCGAAGACCATTGCAGGAAAGCCGAAGGCAGCAGAGTAACCAAGATTAATCTTGTTATCGGAGACTATTCCGGCTATGTCGGCAGTTCTGTCCAGATGTACTTCGATGTCATTTCCGAAGGCACTCTTTGCGAAGGTGCTGAAGTAGCAATCGAACATATCAAGCCTAAGCTTCGCTGCTCCGAGTGCGGTGAGCTTTTTGAAAAAAAACTGCTCTCGTTTGACTGCCCTAAATGCGGCGGCCAGGGCGGACCTACAGATATCGGCAAAGAATTTTATATAGAATCAATAGAAGTAGAATAGCACCCGGCTCACATGCCGGATACATGGAGGTAACAAATGCACGACATCAGAAAAATCAACGTTATGGAAGGCGTTCTCGACGAAAACGATCATATCGCTGAACATGTGAATCATCACATGACACATCACGGAGTTCTCGTAGTAAACGAAATGGGTGCGCCGGGCGTAGGTAAGACTACAACCCTCAAGAACATCGTCAAGCATCTGGAAATGAAACCTTACGTCATCGAAGGCGACATCGAATCAGATATCGATACTGTGGCCCTCAACGAACTGGGAATAGAAACTCATCAGATCAATACTCACGGTGCATGCCATCTTGATGCACCTGTCATCGAGCATGCTACAGAGCACATCTCATTCGACGAACCGGGCGTGCTTTTCATAGAAAACATAGGCAACCTTGTATGCCCTGCTGAATTCAGCATCGGAGAGCACGTTATGATGCTCATTTCAACTGTGACCGAAGGCAGCGACAAGCCTTACAAATACCCTCTCGCCTTTGAAAAGGCAGACATCATCCTGCTCAACAAAGTGGATCTTATCCCTTACCTGGATTTCGATGAAGATTTCTATATGAAGGGAATCAGAGCACTCAACCCTGATGTACCTGTATTCAAAGTTTCAGGCAAGACAGGAGAAGGCTTCAAGGAGGTAGCCCAGTGGCTCCAAAACAAAGCGAAAGAATTAAACTCTGGGGAATAGTCCAAGGGGTCGGTTTCAGACCTTATGTGGCTAAGACTGCAGAGACCTTTCAGATGAAAGGTACTGTACTTAATATAGGAGGATTGGTGGAAATCACCGTTACCGATACAGCGGAGCGGATTTCCGCCTTTTTGCATGCCCTGATAGAGAACAAGCCGGGTCCTTCAGAGATCGTTCATGTGAAACGCGAAGTAGTCAGCTATCGTGATTTTGATGACTTCACTATCATTGCCAGCGATGCCGGAGGAGATGAAGCTGCCATGATCCCTGCCGATCTTGCCATCTGTCCTGACTGCTTGGAAGAACTCTACAATGCCGGTAATCCGCGTCATCAGCATCCTTTCATCAGCTGTATGGTATGCGGACCTCGCTATACAATAATCGATCGTATCCCGTATGACCGAGATAACACATCTATGATCGACTTCCCTATGTGTGATTTCTGCGATGGAGAATACACGGACCTGCACGACAGGCGCTATCATGCCCAGACCATATCATGTCATGAATGCGGTCCGCAGCTTTTATGGAAAGGGGCAGGCAGCGACTCAATCACGAACGATTCAGCTATCCTCGCCCATG
>JAFQBD010000052.1 GCA_017416795.1 Bacillota bacterium | reverse complement strand
TGTTATAAAGTACACCCATTGCCAGGAACATATAAATAACGGCAAGTACAATGTCCAAAATACCGATAAGACCATTGGAAATTGTATACCAGAAGTAATAAATACCAATAGGTACATGGCCGAACAGGACTGCAAACATTCCTGGATTATAGTACAGCTTAAATTTTACAGCCCCAATGATGACGTGCATGCCGACCTGGAGCAGGCAGCCGATTATAATTGGCACCAAAGAAAGCCATATAACATGCGGGAAAAATATTGGTAATGTGTACATGACAATGCTGACGAACAGGTTTCCTGCCATAGCACTTTGCTGGTTTAACGGATATCTGTCTGGTATGGCATCACCGCCGCGGACTGTGTTAGGTAATGCCTGACCACCGCCCGGGAACCTGTATTCCTCAAACTGATGAATCAGGATAACGATGAAGTTAATAAGTGCAAGAAATTGCAGCGTTTCCATATTATCATAAAATATAATTGCAACAACTATAGCAGGGATGGCCAGTATTCCACAGAGATCATACCAGTGATTGTTTAAGAATTTCATATTAATCCTCCTTATTTATTGAATTAATGATATACTGTGTATAATTATATTGTTAGTCCCAAATCCCATCAAGAAACAATTCAGGAGGATTTGTCGCAAAATGGAGGATGAATCATGAACAAACAGCCTGAACGGACTGTACACACCAGAGAAGATATAATGGATGCCTTTTGTGTTTTATATAAAAACAATCCAATTGAAAAAATAACAGTTAACCAGGTAATAGATCTTGCTGGATATAACCGCAGTACATTTTATCGTTATTTTGATAGCGTTTATGACATTCTTGACTGTATTGAAGAAGATCTTCTTGAAAAATGGAAAAAATATCAAGATGTAATACTTGGAAATCTTTCAGAGTTTGCAACAATTATTGCAGACTTCTACAGAGAAAACGATAAATATCTGTCAGCATTGCTTAATTCGGTCAATTCACCAATCTATATTGAAAAATTCACACATAGGCTTCAGTATTCGCTGGAAAAACTTTTCGGATTAGATGAAAAAACTCCTGAAAAAAGATATATACTTGCGTTCTATACAGCAGGAGCCTTTAGTGTTATTACATCATGGTACAAAGATGGAAAGCAGATGGAAGCAGAGAGGATGGCTGAATTAATACGTGAAACATATTCAGACAAGGTATTTCATATACTGCGCATGTGACCTTATCAAATAAGATTTAGTTCTAATTCGAGGAGACTGTGAAGAACCGCTAATGTCTCACACAGTCTCCCTCGCGAGAGTTGCATCTAAAATTAATTCTTTGAGACTAATTCATATTTACCATGTCGTGATTTTCTTAAATATATTGTCCTTTGATTTTGCATCACTGCATTTACAGTATCATATTCTTGAAGAATACATACCTCTTATCCCTTTCTATAATATAATGTTTTCGCAAAAAAGTTATAAAAAGTTTGCTAAATTTTTATTATCAATTGCGTCCCCAATGTAAATATAGGTGAGAATCATCTCACCTTATATACTGGCACTCCATACCCATAAATTTTCTTACTCTTCACCTCATAATGCAGTTTCCTGCACACATTACCAGAGTTACCTTCGATGGTATAGACAGTTTTGTTCTCGCACTTCTCTACAATACCAACGTGGTCCATTACTCTGTCATTTTCCCAGTCAAAGAAAACAATGTCCCCAGCTTTCGGCGTATATCGTCTTGTCTTCCATTGCCGCTTTTCTTTGAACCACTCTGCACCATCACCTACTACAGCAAACTTTGGCAGGATTTCTGCATCCAGATATCCGCACTGCTCTCCACACCAGGAGACAAAGATGGCACACCAGTCTACTCTTTCTTGAAAGCCGTACCATCTCCAGAAAGTCTCGCCACCTTCGTTTCCGACCTGCGATTCTGCCACAGTGACAATCATAGGCTTGTAATCCTTAAAGTCGCCTTCCTCAGAAAAATACATCACATAACCCAGGAAGCAGCAGACAACAATAATCACTACAGCAACCGTACTTCCACCTGCGGCCGCCAGGATTAAAGCCTTTGCACCAAGAAAAGTCGTCTTCACCGCATTTGCAAAGCCTTCTGCAATCCGCTTCACAATGCCTGTGCCTGACTTAGCCATGCGGTAAGACTGCTTCGAGGCACTGCGCATGGCCTCCTGGGATTTTACATATGCCTGCTTACTTCCAGCCTGGGCTGCATAAGCATTTTTTCTATTTGTCCTCGTTTTGATAGACCTTCTTCCTTTCACGTCTCTGCCTTCACGTTTCAGTTTCATGCCTTCCCGTGTCATCATCCCCTGTTTTGTGCCAGGTCTGTCTGTTCCAGCCGGAACAGGGTCATATGCCCTTTTTATTCTGCTAAAAGAAGGGAAACTTTCCCTCACTTGATTAACACCGTGACTTCGCACCTCCGGCAGATACAGCCTTTGGTCACTGCCCGTAGTCTCAGGCATATCATACCCTCCGGTATATCCAAACGGCAGATCTGCAGACAGAGTTTCCTGTCTTTGAAGTCTTCTCTCCTGCAGTTTTGACTTTGCATACTTCGATGTTTTTGCGATACCGACTTCAGCAACACGCTCTGCCTTCCAGGCTGTTTTCCGCATGCCTTCTTCGACTCTTGCAGTCGAATACTCGCTGACGCTCTGTTCCTGTACATCAGTCTGCCGTCTTACATTCTGTCTGATTTCTGCCCCAGCATTTCTAATTCTATGCGAGGCAGAGACAGACCGATTCATGGTTTTGATAGAAGTGCGGTCCACTTCCCTTGTTTTAATCCTTGCCATCTGCCTCGCCTCCTCTTACATAGCCAAATCTTCACCCGGCTTTGTGCTCATCAAACGATATAACTTCGTATTCCTTGGAAACTTGTTCTCAAAAGGCACCAATGCACTGCCTACCTTAATCAGCCCGCACCCGGGACTTACATCTGTAATATAGCTGAGCTGCTCATCAGAGATATTTAATAAATTCATCATTATTATAATTTGTAATGCCCGGTGGATTTTTATTGAACTCAGCCATAGCTTCATTAAAAGACATGCCTGAATAATCTACGGACTCTTCTTTAGCTTCATAGGAACTAGCAAAATTCTATACTAAATTCCTTTGATGGTTTTCAGCAGTCCTTTAATGTACGTACATCTTTCTAAACCGCCTACACATATAATTATTTTGATCATTTTTTGGTCACACATAAAAAAATAAACCCAAGAACGTTGAAATTTCAACATTCTTGGGTTATATGTTACTATTCCCACTCAATCGTTGCCACAGGTTTATCTGAGATGTCCCACAGCACTCTGTTGATTCCCGGTACTTCTGCGATGATCCTGTCTCTCATAACGCACAGTCTTTCCCAAGGAATTTCTACTGATTCAGCTGTTACAGCGTCTACTGTGTTGACTGCTCTGATGATAGCAGCCCATCCCATGTATCTCTTGTCGTCCTTAACGCCTGTTGACTTCAGGTCAGGGATAGCTACGTAGTACTGCCATGGCAGGTTGTCCATCTTTTCGATTTCTTCTCTTACGATGGCATCTGCTTCTCTAACAGCTTCCAGTCTATCTCTTGTGATAGCGCCTGTGCATCTAACGCCAAGACCAGGGCCAGGGAATGGCTGTCTGAATACCATACCGTCAGGCAGACCCAGAGCCTTACCAACCACTCTTACTTCGTCCTTGTACAGCAGTCTTACAGGTTCAACCAGTTCGAACTGCATGTCTTCAGGAAGTCCGCCTACATTGTGGTGTGCCTTAACGCCGTCTGATTCTGTGATATCAGGATAGATAGTACCCTGTGCCAGGAATTCGATTCCTTCCAGCTTACGTGCTTCTTCTTCGAATACTCTGATGAATTCAGCACCGATGATCTTTCTCTTAGCTTCAGGTTCTGCAACGCCTTCCAGCAATCCCAGGAATCTGTCGATAGCATCTACATATACCAGATTAGCATTCATTTCATCACGGAATACCTGTACTACCTGTTCAGGTTCGCCCTTTCTGAGAAGGCCGTGGTTAACGTGTACACATGTCAGCTGCTTGCCGATAGCCTTAATCAGCAGAGCTGCTACTACGGAAGAGTCAACGCCACCGGACAAAGCCAGCAGAACTTTCTTATCTCCCACCTGTTCCTGTATTAATTTTACCTGTTCTTCGATAAATGCTTCAGCCAGAGCAGGTGTAGTGATACGTTCCATATCATCCGGTCTTTTGTTTGGTAAATACATATTGATCCTCCATTCTATACTTCGGCAATGCCGTTATTGTCTGATTTGATAATTACAGTTCTATTATTTCCTACAACATATGATTGTATCACATTTTTTTACTTTTTTATACAAAAAATGTTATTTCCTCTTCAAAATATAGAGCTTTCTCAGCTTTCTTCCTTCAAAGCCAGCACCGTAACTGCTGCCATGATAACAACTGCGCCCACAAGCTGCATACCTGTCAACATAGTTCCGAAGAGAATCAGTGAGAACAGCACTGTAGTAACAGGCAGCACGTTTTCGAATATGGATACCATAGTAACGGACAGCTTGCCGATGGCATAAACATATCCGAATTCCCCTAAGATGATACAGATCAATGCAGTAAGCACGGTAACTACGATGCCTGTAGGTGTGAAGTTCATCATAGGTTCAGGCGCGAATATCGCCAGGGGCACCTGCACGATGAGTCCCGATACAAACAGCCCTGTCAGTATTGTAAGCAAGTCATATTTCTCATAAAGCGGCTTGACGTAAGCGATGAAGAATGTCCAGCAAAGCGCAGCCAGCAGCATGAAGCCGAACCCTGCCATACTGACGCCCATAGGTTCTCCACTCACCAGCAGATATACACCTACGATAGAAGCCACAACGCATACGATCTTCAGACCTGTGATCTTATTGCCGAAGAATATCCTGTCTCCGATCATGCCGAATACAGGAACAGTCGCCATGATGAGTGCCGAAAACGATGCGCTTGTTAATCCTGTCCCCAGGTTTTCAACGGTAAAGTACAGTGCCATCCCTACGGCACCGGAAATGAACAGTCTGGGCCAGTCTTCACGCTTGACATGAAGTCCGCCTTTTTTTATCAATACGATCGTAAGCAGTATCGCTGTTCCGATAAGCAGTCTTGTCAGGGTAAATATAGCCGGTGACACGTATTCCATCATGTACTCGATGGCTATGAAGTCCAGTCCCCAGATGAAGTTTACTCCGATGATCGCCAATAATGCTTTTTTAGATGAACTCATTTCTGCCTCCTGATTCTCGTATACGCTACGCGCCCCACATATATCAAACCTATATATCCCAGATAAGGATAGATCATACCTATCAATTCCGCGAACGGCAGCAGTCCCAGCAGGAATGCTCCGACAGCCACACATCCCGCGAAAACATAACTCTTCTTTGTGCCCTGCTCCACGAATCTCTCGCTGACTGTCCAGAGCATAGCGCTGCATGCGGAGAATATCCCGCAGATCAATGTTATGCTGAAAACCGCACCCAGCACGAAGGAGATCTTCTTAGCTAAGTAAAGAGTCGGGATAGCTAAAGTTCCGGCTGTACCTATATCAGTAAGCATGGCGCTGTTCATAAGAAGGATAGCCAGCATCAATGCAAAGGTGCCCAGCGTCGCTCCGTAAACTGCCTCTTTGCGCGAAGCTGCGCTCTTTCCGAGAGCCGTATAATACATGGAACCTCCGGTCAGATTATATGCTATATAAAGGAGCCCCGAAAGCCACCAGAACCTTACAGGCTGTCTTGCCTCCATAACAGGCTGATATTCACCTACCATCGCCAGCCCGTCAAAATCACGGAACACGGTTATCACGCCGACAATGATCGTAAACGCTATGATAGTAGGCCCTATAAATGATACTACCTTGACGAATCGCTGAAATCCGGCCACATAAGCTACGAAAGCCAGCAGCGACATCACCAGAGCGCCTACGTAGTGATTAAGTCCGTAATACTCCTGAAGAGTAGCCCCGGCACCTGAAATGAGGATGACCATACCGGCAAACATACTTATAGGAACGAACCAGTCATAAAACACTCCGACCTTCTTGCCGCAGAAATACTTGAACTGATTGAACCCTTCATCATCACTATGTTTCTGCCCGGCCTCGAGGATCGCCGGTCCTACGATCAAAAATCCCACCAGATTGATCGCAACTAAAATAAAGCTCTTATACCCATAACTGGTAAAGAACTGCAATATCTCCTGCCCCGTCGCGAATCCGGATCCCATGACCCATGCGACATAAGCACCCATTATTCTTATTACGTTTTTACAGCTTGTGTTCTGCTCCATATCCGGCTCCGTTTATCATTAAGTCTGCACTTTCATTTTATGTTAGCCACAAAAATAAAGCAATATTTTTCAATTTTTTTACAAAAAAAACTGGTGTTATGCACGATTTGACTCTATAATATTAGGGTGGAATTGTTATTCAACATTACTGATAATATATATGGAGGCGATTTTTATGGAAAAAATCTACACAGGAAAAACAAAGGACGTATTCAAGCTGGAAAACGGTAACGTACTGCTGCTGTTCAAGGATGACTGCACAGGCAAAGACGGTAAGTTCGACCCGGGCGAAAACGCTGTTGGTCTGACAATAGAAGGAATCGGAAGAGAAAACCTGAAGACTTCTATCCACTATTTCGAACTGCTGAAGGCTGCAGGAGTTAAGACTCACTACGTAGATGCTGATATCGATAAGGCTACTATGGAAGTACTGCCTGCTACAGTATTCGGTAAGGGTCTGGAAGTTATCTGCAGACACGTTGCTACTGGAAGCTTTGTTAGAAGATACGGAGATTACATCGAAGACGGTACTCCTATCGAAGGCGGATATGTTGAAACTACATTCAAGGATGACGAAAAGGGCGATCCACTTGTAACTAAGGATGCTCTGGCTCTGCTGGGCGTTATGACTCCTGAAATGTATGACAGCATGAAGGAACAGACTCTGAAGATCACTCAGATCGTTGCTGACGACCTGGCTGCTAAGGGACTGAAGCTGTATGACATCAAGTTCGAATTCGGTTACAGCGAAGACGGTGAAGTTATCCTCATCGACGAGATCGCTTCCGGAAACATGAGAGTTTACAAAGACGGAGAAATCGTAGATCCAATGGATCTGACAAAGATGATCCTCGCATAATTTATCGCATTATAAAACCCCGTGAACTTCACGGGGTTTTTTATTATCTGTTTCCAGGTGATGATGTATCTCTCAGGATAACGTCGTGTGCGCCGCCTTCGATGATACTTGTTGCTGATACGAGGGTGATCTTAGCGTTCTTCTGAAGATCAGGGATGTTCATCAGACCGCAGTTACACATTGTTGACTTAACTTTCTGCAGTGACTGTCTAACGTTGTCGCTGAGCGGGCCTGCGTATGGAACGTATGAGTCAACGCCTTCTTCGAATGACAGCTTCTTGTCGCCGCCCATATCGTATCTCTGCCAGTTTCTTGCTCTGTTGGAACCTTCGCCCCAGTATTCCTTAACGTAGTTACCGTTGATGTTCAGCTTAGCTGTAGGAGATTCATCGAATCTTGAGAAGTATCTTCCCAGCATCAGGAAGTCAGCTCCCATAGCCAGTGCCAGTGTCATATGGTAATCATATACGATACCGCCGTCTGAACAGATTGGTACATATACGCCTGTTCTTTCGTAATATTCGTCTCTTGCCTTAGCAACTTCGATAACGGCTGAAGCCTGTCCTCTGCCGATACCCTTCTGTTCTCTTGTGATACAGATGGATCCGCCGCCGATACCTACCTTGATGAAGTCGGCACCTGCATCTGCCAGGTATTCGAAGCCTTCCTTATCAACTACGTTACCTGCACCGATCTTTACTTTATCACCGTACTTTTCTCTTACAAAGTCCAGAGTGATCTTCTGCCATTCTGTGAAACCTTCTGAAGAATCGATACAGAGAACGTCAGCTCCTGCTTCTACGAGAGCAGGTATTCTTTCTGCATAGTCTCTTGTGTTGACGCCGGCACCTACAACGTATCTCTTGTGATCATCCAGCAGTTCATCAGGATACTGCTTGTGAGTATCATAGTCCTTACGGAATACGAAATATGCCAGTGTCTGGTCTTTTCTTACGATAGGAAGAGCGTTCAGCTTGTGCTCCCACAGGATATCGTTAGCTTCTGAGAGGCTCACGCCTTCTTCAGCATATATGAGCTTATCAAAAGGAGTCATGAATTCGGCAACTTTTGTTTCCATTGACATTCTGCTCACTCTGTAGTCTCTGCTTGTAACGAGACCTACCATCTTGCCTTCAGCAGTTCCGTCTTCTGTTACAGCTGTAGTTGAGTGACCTGTTCTTTCTTTGAGTTCAAGCAGTTCACCAAGTGTCTGGTCAGGTCTGATGTTAGCATCGCTTGTTACGAAGCCTGCCTTATGTGACTTGACTTTCTTTACCATTTCAACCTGGCTTTCGATAGTCTGTGAACCGTAGATGAATGAGATGCCGCCTTCTTTAGCAAGAGCGATAGCAAGTCTGTCTCCTGATACAGCTTGCATGATAGCTGATACCATAGGGATATTCATCTGGATCGCAGATTCTTCACCCTTCTTAAATTTTACTACCGGCGTCTTGAGAGAAACGTTCTCCACTCTGCATTCTGTTGAAGAGTATCCCGGTACTAAGAGATATTCGCTGAATGTTCTTGATGGTTCTTCAAAAATATATGCCATTTCTTCCTCCTGTTGTATTTTGAATTTGATTTATTGTACTACTTATTGTTCCTCTTGTCCATCCTCAATATCCCCGTTTATAACACAAATCACGCCGACTCTGTTCTTTACGTCCATCTTCCTGAAGATGTTGTAAATATGAGTCTTGACTGTGCTTTCGGAAAGATACAGGATCTCTGCTATCTCTTTATTGCTCTTGCCGCTGTATATGAGTTCTATCAGTTCTTTTTCTCTCGGTGTCAATTTAAACTGACTGCACACTTCTTCCAATCTGTCGGCCGTATCATTCCTGCTTGCCGATTCACTACTTTCAGAGAAAGTCTCAAGAAAAACTTTGTGATATGTATAAACCAGCGTAACTGCACTTATTATCAGCCAGAATATGATGGTAAGATCCAGCGGAGCTCTTATGAACGCACTGTTTCCCCAGTAAACCGATGTTTCTCCCCAGAAGTATGATACATAGTTCCAGATAAGCATCGCTGTTACGATCACCATATAACCCAGTGACAATTTATCATTGGCAGTTGCCGCAAATAATATATGTGCTATGGAAGCTGTCAGGAAAGATATGATAAGCACCACGTCTGTAGCCAGCAGAAGCCACTTCATCGTATAGAAATGTTCTATGCTGAAGAAGAATGTCAAAAGTGCCCACATGGCTGCATAAAACACAAGATAGCTCTTTACCATTTTATCGATCAGTCTCAGAGCATCTCTCTTGATGATCTTTTCCTGGACATTTAGCCATAAATACATATTGCCTGCGATTATACAGTTGCCTATTCGCATGATCTTAAGGCTGTTGAATCCGCCAATGACATAATCCAGATAATATATTGCCATGTCATAGAAGCACATCACCAGCAGACCTATGGCAAATAAAGCCATCGCTTTATTGAATTGTATCCTGCCTCTGCTCTTTCCGAGAAAAGCTATAGTAAGCGCTGATGCACCCAATATGATACACAGCATATATGCTATCAAAATCAATTCTTTAATAAACACGCTTCACGTCCTTATCTTTATGATACAAATGCTTCGTAGATCGCTTTTATTGCTTTTTCGAAATCCTTGTTTTCAACACCGACGATGATATTCATTTCGCTTGAGCCCTGGTCGATCATTCTGATGTTGACTCCTGCATTGGCAAGCGCTGTGAACAATGTTGCCGATACACCTGTTCTTGACAGCATTCCCGCACCTACTGTTGCGATCAGCGCCATGTTATCGAATGTTTCGATATGATCAGGCTTCAGCTGTCTCTGGATCTCTTCTATGATCTCGTCCAGCTTACCGTCCAGTGCTCTGTTGTCTATAACGATAGATACTGTATCGATGCCGCTTGGCAGATGTTCGATAGCTATATCGTTATCTTCAAGTATACCTGCAAGCTTTCTTATAAATCCTCTTTCAGTACTAAGGCCATTCTTACTGATAGCGATTACTGTGAAATCCTTGCTTCCTGCGATACCGGAAATAATTCTGTCGCTGTTTTTATCAGGCTCTGCTGCGATCATTGTTCCCGGATCTTCAGGCTTATTGGTATTTCTGATGTTTATAGGAATATTGGCAATCCTTGCAGGATAGATAGCATCTTCATGAAGTACTGATGCTCCCATGTATGAAAGTTCTCTCAGTTCTTTGTATGAGATCATGCTTATAGGCTTAGGATTCTTAACGATCCTAGGGTCTGCCATCAGGAATCCCGAAACGTCAGTCCAGTTTTCATACACATCAGCTTCCATCGCTCTTGCGATAAGTGCTCCTGTGATGTCGGATCCGCCTCTTGAGAAAGTCTTCACTGTTCCGTCGATCTTCGCTCCGTAAAATCCCGGAATGACTGCCTTCTCATGCTTGCTGAGTTCCTGCTTGATAGCGGTATTAGTCAGATCTTCCATGAATCTGCCCTTTTCATCGAATCTTATCATTGATGCGGCATCTACGAAGTCATATCCCAGATATGAAGCGATCAGCTTAGCATTGAGGTATTCGCCTCTGCTTGCTATGTAATCAGCTGTAGCGCCCTTTTCAAGATTAGCCTTGATCTCATCAAATTCCTTCTTCAGGTTGATCTCTGCATTAAGATTCACATCTACTGCCATGAATCTGTCGCAGATAACCTGGAAGATCTGTTCGTATGGGATCTTATGCTCGATATGAGTCTTGCACAGGTAGAGCAGGTCCGTGATCTTACTGTCATCTGCATATCTCTTTCCCGGTGCTGATACTACTACGTATTTGATGTCATTATCTGCTTCGATGATGTTCTTTATCTTTTCTATCTGTAATGCATCGGCAACTGATGAGCCGCCGAATTTAGCTACTTTGATTCCCATGTATATCTTAGATTCCTTTCTCAGGTCTTTAAATTTCTTTAGCCAGTGCTTCCGCCTTATCAGTCTTTTCCCAAGGCAGATCGATGTCTGTTCTTCCGAAGTGTCCGTATGCTGCTACCTGTCTGTAAATAGGTCTTCTCAGATCTAAGCTCTTGATGATAGCTGCAGGTCTCAGATCGAAATGCTTTGATACGATCTCTGACAGCTTTTCATCGGAGACCTTACCTGTTCCGAATGAGTCTACCATGATGGACACAGGCTTAGCTACACCGATAGCGTATGCCAGCTGGATCTCACACTTGTCAGCAAGTCCTGCTGCTACGATATTTTTAGCAACGTATCTTGCTGCGTAAGCTGCTGAACGGTCAACCTTAGTAGGGTCCTTGCCACTGAATGCGCCACCGCCGTGACGAGCATATCCGCCGTAAGTATCTACGATGATCTTTCTTCCTGTCAGACCTGAGTCTCCGTTAGGTCCGCCGATAACGAATCTTCCTGTAGGGTTGATGAAGTACTTAGTTTCTTCATCCAACAGGTCTGCGTCTACTACAGGCTCTACTACATGCTTGATCAGGTCTGCTCTGATCTGTTCAAGAGTAGCTTCAGGATCGTGCTGAGTTGAGATAACGATAGTATCGATCCTCTTCACCTTATCTCCGTCATATTCTACAGTTACCTGTGTCTTGCCGTCAGGTCTCAAGTAAGGGAGCGTTCCGTTCTTTCTGACTTCTGTCAGTCTTCTTGCCAGCTTATGTGCCAGTGCGATAGGCATAGGCATGAGTTCAGGTGTTTCGTTACATGCGAAACCGAACATCATACCCTGGTCTCCTGCACCTGTTTCTTCCAGCTCATCTGTTTCTGCAGCTGCGCCTTCCTTGTATTCGAGAGCCTTGTCAACTCCCATAGCGATGTCAGGTGACTGTTCATCTATAGCAGTCAGGATAGCGCATACATTGCCATCATAACCATATTCGCCTTTGTCATATCCTATGTCACAAATAACTTCTCTTGCGATCTTCTGGATGTCTACATAGCACTCTGTGCTGATCTCACCCATTACCATAGCATATCCTGTATTTGCTGTAGTTTCTGCTGCGACTCTGCCTGTAGGGTCCTGCTCGAGGATCGCATCTACGATAGCATCTGAGATCTGGTCGCAGATCTTATCAGGATGGCCTTCTGTTACTGATTCTGATGTAAATAATTTTCTCATTCGTTTAACCTCCGTTTGTTAGCTGATCCCTTTTTAGAAAAAAGTCTCTTTCGCGGCAGGAAAGAGACGTTGTTTACGGTTATCTTTCCTCATCTTTCAGAATAAAATATCCTGTAGGATTTAGCACCTTTTGTGTTCTTCGATGTTGAAAATTCACTAGGTTGCCGGGTTTCTCAGGGCCTATTCCCTCCACCGCTCTCAATAAGGATCTTCTTTATTTCTTAATAATATATTATATTAAGAATTAAAAACCGTGTCAATAGATTCAAACAGCAATACCTGCTTCCTCTTGTATTTTTTTTCAGATAGGGTATACTCTTCATATATCAAGAAAACAGATGAGGTACATGATTTGAACAAACCTGTATTCACAGTTTTAGAGGGCGGTCTTCTCACCGCCGAAAAAAATGCCGAAAAGCATTTTATATCTGCATATGTTACCGACACCCGACTCATGGGTGTGCTTGCTGTGTACGCACACTGGCGCAGGGCATCTGCCGGCGCATTTTCCATTGATGATGAAGACAACGACCTTCATCAGTTCTTCTATATCGACTGCGAAGAGATGGGGCTGGAAACGTACAAGAGCATCGTCGGCAATGACAGAGATGAGATCGATCTTGTTGAGCAGGCACTGGTAGGTGGATTGGGAGCTAAGAAAATAGAATTGACAGAAAGGCAGCTTCGCGGTCTTCTTGAATACTACAAGAGTTTCAATCAGCATCACGGACTTCCTCTCCCTAAGAATTATGATGAATACGGATTCGTTCTGGAGAAAGATATAACATTAAGTGAAGAAGAGCAGGACCATCTCATGCAGATGATCTGCGGCGATATCACCTCCGATTATCAGGCGGTGAATTATTTCCTCATGCGTCTGTTTGGCAGAGACTTTACCGGCGCGGCATATATCGCCTCCAAGGGATGCCCTCTCGATGTTTACAGCAAATACTATCAGGCGACATTCTGTAAAAACGTCATAGATAAGGCACGCGAATATGATGACGGAGCAGTTGCCTACCTCTGTGAGTCTCTCATCGAGATGGGAGGCAATTATGAGACCGTGATCACAGAAGTCATCGTCAAAGATCTTAAGGTAGTAGAATGCCGCCACTGTTCAGGCTTCGCCATAAGTTCAGCGGAAGCAGCTATGATGCTTGCCAAGCCGGAGTTCGTCACAGTATATGAAGTATTGCTCGCAGATGACGACATGGAAGACAATATCGGTGAGCTTACAGTGAATCTCAACACTGTCATGTCCAACCACGAAAACGGCAGGATGTTCATGGCATTCAAGCCAACTAACGACCATGTCAACAGCCGCATATTCAGACTGAGCAACGATGTGAAGGGCGTTTATTTCCTGACCGACTTCGGCCAGCTCATCGCCTCAGCCTACACCCTTCAGGATATCCGCTATCTTGAAAACAAGCTGAAGATGAGTCCGCTGGCTCCGTTCCTGATGGTGACAGCGAAATACGAATTCAAAGAGCCGGTCCTCTTCGAATTCATCCAGAGCGACTTCGAAGACTTCGATGATTTCCTGGAGTTTATACGAGAATAGATATAAATAACCATATATAACGAAACGAACCCGAGAAGTATAATGCTTCCCGGGTTTTTTGATTATCTCATATAGTTTATTTATATGCCTTTGTTACATATTCGCTTGTCGCTGCTTTAAGTACTGATCCGTAGCCCAGCTTGAAGGATACGATGTCGCCCACCTTATAGTCTGCCTTAGTTACATCCAGCAGCATGTGGTCTGAGCTTGCTCCGAGAACGTCGATACGCTCGTCGATCGGATACATGGAGTCTGCTGTCATATCCTGCTGACCGATACCGATGATGGCTCTCTTGATGATGCCGCGATCTTCGTAGTAAGGTTTCTGACCGAATGCGTCAACGCCTACTTCGCCGATAGGAAGTGATGGTTTTTCCTTCAGTTCAACGATCTGAGCTTCTACTGTCAGCGCATCGTCAACAGTTCCTTCGAGTCTTTCGCCGTATGCAGTGTCATTGCCCAGCAGGAAGGCTTCGCCAAGTCTCAGGTTGTTGATCTTTTCAGGAAGTTCACCCTTGCCAACAAGATAGATAGAGCTGGAGTTTCCACCTGAGATCATATTCAGTTTAGCGCCTGTAGCTTCTTCGATCTTAGATGCAAAGTCGCAGATGATACTCAGGTTATCGTTCTTCGGAATGATAGCTCCGTAGCATGTCAGGTTGACGCCCACGCCGTAAAGCTCAACGTTTGCCATGTCATTGATCTTCTTAGCTGTCTCGATGATTTCCTCTTCGTTCTGGAAGAAGATACCTTCTCTCAAATCGCCAACGTCGATCATCAGAACGGCCTTGTGCACTTTGCCCTGCTTAGCTGCTTCTGCATCGAGCATTTCGAGAGTAGTCATTTCTGAGTTGAAGCTTATGTCTACATACTTAACTACTTCTTCTATTTCCGAAGCCATAGGCAGTCTCAGCAGGACGCTCTGCTTGCCGTTGGCTTTGATAGTTTCATAATTCTTCTTGATGTTCTGGACTCTTGAGTCTGCCAGATAATCTACTGCAGGATGTGATGCGATCATCTCAACGACTTTCTCATCTGCACATAATGCTTTAGTTACGATCATAAGTGAGCATCCGCCCTGATCTTTAGCGATCTTAGCAACTCCATCGATATTGCCTCTGAGTTTTTCCATATCGATAACTAATCTTGGGTACATAATTTGTCCTCCCTCTCGTCTTCAAAAATCATTTTTATACTCTATCGGCTGCTTTTTCAGCCGCATTTATAACGTGTTTCATAAGCACTGCCGTAGTCACGCTTCCAACGCCTGCAGGTACAGGTGTTATGGCCGCTGCATGTGCACCTATGCCTTCATCAGGGTTTTCACGGTCGAAGTCCACATCACCGCAAAGCTTGCCGTTCTCATCCATGTTGATGCCTACGTCGATAATGACCTGGCCTTCGCCCAGCATGTCTTCTGTGATCATTCTCGCCTTGCCGACAGCTGCGATAACTATGTCTGCGTTCGATCCTGCTGCTGCGAAGTCTTCGGCAGTCGTCCTGCTGTGACATATAGTTACGGTAGCGTTTCGTCTCATCGCCATCATGACGACAGGTTTACCGATA
This sequence comes from Bacillota bacterium, assembly GCA_017416795.1. Classification (GTDB taxonomy): domain Bacteria; phylum Bacillota; class Clostridia; order Peptostreptococcales; family Anaerovoracaceae; genus Lentihominibacter. The sequence continues at coordinate 3,323 of JAFQBD010000052.1, read as the reverse complement.
ACTAGGCTCCTTCCCATGACAGTCACTTTCTTACCTTTAAGATCGTATCCGTAATGATCCAGCATCTCTATACAAGCAGCTGCTGTACATGGCGGGAATCCCACATCGCTGTCCATGAATATGCCTGCAAGAGATCCCGATGTTATGCCGTCGATATCCTTAGCCGGATCCAGCACTTCGCAGACTGCCTTCTCGTCTATATGCTTAGGCAATGGTCTGAATATCAGCACTCCGTGGACCGAATCCTCTTCGTTCAGTTTCTCTATCTCGGCAATCAGGTCTTCCTGTGTCATGTCACGATCAAAAACGAGACTCTTGACCTCCACACCTGCTTCTGCCGCTCGCTTCACTGCGCCCTTTTCATAAGAAATATCTCCCGGTTCTTTCCCGAGGCGCACTATAGCGAGCGTCGGAACGACGCCGGAAGCCTTGAGATTCTCAGCTTTCTCTGCGATTTCTATAGTTATGCGGTCTGCGACCGGTTTTCCTTTCAAAAGCTCAGTCATTTCTTCCCTCTGTCGTATTAATTATCTCTTATAAGCCTTATAAGCAGACCAAGGTCCATAAACTTTAACAGTCTTTGATCCCACCTTGTAGCTCTTGTATGCTCTTACCTTGTAATAGTATTTGGTGCCCTTCTTAGCAGTAAGAGTCTTGTATGTGCCCTTAGTTGTCTTATATGTGGACACTATCTTAATAACGTTTTTCTTAGTAGACTTTGATATCTGGTATCCTGTCTCACCGCTGATGTTCTTCCATGACACCTTCACTTTAGTGCCGCTCTTGACAACCTTAGGTGTGGACAGCTTCTTCAATGTGTAGATGCTTGAAGTCTTATATGAAGGTGATATCTGGCTGCTTTCTATGTTACAATACGGGGCCACCTTGAAATCGTACTTAACTCCATCATAGAGGTCTGACAGCTTTATGGATGTGCCTGTTACCCTCTTTTGTTTATACTCTTTATCTGTCGACTTCTTGTAATAAACATAATATCCATTCGCACCTGTTGACTTCGACCAGCTGAGCTTCACATCGTCATACCCATATAACTGCGTACTTAAGCTTGTCGGTGCCTTCGGAAGGATATAAAAGCTTAATGACTTATTGCCGTCATACTTGCCCAAAAGGATGATCTTAGCAGTATACTTGCCGACTTTCGTGATGCCTTTTGAATAGTCAATGACATAGTCAGATCCTTGTTTCAAGGTATTTCCTTGAGAATCTTTCAAAACAGCTTTAGGTTTGATAGCCTTACCTGTGTAGATGTTTTTTGTCTTTTCAAGCTTCACAGATGTTATGGCAGGGATATCCTTCTGCGCAACAAGAATCGTGTTGCACTTAGAGCAGTGACTGCCTTCAGTCTTTCCCGGCTTATTAAAAGAAGCTTTCACTTCTTTATCTATAACTACTTCATGTTCCTGGCTGCCTGGGATATCTGCATCCTGATCATCATCACTGTCGGCTGTTTTCTTGTAATCAGTCTTGTTTATCGGATAGAGGCATTGGAATTCACCGGTAGTATACATACTGTCCGGTTCATGGTTAGTGAAGCTGTCAGTTCCCTTAAGGAAGAAATCATGTTTCTTCTTATCCTTATCCCATGTTGAGTCCCATGTCGCATCCAGATTGTAATATTTACCGTCTATCTTAACGATGTTCCACGCATGGTGTTCATAAACACCTGAAACATTCTTTGATTGTCCTGCAATGACCCTGGTGTCGATACCTTCTGCAAGAGCCAGTCTATAGAATAATGTGGCATATCCCTGACATACAGCCGTCTTGTTCATCAGCGCCGCATACGCAGAGTATTTTAATGTGTATGCTTCATTTTTGAGATTAGTGTAGTCGTATGAAATATTAGCTGTCATATAGTCATATATAGCTTTTACCTTCTCGTAATCGCTCTTATCTTCTATATGAAGGCTGTCTGTAAGCTTGGAAATCGCTTCAGCAAGCTTATCTTCCTGCTCACTACCTGTGTAGTATGTGATCTCATATTTATAATCAGCATAATATATGCCGTTTGACTTCTTGGCACTTACATTACACTTATATGATTTGACAGACCACCTTAAATAGTCACCTTCATTAGGCACGCCTGTATGTTCTAATGCAGTTTCAAATATCTCATTTATCGAAGCAGAGATATAATCCTTATCGAATTCATTAAGCTTGAGCTTAACTTCCGGAGATGCTATTCGATGTGACATCTGAGTCCTGAGATCATCTGCCGCCGCCCCTATATTCTGACGATAAGCGCTGTGATCTATAGCTGTATTAGCTGATACCGCATTAGGGACCAGCTCGATATCAACATCTTCAGTAACTGCTTCAGCGAAAGCCATATACGGCATCATCGTTACTGCCATCATCATTGTGATGACTAAGCTCAATATCCTCTTCATAATTCCCTCGCCTTTCTTGATATACCCCTTAATATTCTATCACTTTAGCTCTACGAAGTAAATGTTGGAAGTCTTATATTTTGATGTACATAATCTAAAAGAACACGCTGATCATCAGCGTGTTCTCTCTGTTTATTCAATAGTCATACTATTACTCTATTTTACTCTACTTCTGCATCAAAAGCTTTCCATGCGTTGTCGATAGCTTTGACAGCAACTCCGTTTTCGTTAGTGTCTTCAAATCCTGCAGCCTGGATAGCGTGTCCTTCAACTACGATGTTGAATCCGCCAACTGTTGCCAGCTGTTCCTTAGTGATGAAGCCCGGTACTGTGATTGAGTCAAACAGTGCATCCAGTACTAAGTCCGCATCTTCAGCAGGTTTTACTGTTTCCTTGTTGTTCACCTTATCAAAATAACGGAATTCATATGTAATCGTGTTAGCAGCTTCATCTCTAGTTTCGCCTTCATAGATCCAAGTTTTGCCATCATATCCGTTAAAGATCTCGATCAGCTTAGCCTTCTCAGGTGCGAAGATAGCATCAAATTCTTTTGAATGATCGATAGTAACCATCATACGTACGTATGATTCTTCACTCTTAGCCTTAACTGTCATTGTAGGGTCCTTGGTGTAAGTCAGGCCGGGAACGATGTGGTATTTATTAGCTGGAACCAGCTTGCCTTCATCATCTTTTGTGTCGCTTACTCTGTCTGCGTTGATTACATCATCAACTACGTTACCGTCTTTATCAAGCGGCTTACCTTCTTCATTTACCTTAGCTTCATCTACAGTGATATCCACGTTACCTACTGTAAATGTGTTTGTTACTCCTGCTGTATCTGTCAGGTATGCTAAGATGCCTCCTACTGCCAGTACCATCACTGCTGCGATACTGATGATCATTAATGTCTTC